>NZ_JAUJWZ010000005.1:0-330351 GCF_031931925.1 Pseudomonas sp. rhizo66
TGTATCTGCTTGATTTCTATGCAACGGCCCGGGGCATAGCTATCATTCGGGCCTCATTGTGAGGCGAGATCTGCATGCAGACGTTGTTGAACCTCCTGAAAGATGGTCGATTCCATTCTGGTCAGGATCTGGGTGCCGCCCTGGGAATAAGTCGAAGTGCGGTGTGGAAGCAGCTTCAGCATCTGGAGGCTGAGCTTGGCTTGTCCATCCATAAAGTTCGAGGGCGGGGCTATCAATTGGCTGCGCCATTGACGCTGCTCGACTCTCGGACATTATCAGCAATAGCGCCAGGTTGGCCGGTTACTGTCCTGGATTCTGTCGACTCCACAAATGCTGAAGCCTTGCGTGCGATTGGTCAGGGTAATTTGGCGCCCTTTTTAGTGCTCGCGGAGCGGCAAGTCTCTGGGCGGGGGCGACGGGGTCGTAAATGGGTGAGTCCGTTTGCAGAGAATCTCTATTACAGCCTTGTCCTTCGCATCGATGGCGGAATGCGCCAGCTCGAAGGCTTGAGTCTTGTTGTGGGGCTGGCTGTCTTGCAGGCTCTGAGGAATTTTGGAGTGCCGGGTGCGGGATTGAAGTGGCCTAACGATGTCTTGGTGGGTAACAAGAAAATTGCCGGCATTCTTCTTGAGCTCGTCGGAGATCCGGCAGACGTTTGTCATGTCGTACTGGGAATCGGCGTTAACGTGAACATGCAGCAGGCTGATGGGGTGGATCAGCAATGGACGTCGATTCGGCTTGAGTCAGGCAGATGCACTGATCGCAATATCTTGGTGGCTGAGCTTGGTAAGCAATTAAGTGCTTACATCCAGCGCCATCAGGTGGATGGATTTTCGGCTCTCCAGGCAGAATGGGAGGCGAATCATTTGTGGCAAGATCGCTCTGTGTCATTGATTGCGGGTTCCAGCCATATAAATGGTGTTGTGCTCGGAATCGACAGTCAGGGTGCACTACGCCTGAAGGTGGATGGCGTGGAAAAAGTCTTTAGTGGTGGTGAGCTCAGCCTGAGGTTGCGTGATGATTCTTGAGCTCGACTGTGGGAACAGTTTTATTAAATGGCGAGTACTGAAGGCTGCGCTCGGCGCTTTGTTTTCCGAAGGTGTTGTCGACTCTGATCTTGCATTGATTGAGAGTTTGAGAGCTCTCGATGGACTTGTGCTTCGCAAGTGTCGCTTGGTCAGTGTCAGGACTGCGGAGGAGACTGGCGCATTAATCGAGGTTATCGAGCGGGAGTTTAATATTTCGGTGGTGTGTGCGAAGCCCGCTCGTGAAATGTCTGGTGTAAAAAACGGTTATGAGGACTACGAGCGTCTAGGGCTTGATCGATGGTTGGCCATGCTTGGCGGGTTTCATCTCGCATCGCGCGGCGCTTGTCTGGTTCTTGATTTCGGTACTGCAGTAACTGCCGATTTTATCGCTGCGGATGGTGAGCATCTGGGCGGTTTCATTTGTCCGGGAATGCCGTTGATGCGAAATCAGTTACGTACTCATACCCGCAAGATTCGTTATGGAGATCTGGCAGCTGAGCGCGCCCTGTCAAGTAGTGCACCGGGGCGGACCACTGTTGAGGCTGTGGAGCGTGGGTGTTCATTGATGCTGCGAGGTTTCGTTTTGACGCAGCTGGAAATAGCACGCTCCTACTGGGGGGGAGGCTTTGCAGTTTTTTTAACTGGCGGCGATGCTGAATTGGTTGCGGATGTTGCGCCCCAGGCCAGAGTCGTTCCCGACCTGGTATTTGTAGGGTTGGCTATGGCGTGTCCTTTTTCCTGAGGTTTGTATGCGTTGGTTGTTCCTGCTGCTTCTTGTTCTTAATGTTTTTTATTATTTCTGGCATCAGCAGGAGGCGCCTTTGCGGGCGAAGGATGTTACGCCTCTCAGTTTGTATCGAGGTTCCCAGCAGGACATTCGCTTGCTTAGTGAAATGACCGGTGATGTTAAGGAGGGGCGCGATACCGGGCGCGAGGAATGCCTGTTTCTGGGAGGGCTTACCCAGCAGGATTCAATGACTGCTCTGCGCAAGCGCTTGGTTGAGATGGGAGTGGATGTGCAATCTTCGTCAAAGGATGCTTCCGGGGCTGGCTATTGGTTGTCTGTCGCGCCTCAGAGCCCGCGTTTGCTAGGGGATGCTCAGTTGCAAAACCTTTCCAAGGAATTCAATGAGTTAAAACATAAAATAATGCTGTGTGAGGGGGTTGCACCTGCTGAATAGTTTGCATAGAATGGCGCCCGCTCCACAGCGAAGACCTAAACAGGAAATCAAAGTGGGGTGATGTCAACGCAGCTAACCTCAGGTTTTTAAATGAGAAAATGCTTGACAGGGGCTTGGCATGGTATAGAATGCCGGCCTGATTAGGAGGGGTTCCCGAGCGGCCAAAGGGATCAGACTGTAAATCTGACGTCTACGACTTCGAAGGTTCGAATCCTTCTCCCTCCACCAGATTTAAGCGTGAGCTGCAGGCTCCGCGGGTATAGTTTAGTGGTAGAACCTCAGCCTTCCAAGCTGATGATGCGGGTTCGATTCCCGCTACCCGCTCCAAGTTTGCAGGTTGTGCAAAGTGTTTTGCTCTTGTAGCTCAGTTGGTAGAGCACACCCTTGGTAAGGGTGAGGTCAGCGGTTCAAATCCGCTCAAGAGCTCCATATAACAAGGCAGATATGAAAATATCTGCCTTTGTTTTAATGGTTGATATTGTTTGTCTAATTTCTTCTGTAGAGGGTGATATCGATGGCTAAGGAAAAATTTGATCGTTCCCTGCCCCACGTCAACGTTGGGACCATTGGTCACGTTGACCACGGTAAAACCACTCTGACCGCTGCTCTGACTCGCGTATGCTCCGAAGTTTTCGGTTCGGCCGTAGTTGAATTCGACAAGATCGACAGCGCTCCAGAAGAAAAAGCTCGCGGTATTACCATCAATACCGCGCACGTTGAGTACAACTCGCTGATCCGTCACTACGCTCACGTTGACTGCCCAGGTCACGCTGACTACGTGAAGAATATGATCACCGGTGCTGCTCAGATGGACGGCGCTATCCTGGTTTGCTCGGCCGCTGATGGTCCGATGCCGCAAACCCGTGAGCACATCCTGCTGTCCCGTCAGGTAGGTGTTCCGTACATCGTGGTTTTCCTGAACAAGGCTGACCTGGTAGACGACGCTGAGCTGTTGGAATTGGTTGAGATGGAAGTTCGCGACCTGCTGTCCACCTACGACTTCCCGGGCGATGACACTCCAATCATCATCGGTTCGGCTCGTATGGCTCTGGAAGGCAAAGACGACAACGAGATGGGCACCACTGCCGTCAAGAAACTGGTAGAGACTCTGGATAGCTACATCCCAGAACCAGTTCGTATGATCGACAAGCCGTTCCTGATGCCAATCGAAGACGTATTCTCGATCTCGGGTCGCGGTACTGTTGTGACTGGTCGTATCGAGCGCGGTATCGTTCGCGTTCAGGATCCGCTTGAAATCGTTGGTCTGCGTGACACCACCGTTACTACTTGCACCGGTGTTGAAATGTTCCGCAAGCTGCTCGACGAAGGTCGTGCTGGCGAGAACTGCGGCGTTCTGCTGCGTGGTACCAAGCGTGACGACGTTGAGCGTGGTCAGGTTCTGGTTAAGCCGGGTTCGGTTAAGCCACACACCAAGTTCACCGCAGAGGTTTACGTTCTGAGCAAGGAAGAAGGCGGTCGTCACACTCCGTTCTTCAAAGGCTACCGTCCACAGTTCTACTTCCGTACTACTGACGTGACTGGTAACTGCGAGCTGCCAGAAGGCGTTGAAATGGTAATGCCAGGTGACAACATTCAGATGACTGTTACCTTGATCAAAACCATCGCGATGGAAGACGGTCTGCGTTTCGCTATCCGTGAGGGCGGTCGTACCGTCGGCGCTGGCGTCGTAGCCAAAATCATCGAGTAAGTAGTTGTAATGTATTTTTCGGGCCGGCATAATGGTCGGCCTGATTTTGTTTTAGGTCAGTAGCTCAATTGGCAGAGCGACGGTCTCCAAAACCGTAGGTTGGGGGTTCGATTCCCTCCTGACCTGCCAGATTCACTCGGTGTGTCTGGCTTTCTTTTCACAGGATCTTCATAGATGACTCCTAAAGCTGAAGCTCAAGGCTCTCGCTTCGATCTGCTCAAGTGGCTTGTAGTTGTCGCTTTGGTGGTTGTTGGCGTTGTTGGCAATCAGTATTACTCTGCTTCGCCGATCCTGTACCGTGTACTCGCTTTACTTGCCATTGCTGCTGTAGCTGCCTTTGTAGGCCTGCAGACTGCGAAGGGCAAGTCTTTCTTTGTACTGGTTAAGGAAGCTCGCACCGAGATTCGTAAAGTCGTTTGGCCAACTCGCCAAGAAACCACGCAGACCACCCTTATTGTGGTGGCTGTTGTTCTGGTTATGGCGTTGCTGTTGTGGGGGCTTGATTCCCTGCTCGGCTGGCTTGTTTCCTTGATTGTCGGCTAAGGGTGTCCCGTGGCTAAGCGTTGGTATGTTGTGCATGCTTACTCGGGTTACGAGAAGCATGTGATGCGCTCGCTGATCGAGCGCGTAAAGCTGGCTGGCATGGAAGATGGCTTTGGCGAGATTCTGGTTCCCACTGAAGAAGTGGTTGAAATGCGTAATGGCCAGAAGCGCAAAAGCGAACGCAAGTTCTTTCCAGGCTATGTGCTGGTTCAGATGGATATGAATGAGGGTACTTGGCACTTGGTCAAGGATACTCCTCGGGTGATGGGTTTTATCGGCGGTACTGCTGATAAGCCTGCCCCAATCACCGATAAAGAGGCGGAAGCAATTCTGCGTCGTGTTGCTGATGGTAGCGACAAGCCTAAGCCGAAGACTCTGTTCGAGCCAGGTGAAACGGTGCGAGTCAATGACGGTCCATTTGCTGATTTCAATGGCGTTGTTGAAGAAGTTAACTACGAAAAGAGCCGGATCCAAGTGGCGGTGCTCATTTTCGGTCGCTCTACTCCGGTAGAGTTGGAGTTCAGTCAGGTCGAAAAGGTCTAACTGAACAAGCATCCCAACCCCGCAGCCCTAGGCTGTGGGGTTTTGTCGTCACTGGGATAAACGCGCAAGTAACCGGGGAGCCTTTCGAGGCGTTCGAACCCGTAATTGGAGTGCCTCATGGCCAAGAAAATTACCGCTTACATCAAGCTGCAAGTGAAGGCCGCTCAGGCTAACCCAAGTCCACCTGTTGGTCCTGCTCTGGGTCAGCACGGCGTGAACATCATGGAATTCTGCAAGGCTTTCAACGCCCGTACTCAGGGTCTTGAAGCAGGTCTGCCGACTCCAGTGATCATCACTGTCTATAGCGACCGTAGCTTCACTTTCGAAACCAAATCCACCCCTGCTTCGGTTCTGCTGAAGAAAGCGGCCGGTCTGACCAGCGGTTCCGCTCGTCCGAACACCGTTAAGGTTGGCACTGTTACCCGTGCTCAGCTGGAAGAAATCGCGAAAACCAAAAACGCGGATCTGACTGCAGCTGATATGGATGCAGCCGTGCGTACTATCGCCGGTTCTGCTCGTAGCATGGGCCTTAACGTGGAGGGTGTGTAATGGCTAAGCTGACCAAGCGTCAAAAGGCTATCGCCGGCAAAATCGAAGCAGGCAAGGCCTACAACATTGTAGACGCTGCTGCTCTGCTGGCTGAGCTGTCGACTGTCAAGTTCAGCGAGTCGTTCGACGTTGCTGTAAACCTGGGTGTTGACCCGCGTAAATCCGACCAGGTCGTTCGTAGCGCTACTGTGCTGCCACACGGCACTGGCAAGACCGTTCGCGTTGCTGTGTTCACCCAGGGTCCAGCTGCTGAAGCCGCTCTGGCTGCCGGCGCTGACCGTGTAGGTATGGACGACCTGGCTGCCGAAATGAAAGGCGGCGACCTGAACTATGACGTGGTTATCGCATCCCCGGATGCAATGCGCGTTGTAGGTCAACTGGGTCAGATCCTCGGTCCACGTGGCCTGATGCCTAACCCTAAGGTTGGTACCGTAACTCCGGACGTAGCTACCGCGGTTAAGAACGCCAAAGCTGGTCAGGTTCGTTATCGCACCGACAAAAACGGCATCATCCACACTTCCGTTGGCAAGATCGGCTTCGATGCCGTCAAGCTGAAGGAAAACGTTGAAGCCCTGATCGCTGATCTGAAGCGCATCAAACCAGCTTCTTCGAAAGGTATCTACGTCAAGCGCGTTACCCTGAGCACCACTATGGGCCCAGGTCTGGTTATCGATCAGAGCTCGCTCGACGCGTAAGACAAAGGTTGGCGCGACGGTTCGCGCCAATTGAAAGATTGGGGTCCCTGCCTGGCGGGGGCTATCCAAGACCGTAGGCGACGCAAGTCTTAAACCATAAGCCTACGCAGATGGTGCTCCCGGTTCCTTACCGAATCAGACACCAAAACGACATTCGGTTCCGATCGAATGAAACGGTAACAAGCAGGAGTTAAACCCGTGGCAATTAATCTCGAAGACAAGAAGGCCATCGTCGCTGAAGTCAACGAGGCTGCCAAAGTCGCTCTGTCCGCTGTCGTGGTTGATGCACGTGGCGTAACAGTAGGCGCAATGACCGGACTCCGTAAAGAGGCTCGTGAAGCTGGCGTTTACGTACGTGTTGTACGTAACACCCTGCTCAAGCGCGCTGTTGCTGACACTCAATACAGTGTCCTCAACGACGTGTTCACCGGCCCGACCCTGATTGCATTCTCGAACGAACATCCGGGCGCTGCTGCCCGTATCTTCAAAGAGTTTGCCAAGGGTCAGGACAAGTTCGAGATCAAGGCAGCTGCGTTCGAGGGCAAGTTCCTCGCAGCTAATCAGATCGACGTACTGGCAACTCTGCCGACCCGTGACGAAGCAATTTCTCAGCTGATGAGCGTGATTCAAGGCGCTACCAGCAAATTGGCTCGTACTCTGGCGGCAATTCGCGACCAGAAAGAAGCTGCCGCAGCCTAAGGCTCGTCAACTTCTCGCGTTTTTTGTTTATTTCGATGGTCGCGTAGGCCGTCCCCCAATTCAGGAATTGAGTCATGTCTCTGACTAACGAACAAATCATCGAAGCAATCGGCCAGAAATCCGTAGTGGAAATCGTTGAGCTGATCAAAGCGATGGAAGAAACCTTCGGTGTTACCGCTGCTGCTGCTTCGGCTGGTCCAGCTGCTGCTGCCGCTGTTGTTGAAGAGCAAACCGAGTTCAACGTTGTTCTGCTGGAAGCTGGCGAGAAGAAGGTTAACGTGATCAAGGCAGTTCGTGAACTGACCGGTCTGGGCCTGAAAGAAGCCAAAGAGAAAGTAGACGGCGCTCCTCAGGTTGTAGCTGAAGGCGTTTCGAAAGAAGCTGCTGAAGACGCTAAGAAGAAGCTGGAAGAAGCAGGCGCTAAAGTCGAACTGAAATAAGTATCGACTTTGCTCCTCCAGCCCGAGCGTCAAGCGACAGGCTGATGGCTGGTGGCTCTTGCCACCGGCCTTTTTCCGTTATTGGCAGCCGACTGGGTCGGTGCTGATAAGGGCGCTGTAACCACCCGATGCGGTGGAGCAAACCATGGGGTTTGCACGATTTTCTGGCTGCTCCCGTCGGGAGGGGCCAAACAAGCAGGTGACCAAGCTGGGGAACGCTGATGGCTTACTCATATACTGAGAAAAAACGTATCCGCAAGGACTTTAGCAAGTTGCCGGACGTCATGGATGTGCCGTACCTCCTGGCCATCCAGCTGGATTCGTATCGTGAATTCTTGCAAGCGGGAGCGACTAAAGATCAGTTCCGCGACGTGGGCCTGCATGCGGCCTTCAAATCCGTTTTCCCGATCATCAGCTACTCCGGCAATGCTGCGCTGGAGTACGTCGGTTATCGCTTGGGCGAACCGGCATTTGATGTCAAAGAATGCGTATTGCGCGGTGTAACTTTCGCCGTACCTTTGCGGGTTAAAGTGCGCCTGATCATTTTCGACAAAGAATCGTCGAACAAAGCGATCAAGGACATCAAAGAGCAAGAAGTCTACATGGGTGAAATCCCCCTGATGACTGAGAACGGTACCTTCGTAATCAACGGTACCGAGCGTGTAATCGTTTCCCAGCTGCACCGTTCCCCGGGCGTGTTCTTTGACCACGACCGCGGCAAGACGCATAGCTCCGGCAAACTGCTGTACTCCGCGCGCATTATTCCTTACCGCGGTTCGTGGCTGGACTTCGAGTTCGACCCGAAAGACTGCGTATTCGTGCGTATCGACCGTCGTCGCAAGCTGCCGGCATCGGTACTGCTGCGCGCGCTCGGCTATACCACTGAAGAAGTGCTGGACGCGTTCTACACCACCAACGTCTTCCACCTGAGCGGCGAAACCCTCAGCCTGGAACTGGTGCCATCGCGCCTGCGTGGTGAAATCGCGGTTCTGGACATTCAGGACGAGAAGGGCAAGGTCATTGTTGAAGCGGGCCGCCGTATTACCGCGCGCCACATCAACCAGATCGAAAAAGCCGGTATCAAGACCCTGGAAGTGCCTCTGGACTACGTTCTGGGTCGCACCACCGCCAAGGTCATCGTGCACCCGGCTACCGGCGAAATCCTGGCAGAGTGCAACACCGAGCTGAACACCGAAGTCCTGGCAAAAATTGCCAAGGCCGGCGTTGTTCGCATCGAAACTCTGTACACCAACGATATCGACTGCGGTCCGTTCGTCTCCGACACCCTGAAGATCGACTCCACCAGCAACCAATTGGAAGCGCTGGTCGAGATCTATCGCATGATGCGTCCAGGCGAGCCGCCGACCAAAGACGCTGCCGAAACCCTGTTCAACAACCTGTTCTTCAGCCCTGAGCGTTATGACCTGTCTGCGGTCGGCCGGATGAAGTTCAACCGTCGTATCGGTCGTACCGAGATCGAAGGTTCGGGCGTGCTGTGCAAGGAAGACATCGTCGCGGTACTGAAGACTCTGGTCGACATCCGTAACGGTAAAGGCATCGTCGATGACATCGACCACCTGGGTAACCGTCGTGTTCGCTGCGTAGGTGAAATGGCCGAGAACCAGTTCCGCGTTGGCCTGGTACGCGTTGAGCGTGCGGTCAAAGAGCGTCTGTCGATGGCTGAAAGCGAAGGCCTGATGCCGCAAGACCTGATCAACGCCAAGCCAGTGGCTGCGGCGGTGAAAGAGTTCTTCGGTTCCAGCCAGCTCTCGCAGTTCATGGACCAGAACAACCCGCTGTCCGAGATCACCCACAAGCGTCGTGTCTCTGCACTCGGCCCTGGCGGTCTGACTCGTGAGCGCGCAGGCTTTGAAGTTCGTGACGTACACCCGACTCACTACGGCCGTGTATGCCCGATTGAAACGCCGGAAGGTCCGAACATCGGTCTGATCAACTCCCTGGCAGCTTACGCTCGCACCAACCAGTATGGCTTCCTGGAAAGTCCGTACCGCGTTGTGAAAGAGGGTGTGGTTACCGACGAGATCGTGTTCCTGTCCGCTATTGAAGAAGCCGATCACGTGATCGCGCAGGCTTCGGCGACCATGAACGACCAGAAAGTCCTGATCGACGAACTGGTAGCCGTACGTCACCTGAACGAATTCACCGTTAAGGCGCCAGAAGAAGTCACCTTGATGGACGTCTCGCCGAAGCAGGTAGTTTCGGTCGCAGCGTCGCTGATTCCGTTCCTCGAGCACGACGACGCCAACCGTGCGTTGATGGGTTCGAACATGCAGCGTCAAGCTGTACCAACCCTGCGCGCTGACAAGCCGCTGGTAGGTACCGGCATGGAGCGTAACGTAGCCCGTGACTCCGGCGTTTGCGTCGTGGCTCGTCGTGGCGGCGTGATCGATTCCGTCGACGCCAGCCGTATCGTGGTTCGTGTTGCTGATGACGAAGTTGAAACCGGCGAAGCGGGTGTCGACATCTACAACCTGACCAAATACACCCGCTCGAACCAGAACACCTGCATCAACCAGCGTCCGCTGGTGAGCAAGGGTGATCGCGTTCAGCGTAGCGACATCATGGCCGACGGCCCGTCCACCGACATGGGTGAACTGGCGCTGGGTCAGAACATGCGCATCGCGTTCATGGCATGGAACGGCTTCAACTTCGAAGACTCCATCTGCCTGTCCGAGCGTGTGGTTCAGGAAGACCGTTTCACCACGATCCACATTCAGGAACTGACCTGTGTGGCCCGTGACACCAAGCTTGGCCCAGAGGAAATCACTGCGGACATCCCTAACGTGGGTGAAGCTGCACTGAACAAGCTGGACGAAGCCGGTATCGTTTATGTAGGTGCTGAAGTTGGCGCAGGCGACATCCTGGTGGGCAAGGTCACTCCGAAAGGCGAGACCCAGCTGACTCCGGAAGAAAAACTGCTGCGTGCAATCTTCGGTGAAAAAGCCAGCGACGTTAAAGACACCTCCCTGCGTGTACCTACCGGTACCAAAGGTACTGTCATCGACGTACAGGTCTTCACTCGCGACGGCGTTGAGCGTGATGCTCGTGCTCTGTCGATCGAGAAGTCCCAGCTGGACGAGATCCGCAAGGATCTGAACGAAGAGTTCCGTATCGTTGAAGGCGCTACTTTCGAACGTCTGCGTTCCGCTCTGGTAGGCCACAAGGCTGAAGGCGGCGCCGGTCTGAAGAAAGGTCAGGAAATCACCGACGAAGTTCTCGACGGTCTTGAGCATGGTCAGTGGTTCAAGCTGCGCATGGCTGAAGATGCTCTGAACGAGCAGCTCGAGAAGGCTCAGGCTTACATCGTTGATCGCCGCCGTCTGCTGGACGATAAGTTCGAAGACAAGAAGCGCAAACTGCAGCAGGGCGATGACCTGGCTCCAGGCGTGCTGAAAATCGTCAAGGTTTACCTGGCAATCCGTCGCCGCATCCAGCCGGGCGACAAGATGGCCGGTCGTCACGGTAACAAAGGTGTGGTCTCCGTGATCATGCCGGTTGAAGACATGCCGCACGATGCCAATGGCACCCCGGTCGACGTGGTCCTCAACCCGCTGGGCGTACCTTCGCGTATGAACGTTGGTCAGATCCTTGAAACCCACTTGGGCCTCGCGGCCAAAGGTCTGGGCGAGAAGATCAACCGGATGGTCGAAGAGCAGCGTAAAGTCGCTGAACTGCGCACCTTCCTGGACGAGATCTACAACCAGATCGGCGGTCGTAACGAAGATCTGGACAGCTTCTCCGATCAGGAAATCCTGGATCTGGCGAAGAACCTGCGTGGCGGTGTTCCAATGGCCACCCCAGTGTTCGACGGCGCCAAGGAAAGCGAAATCAAGGCCATGCTGAAACTGGCAGACCTGCCGGAAAGCGGCCAGATGCAGCTGACTGACGGCCGTACCGGCAACAAGTTCGAGCGTCCAGTTACCGTTGGCTACATGTACATGCTGAAGCTGAACCACTTGGTAGACGACAAGATGCACGCGCGTTCTACCGGTTCGTACAGCCTGGTTACCCAGCAGCCGCTGGGTGGTAAGGCGCAGTTCGGTGGTCAGCGTTTCGGGGAGATGGAGGTCTGGGCACTGGAAGCATACGGTGCTGCTTACACTCTGCAAGAAATGCTCACAGTGAAGTCGGACGATGTGAACGGCCGTACCAAGATGTACAAAAACATCGTGGATGGCGATCACCGTATGGAGCCGGGCATGCCCGAGTCCTTCAACGTGTTGATCAAGGAAATTCGTTCCCTCGGCATCGATATCGATCTGGAAACCGAATAACACGTGACGCGAATCGAGAGCGGGGCAGGATTGCCCGCTCTCTGCTCCGCCAGGAGGAAAGGCCTTGAAAGACCTACTGAATTTGCTGAAAAACCAGGGTCAAGTCGAAGAGTTCGACGCCATCCGTATCGGATTGGCCTCGCCTGAGATGATCCGCTCATGGTCGTTCGGTGAAGTTAAAAAGCCGGAAACCATCAACTACCGTACGTTCAAACCTGAGCGTGACGGCCTGTTCTGCGCCAAGATCTTTGGCCCGGTAAAGGATTACGAGTGCCTGTGCGGTAAGTACAAGCGCTTGAAGCACCGTGGTGTGATCTGCGAGAAGTGCGGCGTTGAAGTTGCACTGGCCAAGGTTCGTCGTGAGCGCATGGCGCACATCGAACTGGCTTCGCCGGTTGCCCACATCTGGTTCCTGAAATCGCTGCCGTCCCGTATCGGCTTGCTGATGGACATGACCCTGCGTGATATCGAGCGCGTTCTCTACTTCGAGAGCTACGTCGTTATCGATCCAGGCATGACCACCCTTGAAAAAGGTCAGCTTCTGAACGACGAGCAGTACTTCGAAGCGCTGGAAGAGTTCGGTGACGACTTCGACGCCCGCATGGGTGCAGAAGCTGTCCGTGAACTGCTGCACGCTATCGACCTGGAACACGAGATTGGCCGTCTGCGTGAAGAAATTCCGCAAACCAACTCCGAAACCAAGATCAAGAAGCTGTCCAAGCGTCTGAAGTTGATGGAAGCCTTCCAGGGTTCCGGCAACCTGCCAGAGTGGATGGTGCTGACCGTTCTGCCGGTTCTGCCGCCAGACCTGCGTCCACTGGTCCCGCTGGACGGCGGTCGTTTCGCGACTTCCGACCTCAACGATCTGTATCGTCGAGTGATCAACCGTAACAACCGTTTGAAGCGCCTGCTGGATCTGTCCGCTCCGGACATCATCGTGCGCAACGAAAAGCGTATGTTGCAGGAAGCTGTCGATGCTCTGCTCGACAACGGTCGTCGTGGCCGCGCTATCACCGGTTCGAACAAGCGTCCTCTGAAATCCCTGGCTGACATGATCAAGGGTAAGCAAGGTCGTTTCCGTCAGAACTTGCTCGGTAAGCGTGTTGACTACTCCGGTCGTTCGGTAATTACCGTAGGCCCGACCCTGCGTCTGCATCAGTGCGGTCTGCCGAAGAAGATGGCTCTCGAGCTGTTCAAACCGTTCATTTTCGGCAAGCTGGAAATGCGTGGTCTCGCGACCACCATCAAAGCGGCCAAGAAAATGGTCGAGCGCGAACTGCCAGAGGTTTGGGACGTTCTCGCTGAAGTGATTCGCGAACACCCGGTTCTTCTCAACCGTGCACCGACCCTTCACCGTTTGGGTATCCAGGCGTTTGAACCGGTACTGATCGAAGGTAAGGCTATCCAGCTGCACCCTCTGGTCTGCGCCGCGTACAACGCCGACTTCGACGGCGACCAAATGGCCGTGCACGTACCGCTGACGCTGGAAGCCCAGCTCGAAGCGCGTGCGTTGATGATGTCGACCAACAACATTCTGTCGCCAGCCAACGGTGAGCCAATCATCGTTCCGTCGCAGGACGTTGTATTGGGTCTGTACTACATGACTCGTGAAGCGATCAACGCCAAAGGCGAAGGTCGTGTATTCGCGGATCTGCAGGAAGTTGACCGTGTGTTCCGTGCCGGCGAAGCCGCACTGCACGCCAAGGTTAAAGTACGTATCAACGAAACCGTCAACGACCGTGACGGCAACAGCGTGAGCGGTACCCGTATCGTCGACACCACTGTCGGCCGTGCGCTGCTGTTCCAGGTTGTGCCAAAAGGTCTGTCGTACGACGTCGTCAACCTGCCGATGAAGAAAAAGGCGATCTCCAAGCTGATCAACCAGTGCTACCGCGTGGTTGGTTTGAAAGAGACCGTGATCTTCGCTGACCAGTTGATGTACACCGGTTTTGCTTACTCGACCATCTCCGGCGTTTCCATCGGTGTTAACGACTTCGTTATCCCCGATGAAAAAGCCCGCATCATCGGTGCTGCCACCGACGAAGTGAAAGAGATCGAGAGCCAGTACGCCTCCGGCCTGGTAACGCAGGGCGAGAAGTACAACAAAGTGATCGACCTTTGGTCGAAAGCGAACGACGAAGTTTCCAAGGCAATGATGGCCAACCTCTCGAAAGAGAAGGTTATCGACCGTCATGGCGTTGAAGTCGACCAAGAGTCTTTCAACTCGATGTACATGATGGCTGACTCGGGTGCGCGGGGTTCCGCAGCACAGATTCGTCAGCTGGCCGGTATGCGTGGTCTGATGGCCAAGCCGGACGGTTCCATCATTGAAACGCCGATTACTGCGAACTTCCGTGAAGGTTTGAGCGTACTTCAGTACTTCATCTCGACTCACGGTGCTCGTAAAGGTCTGGCGGATACCGCGTTGAAAACTGCGAACTCCGGTTACCTGACTCGTCGTCTGGTAGACGTGGCGCAGGATCTGGTTGTAACCGAGATCGATTGCGGCACCGAACACGGTCTGCTGATGACTCCGCACATTGAAGGCGGTGACGTTGTAGAGCCGTTGGGTGAGCGCGTATTGGGTCGTGTTATTGCCCGTGACGTATTCAAGCCAGGCACCGAGGACGTCATCGTTCCTGCCGGTACTCTGGTAGACGAGAAGTGGGTTGAGTTCATCGAGCTGAACAGCATCGACGAAGTGATCGTGCGTTCGCCGATCAGTTGCGAAACCCGCTATGGCATTTGCGCCAAGTGCTACGGCCGTGATCTGGCTCGTGGTCACCAGGTGAACATCGGTGAAGCGGTCGGCGTTATCGCTGCCCAGTCCATCGGTGAGCCGGGTACCCAGCTGACGATGCGTACGTTCCACATCGGTGGTGCGGCAAGCCGTACTTCCGCAGCTGACAGCGTTCAGGTGAAGAACGGCGGTACCGTCCGTCTGCACAACCTGAAGCACGTTGAGCGAGTGGATGGTCACCTGGTTGCTGTGTCCCGTTCCGGTGAGCTGGCCATTGCTGATGACTTCGGTCGCGAGCGTGAGCGTTACAAGCTGCCGTACGGTGCTGTGATTTCGGTTAAAGAAGGTGACAAGGTCGACGCTGGCGCAATCGTGGCCAAGTGGGATCCGCACACTCACCCGATCGTTACCGAGATGAAAGGTACCGTGACCTACGTGGGCATGGAAGAAGGCATCACGATCAAGCGTCAGACTGACGAATTGACCGGTATGACCAACATTGAAGTACTCGACGCGAAAGATCGTCCAGCTGCCGGTAAGGAAATCCGTCCAGCAGTGAAGATGGTCGACGACAATGGCAAGGATCTGTTGCTGCCAGGCACTGACGTTATTGCTCAGTACTTCCTGCCAGCCAACGCCTTGGTCGGTGTGGCGGACGGTGCGAAGATCGCGATCGGTGATGTTATCGCGCGTATCCCGCAAGAAACTTCGAAGACCCGTGACATCACCGGTGGTCTGCCGCGTGTTGCCGACTTGTTTGAAGCCCGTCGTCCGAAAGAAGCGTCGATTCTGGCTGAAGTCAGCGGCACCATCGCGTTCGGTAAAGAGACCAAAGGCAAGCGCCGTCTGGTCATTACCCCGAACGACGGTAGCGATCCGTACGAAGAGCTGATTCCGAAGTGGCGTCACCTGAACGTGTTCGAAGGCGAACAGGTAAACCGCGGCGAAGTTATCTCCGACGGCCCAAGCGATCCGCACGACATCCTGCGTCTGCTGGGTGTGAGCGCGCTGGCGAAGTACATCGTGAACGAGATCCAGGACGTTTACCGTCTGCAAGGCGTGAAGATCAACGACAAGCACATCGAGACCATCCTGCGTCAGATGCTGCGTAAAGTTGAGATCTCCGAGTCCGGCGATTCCAGCTTCATCAAGGGCGACCAGATGGAACTGACTCACGTACTGGTAGAGAACGAGCGTCTGGGCGCGGAAGACAAGTTTGTCTCCAAGTTCACTCGCGTTCTGCTGGGTATCACCAAGGCGTCGTTGTCCACCGAATCGTTCATCTCGGCGGCTTCCTTCCAGGAAACCACCCGCGTACTGACCGAAGCGGCAGTCACCGGCAAGCGCGATTACCTGCGCGGCCTGAAAGAAAACGTCGTCGTGGGTCGTCTGATCCCGGCGGGTACCGGTCTGGCATATCACAGCGAGCGTAAGCGTCGTCGTGATGCTGACAAGCCGTTGCGCGTAAGCGCCAGTGAAGTGGAAGCTGCACTGACCGAAGCGCTGAACTCGAGCGGTAACTGAGTTCTGCGGTAAATGAGCGTAAGGCCCTGATCGCTCCGTTCATCGAATCGAGACATTTTGTCGAGGTTCGAAGGGCGGGGAGGTCGGGGCCTTGCCTTGACTGGGGGCAAGATCCTCTTTAGACTCTTGATCCCCTAAATTTGGCGGGAATTCGTTCCTGCCATTTTGCTTTTCTTGCAAGACAATAGCGTCGCAAGACAACAGTGGAGCTAGTAGATGGCAACTATCAACCAGCTGGTACGTCAGCCGCGTAAGCGTATCGTCGAGAAATCCGACGTACCTGCGCTGCAGAACTGCCCGCAACGTCGTGGCGTGTGCACCCGTGTGTACACCACTACGCCGAAAAAACCTAACTCGGCACTGCGTAAAGTATGCCGTGTGCGCCTGACCAACGGTTTCGAGGTTTCCTCGTACATCGGTGGTGAAGGTCACAACCTGCAAGAGCACAGCGTGGTACTGATCCGCGGCGGTCGTGTAAAAGACTTGCCAGGTGTTCGTTACCACACCGTTCGCGGCTCCTTGGATACTTCCGGCGTTAAAGGTCGTAACCAGGGTCGTTCGAAGTACGGTACCAAGCGTCCGAAGTAATCGGTCGCTTTGCAGATTTTCATTTTATTGAGTCGATAAGAGTAAGGTCGGGCACGCATCCACTGGATCTGTCCCGAGCTAACCTGAAGACCGCTTGAGGGCTTATCATGCCAAGACGTCGCGTAGCAGCAAAGCGTGAGATTCTGGACGATCCGAAATACGGAAGCCAGATCCTCGCCAAATTCATGAACCACGTTATGGAAAGCGGCAAGAAAGCCGTTGCCGAGCGTATCGTTTATGGTGCCCTGGAAACCGTTGCGACCCGTAAGGCTGGCACCGATCCCCTGGAACTCTTCGAAAAAGCACTCGACGCCATCGCTCCGCTGGTCGAAGTGAAGTCGCGCCGCGTTGGTGGTGCTACTTACCAGGTTCCGGTCGAGGTTCGTCCTTCCCGTCGTAACGCTCTGGCAATGCGCTGGTTGGTAGACTTCGCCCGTAAGCGTGGCGAGAAGTCTATGGCTCTGCGTTTGGCTGGCGAACTGCTGGATGCTGCTGAAGGTAAAGGTGCTGCTGTTAAGAAGCGTGAAGACGTGCACCGTATGGCTGAAGCCAACAAAGCTTTCTCGCACTACCGCTTCTAATTTTAGCTTCACTAATTTTGCGAGGGCTTTATGGCTCGTACTACTCCGATTAGCCGCTACCGTAACATCGGTATCGTCGCTCACGTGGATGCTGGTAAAACCACCACCACCGAGCGCGTCCTTTTTTACACCGGCAAAAGTCACAAAATGGGCGAGGTGCATGATGGCGCCGCGACCACAGACTGGATGGTGCAGGAGCAGGAGCGTGGTATTACCATTACTTCTGCTGCAATCACCGCCTTCTGGAAAGGTTCCGAGAAGCAGTACCCGCATGAGCATCGCTTCAACGTAATCGATACCCCGGGCCACGTAGACTTCACCATTGAAGTTGAGCGTTCCCTGCGCGTACTCGACGGCGCTGTCGTTGTGTTCTGTGGTACTTCTGGTGTTGAGCCACAGTCGGAAACCGTATGGCGTCAAGCCAACAAATACGGCGTTCCACGTCTTGTTTACGTAAACAAGATGGACCGTGCTGGTGCCAACTTCCTGCGCGTGATCGGTCAGATCAAGCAGCGTCTGGGTCACACTCCGGTGCCGATCCAGTTGGCTATCGGTTCCGAAGACAACTTCCAGGGTCAGATCGATCTGATCAACATGCAAGCTGTCTACTGGAACGACTCTGACAAAGGTATGGTCCCTGTTCGCAAGGACATTCCTGCTGAGCTCCAAGAGCTGGCGGAAGAGTGGCGCAACAACATGGTTGAAGCTGCTGCCGAAGCCAACGAAGAGCTGATGAACAAGTACCTGGAAGGCGAAGAGCTGTCGATCGAAGAGATCAAAGCTGCTTTGCGTCAGCGTACTATCGCCGGCGAAATCGTTCTGGCTGTTTGCGGTTCTTCGTTCAAGAACAAGGGCGTTCCCCTGGTTCTCGACGCCGTTATCGACTTCCTGCCTGCTCCTACCGATATTCCAGCTATCAAGGGTTCCAACCCTGATAACGAGGAAGAGGAAATGGAGCGTCACGCAAGTGATGACGAGCCGTTTGCTGCTCTGGCGTTCAAAATCGCTACCGACCCATTCGTGGGTACCTTGACCTTCGTCCGTGTTTACTCGGGCGTGTTGAACTCCGGCGACGGCGTAATCAACTCGGTTAAAGGCAAGAAAGAGCGCGTGGGTCGTATGGTGCAAATGCACGCAAACGCCCGTGAAGAGATCAAGGAAGTGCGCGCTGGTGACATCGCGGCCCTGATCGGCATGAAGGACGTCACCACTGGTGAAACCCTCTGCAACGCTGACAAGCCAATCATTCTGGTTCGCATGGACTTCCCGGAGCCGGTTATTTCGGTTGCCGTAGAGCCTAAGACCAAGGATGACCAGGAAAAAATGGGTATCGCTCTGGGCAAACTCGCTCAGGAAGACCCGTCTTTCCGCGTTAAAACTGATGAAGAGACTGGTCAAACGATCATCTCCGGCATGGGCGAGCTGCACTTGGACATCCTGGTTGACCGGATGCGCCGTGAGTTCAACGTCGAAGCCAACATCGGCAAGCCTCAGGTTTCGTATCGTGAGCGCATCACGAAGAACTGTGAAATCGAAGGCAAGTTCGTTCGTCAGTCCGGTGGTCGCGGCCAGTTCGGTCACTGCTGGATTCGTTTTGCTCCTGCTGACGAAGGTCAGGAAGGTCTGCAATTCGTGAACGAAGTTGTAGGTGGTGTGGTTCCTAAGGAATACATCCCGGCTATCCAGAAGGGTATCGAAGAGCAGATGAAGAACGGCGTTGTTGCCGGCTATCCGCTGATCGGCCTGAAGGCTACCGTGTTCGATGGTTCTTACCACGACGTCGACTCCAACGAGATGGCGTTTAAAGTGGCTGCCTCCATGGCGACCAAGCAGCTGGCCCAGAAGGGCGGTGGTGAGTTGCTTGAGCCGATCATGGCTGTAGAGGTTGTTACGCCTGAAGACTATATGGGTGATGTAATGGGCGACCTTAACCGTCGTCGCGGCATGATCCAGGGTATGGAAGACACAGTGTCCGGCAAGGTTATCCGTGCCGAAGTTCCGCTGGGTGAGATGTTCGGTTATGCGACCGACGTTCGTTCCATGTCCCAGGGTCGCGCAAGCTACTCTATGGAATTCAAAAAATACGATACGGCTCCGTCGCACATCGTCGAATCCGTAACCAAAAAACAAGGCTGATTCAGCCCCTTTAGGCTAGGAGTTAATTGTCGTGGCTAAAGAAAAATTTGATCGTTCCCTACCGCACGTCAACGTTGGCACCATCGGTCACGTTGACCACGGTAAAACCACTCTGACCGCTGCTCTGACCCGCGTCTGCTCCGAAGTTTTCGGTTCGGCCGTAGTTGAATTCGACAAGATCGACAGCGCTCCAGAAGAAAAAGCTCGCGGTATCACCATCAACACCGCGCACGTTGAGTACAACTCGCTGATCCGTCACTACGCTCACGTTGACTGCCCAGGTCACGCTGACTACGTGAAGAACATGATCACCGGTGCTGCTCAGATGGACGGCGCTATCCTGGTTTGCTCGGCCGCTGATGGTCCGATGCCACAAACCCGTGAGCACATCCTGCTGTCCCGTCAGGTAGGCGTTCCGTACATCGTGGTTTTCCTGAACAAGGCTGACCTGGTAGACGACGCTGAGCTGTTGGAACTGGTTGAGATGGAAGTTCGCGACCTGCTGTCCACCTACGACTTCCCGGGCGACGACACTCCGATCATCATCGGTTCGGCTCGTATGGCTCTGGAAGGCAAAGACGACAACGAGATGGGCACCACTGCCGTCAAGAAACTGGTAGAGACTCTGGATAGCTACATCCCAGAACCAGTTCGTATGATCGACAAGCCGTTCCTGATGCCAATCGAAGACGTATTCTCGATCTCGGGTCGCGGTACTGTTGTGACTGGTCGTATCGAGCGCGGTATCGTTCGCGTTCAGGATCCGCTGGAAATCGTTGGTCTGCGTGACACCACCGTTACTACTTGCACCGGTGTTGAAATGTTCCGCAAGCTGCTCGACGAAGGTCGTGCTGGCGAGAACTGCGGCGTTCTGCTGCGTGGTACCAAGCGTGACGACGTTGAGCGTGGTCAGGTTCTGGTTAAGCCGGGTTCGGTTAAGCCACACACCAAGTTCACCGCAGAAGTTTACGTTCTGAGCAAGGAAGAAGGCGGTCGTCACACTCCGTTCTTCAAAGGCTACCGTCCACAGTTCTACTTCCGTACTACTGACGTGACTGGTAACTGCGAGCTGCCAGAAGGCGTTGAAATGGTAATGCCAGGTGACAACATTCAGATGACTGTTACCCTGATCAAAACCATCGCGATGGAAGACGGTCTGCGTTTCGCTATCCGTGAAGGCGGTCGTACCGTCGGCGCTGGCGTCGTAGCCAAAATCATCGAGTAATCTCTTTTATAGAGTCTGCTTGATGGATTGAAAAAGCCCCCGCTCAGCGGGGGCTTTTTTATTGGGTTGACACCTATCTGGGGCGTCTATAGAATTGCGCCTCCTTTTAACGGGCGTATTGCGCCCGGTGGGAATAGCAGCCGGAGTCTGAAATCCAATGCAAAATCAGCAAATCCGTATCAGGTTGAAGGCTTTCGACCATCGCCTGATCGACCAATCAACCCAGGAAATCGTGGAAACCGCGAAACGTACTGGTGCTCAAGTGCGTGGTCCAATTCCACTGCCTACCCGTAAAGAGCGGTTCACCGTTCTGGTTTCCCCGCACGTCAACAAAGACGCGCGTGACCAGTACGAAATCCGCACTCATAAGCGCGTTCTGGACATCGTCCAGCCAACGGATAAAACCGTTGATGCTCTTATGAAGCTTGATCTTGCGGCCGGTGTGGAAGTGCAGATCAGCCTCGGCTAAGACTCGGTCTTAGTCGTGTAACGCTCTGAAATGGGCGGCCATAGCGGGTGAAAGCCCCGTACACTCATGAGGTTTACAACATGACTATTGGTGTAGTCGGTCGTAAATGCGGTATGACCCGTATTTTCACCGAAGAAGGTGTCTCCATTCCGGTCACGGTCATTGAGATCGAGCCGAATCGCGTCACCCAGTTCAAAACTGAAGAGACCGATGGCTATCGTGCAGTGCAAGTCACTGTCGGCGAGCGTCGTGCTTCGCGTGTAACAGCAGCTCAAGCTGGCCACTTCGCTAAGGCGAACGTTGCCGCTGGTCGCACCACCATGGAATTCCGTCTTGAAGAAGGCGAGTACCAGGCTGGCGATCTGATCAACGCTGAAATCTTCGCCGCTGGTCAACTGGTTGATGTAACCGGTCAGTCCAAAGGTAAAGGCTTCCAGGGTACGATCAAGCGTTGGAATTTCCGCGGGCAAGATAACACCCACGGTAACTCCGTATCCCACCGCGTCCCAGGCTCTATCGGCCAGTGCCAGACTCCTGGTCGTGTATTCAAGGGCAAAAAAATGTCCGGTCATATGGGCGCTGAGCGCGTGACCGTGCAGTCCCTGGAAGTAGTGCGCGTGGACGCTGAACGCAATCTGTTGTTGGTCAAGGGCGCTGTTCCTGGCGCTACTGGCGGCAACCTGGTTGTACGTCCAGCAGCCAAGGCTCGCGGTTAAGGGGAAGCTGACATGCAATTAAATGTAAATGACGCTCAAGCGATCGAAGTTTCCGAACTGACATTTGGCGGCGAATTCAACGAGACGCTGGTTCACCAAGCAGTCGTGGCCTACATGGCTGGCGGCCGTCAAGGTAGCAAGCAGCAGAAGACCCGTTCCGACGTTCGTGGTGGCGGCAAGCGCCCATGGCGTCAGAAAGGTACTGGCCGTGCTCGTGCCGGTACTATCCGTAGCCCAATCTGGCGTGGCGGCGGTACCACTTTCGCAGCTCGTCCTCAGGATCACTCCCAGAAGCTGAACAAGAAGATGTATCGCGCAGCAATGCGTTCCATCCTTGCTGAGCTGGTGCGTACTGATCGTCTGGTCGTGGTTCAGGATTTCGCTGTTGAAACTCCGAAAACCAAAGATCTGCTGGGCAAGCTGAACAACATGAGCCTGACCGATGTTCTCATCGTGTCGGACGCTGTTGATCAGAACCTGTACCTGGCTGCTCGTAACCTGCCGCACGTAGATGTACGTGACGTTCAAGGTTCCGATCCAGTTAGTCTGATCGCATACGACAAGGTGTTGATCACTGTGTCGGCCGTGAAGAAATTCGAGGAGCTGCTGGGATGAACCAGGAACGCGTATTTAAAGTTCTGCTTGGCCCGCACGTTTCCGAGAAGGCTACGGTTCTGGCAGACAAGAAAGGCCAGTTCGTTTTCAAGGTTGCTACTGATGCAACCAAGCTGGAAATCAAGAAGGCCGTCGAAAGCCTGTTCAGCGTGAAAGTAGAGCGCGTCACTACCCTGAATGTTCTGGGTAAGAGCAAGCGCACTGCTCGCGGTCTGGGCAAGCGTAATGACTGGAAGAAGGCAGTTATCTCCCTTCAGCCAGGCCAAGATCTCGATTTCAGCAGCAGTGCTGAGTAAGGAAGGGGTGCATCATGGCAATCGTTAAATGCAAACCGACTTCCCCTGGCCGCCGTTTTGTGGTCAAGGTGGTCAACCAGGAGCTGCATAAAGGCGCTCCTCACGCACCGCTGCTCGAGAAAAAATCGAAGACTGGTGGTCGTAACAACAATGGCCGTATTACCACTCGTCACATCGGTGGTGGTCATAAGCAGCATTACCGTATGGTCGATTTTCGTCGTAACGACAAAGATGGCATCGTCGCCACTGTCGAGCGTATCGAATACGATCCAAACCGTACTGCTCACATCGCACTGCTCTGCTACGCAGACGGCGAGCGCCGCTACATCATCGCCCCTAAAGGCGTGAGTGCTGGCGACCAGCTGATCGCAGGCGCTCTGGCTCCAATCAAGCCAGGCAACGCTCTGCAACTGCGCAACATTCCAGTCGGTTCTACCGTACACGGCATCGAATTGAAGCCAGGTAAAGGTGCACAGATCGCTCGTTCCGCTGGTGCTTCGGCTCAGCTGATCGCTCGTGAAGGTGTCTACGTGACCCTGCGTCTGCGTTCCGGTGAAATGCGTAAAGTCCTGGCTGAATGCCGTGCGACCCTGGGTGAAGTCTCGAACTCCGAGCACAGCCTGCGTTCGCTGGGTAAAGCTGGTGCCAAACGCTGGCGTGGCGTTCGCCCAACCGTTCGTGGTGTTGCCATGAACCCGGTTGACCACCCACATGGTGGTGGTGAAGGTCGTACCTCTGGTGGTCGTCATCCGGTATCGCCATGGGGCTTCCCGACTAAGGGCGCGAAGACTCGTGGTAATAAGCGTACCGACAAAATGATCGTCCGTCGTCGCAAGTAAATAGAGGGATACGACAGTGCCACGTTCTCTGAAAAAAGGTCCTTTTATTGATCTTCACCTACTGAAGAAGATCGAAGTGGCGGCGGAAAAGAACGATCGCAAACCAATTAAAACCTGGTCGCGTCGTTCGATGATCCTGCCACAAATGGTCGGTCTGACCATCGCAGTACACAACGGTCGTCAGCACGTCCCAGTTCTCGTTAACGAAGACATGGTCGGCCACAAACTGGGCGAGTTCGCCGGTACCCGCAACTATCGCGGGCACGTGGCTGACAAGAAAGCCAAGCGTTAAGGGGTAAGGAAATGGAAGTAGCCGCTAAGTTGTCGGGCGCTCGAATCTCCGCCCAGAAAGCCCGCTTGGTCGCCGACCAGATCCGCGGGAAGAAGGTGGGCGAAGCGCTCAACCTGTTGGCTTTCAGCAGTAAGAAAGCCGCCGAGATCATGAAGAAAGTGCTGGAGTCGGCCGTAGCCAACGCCGAGCATAACGAAGGCGCAGACGTTGATGACCTGAAGGTCAGCACCGTTTTCGTCAACGAAGGGCGTTCGCTGAAGCGCATCATGCCACGTGCCAAAGGCCGTGCTGATCGCATCGTCAAGCGGTCTTGCCATATCACTGTCAAGGTTGCTGACAAGTAACGGAGTCGAAGAGATGGGTCAGAAAGTACATCCCATTGGCATTCGCCTGGGAATCGTCAAGGAGCACACCTCCGTCTGGTACGCAGACGGTCGGACTTATGCGGACTACTTGTTCGCAGATCTGAAAGTGCGTGAGTATCTCCAAGACAAACTAAAAAGCGCGTCCGTAAGCCGTATCGATATCCATCGTCCGGCCCAAACTGCACGCATCACCATCCACACCGCTCGTCCAGGTATCGTTATCGGGAAGAAAGGTGAAGATGTTGAGAAACTGCGTCAGGACCTGACCAAGCAAATGGGTGTGCCTGTGCACATCAATATCGAAGAGATCCGCAAGCCGGAGCTCGACGGTATGCTGGTTGCGCAGAGCGTAGCTCAGCAGCTGGAGCGTCGCGTAATGTTCCGTCGCGCTATGAAGCGCGCAGTACAGAACGCCATGCGCATTGGTGCCAAAGGCATCAAAATCCAAGTGAGCGGTCGTCTCGGCGGTGCTGAAATCGCACGTACTGAATGGTATCGCGAAGGTCGTGTGCCATTGCACACCCTGCGTGCCGACATCGACTATGCCAACTACGAAGCTCACACCACTTACGGTGTGATCGGTGTAAAGGTTTGGATCTTCAAAGGCGAAGTTATTGGTGGTCGCCAAGAAGAACTGAAACCACAAGCACCAGCGCCTCGTAAAAAAGCTGCTAAGTAAGGGGTACGCCAAATGTTGCAACCAAAGCGTACGAAGTTCCGCAAGCAGATGACCGGCCACAACCGTGGTCTGGCACTGCGCGGTAGCAAAGTCAGCTTCGGCGAGTTCGCGCTGAAGTCTGTTGCTCGTGGTCGTCTCACCGCTCGTCAGATCGAGTCAGCGCGTCGTGCTCTGACCCGTCACGTAAAACGTGGCGGCAAGATCTGGATCCGTGTATTCCCGGACAAGCCGATCTCCAAAAAACCTCTCGAGGTTCGTATGGGTAAAGGTAAGGGTAACGTGGAGTACTGGGTTGCCCAGATTCAGCCAGGTAAAGTCCTGTATGAAATCGAGGGTGTTTCTGAAGAGCTGGCGCGTGAGGCTTTCGCCCTGGCTGCTGCAAAGCTGCCGCTCGCCACCTCCTTTGTTAAACGGACGGTGATGTGATGAAAGCGAATGAACTTCGTGAAAAATCCGCACAGCAGCTGAACGAGCAACTGCTCGGCTTGCTGCGCGACCAGTTCAATCTGCGCATGCAGAAAGCAACTGGCCAGTTGGGGCAGTCTCATCTGCTCTCGCAAGTTAAGCGTGACATCGCTCGCGTGAAGACTGTGCTCAACCAGCAGGCAGGTAAGTGATCATGGCTGAAGCCGAAAAAACTGTCCGTACGCTGACTGGCCGTGTTGTCAGCGACAAGATGGACAAAACCATCACCGTTCTGATCGAGCGTCGCGTAAAGCACCCGATCTACGGTAAATACGTTAAGCGTTCGACTAAGCTGCACGCGCACGACGAAACCAATCAGTGCCACATCGGCGACAAAGTCACTATTCGTGAAACTCGTCCGATGGCCAAGACCAAGTCTTGGGCGCTGGTTGATGTTCTCGAACGCGCTGTGGAAGTCTAAGGGCTAGGGGTCGGAGAAATTATATGATTCAGACTCAATCCATGCTCGATGTGGCCGATAACAGCGGCGCTCGCCGTGTTATGTGCATCAAGGTGCTGGGTGGCTCCCATCGTCGTTACGCTGGTATCGGTGACATCATCAAAGTTACCGTTAAGGAAGCAATTCCTCGCGGTAAAGTGAAAAAAGGCCAAGTGATGACTGCTGTTGTAGTCCGCACTCGTCACGGCGTACGTCGTGCTGATGGCTCCATTATCCGCTTTGATGGCAACGCTGCTGTTCTTCTGAACAACAAGCAAGAGCCGATCGGCACCCGTATCTTTGGGCCAGTGACCCGTGAACTTCGTACTGAGAAGTTCATGAAGATCGTCTCGCTCGCCCCAGAAGTGCTGTAAGGAGATCCGACATGCAAAAGATTCGTCGTGACGACGAGATCATCGTGATCGCCGGCAAAGACAAAGGTAAGCGCGGTAAGGTGCTGAAGGTTCTTGCTGACAACCGTCTGGTTGTTGGTGGTCTGAACCTGGTCAAGCGTCATACCAAGCCTAACCCGATGTCGGGCGTACAGGGCGGTATCGTCGAGAAAGAAGCGCCACTGCACGCTTCCAACGTCGCCATCTTCAACGGCGAAACCAACAAGGCTGACCGCGTTGGTTTCAAAGTAGAAGACGGTAAGAAAATTCGTGTCTTCAAGTCGACCCAAAAAGCGGTTGATGCTTGAACACTGCTAGGTAGAAGACCATGGCACGACTAAAAGAGATTTACCGGAAGGAAATCGCTCCGAAACTTAAGGAAGAACTTAAGCTTTCGAACGTGATGGAAGTTCCGCGCGTTACAAAAATCACCCTGAACATGGGTCTGGGCGAAGCGATCGGCGACAAAAAAGTCATCGAGCACGCTGTTGCTGACCTGGAAAAGATCACCGGCCAGAAAGTCGTTGTGACCTACGCTCGGAAATCCATCGCTGGCTTTAAAGTCCGCGAAGGATGGCCGATCGGCGTCAAAGTGACCCTGCGCCGTGAGCGTATGTATGAGTTCCTGGATCGTCTGCTGTCGATCTCCCTGCCTCGGGTTCGCGACTTCCGCGGCCTGAATGCCAAGTCCTTCGATGGTCGTGGTAACTACAGCATGGGCGTGAAAGAGCAGATCATTTTCCCGGAAATCGACTACGACAAGATCGATGCTCTCCGCGGTCTGGACATTACCCTGACCACCACTGCCAAGAACGATGATGAAGGCCGCGCTCTGCTGCGTGCTTTCAAATTCCCGTTCCGCAACTGATTGGAGTAGGAAAATGGCCAAGAAGAGCATGAAAAACCGTGAGCTGAAGCGTCAGCTTACCGTTGCCAAGTACGCCACCAAGCGTGCAGCGCTGAAAGCTATCATCGTTGATCTGAACGCAAGTCCAGAAGCGCGTTGGGAAGCTACCGTAGCGCTGCAGAAGCAACCACGTGACGCAAGCGCCTCGCGCATGCGTAACCGTTGCCGCCTGACTGGTCGTCCGCACGGCGTTTACCGCAAGTTCGGCCTTGGCCGTAACAAGCTGCGTGAAGCTGCAATGCGTGGTGACGTACCAGGTCTGGTTAAAGCCAGCTGGTAATTGCTGTCAAAGTCTCGATGTTCGGGTTCGCAAGAACCTGACCATCGGTGGCCTTGAATCTGAATCAAGCCCCTTTTGGGGCTTGATTCATTTCTGGGGTGTGTCTAGAATGACCGGCTCGCCTGAGCCCGTGTTTTTCATGCCCGGAAGTTCTCGGCGACAAGTAGTAGCCGCAAGGCTAATTTTTCTGTATTAGGAGCGTCTAGCCCATGAGTATGCAGGACCCGTTAGCGGACATGCTAACTCGAATCCGTAATGCCCAGATGGCTGAAAAGTCTGTCGTAAGCATGCCGTCTTCCACGCTGAAGGTGGCTGTAGCAAAAGTCCTGAAGGACGAAGGTTACATCGCGGATTTTCAGATCACCACCGACGCTAAGCCGTCGTTGTCCATCGAGCTGAAGTACTTCGAAGGCCGTCCGGTTATCGAAGAAGTGAAGCGCGTTAGTCGTCCAGGCCTGCGTCAGTACAAGTCCGTTGAAGATCTGCCGAAAGTTCGTGGCGGTCTTGGCGTGTCTATCGTCTCCACCAACAAAGGTGTGATGACGGATCGTGCTGCGCGCGCTGCCGGTGTCGGCGGCGAAGTTCTTTGCACTGTGTTCTAAGGGGGGATAAGCATGTCTCGCGTCGCTAAGAACCCCGTTAAGCTGCCAGCCGGTGTCGAAGTAAAATTCGCAGGCCAACAGCTTTCGGTGAAGGGTGCCAAGGGTACTCTTGAACTGAACATCCATTCGTCCGTTGAGATCGTTGAAGAAGCTGGTGAGCTGCGTTTCGCTGCTCGCAATGGCGATCAACAAACTCGCGCAATGGCCGGTACCACGCGTGCGTTGGTAAACAATATGGTCCAAGGCGTAAGCCAAGGCTTCGAGCGCAAGCTCCAGCTGGTCGGTGTTGGTTACAAGGCGCAAGCAAAAGGCACGGTTCTGAACCTGGCCCTTGGCTTCTCGCACCCAGTGGATTACGAACTGCCGGAAGGCATCACCGCTGAGACTCCTAGCCAGACCGATATCCTGATCAAGGGCATCGACAAGCAGCTGGTAGGTCAAGTGGCCGCTGAGATCCGCGACTTCCGTCCACCAGAGCCGTACAAAGGCAAAGGTGTGCGCTACGCGGACGAAGTCGTCCGTCGTAAAGAAGCCAAGAAGAAGTAGGGCATAGCAAATGACCGACAAAAAAGTTACTCGACTGCGTCGCGCTCGCAAAGCACGCCTGAAAATGCACGAACTCGAAGTCGTGCGTCTCTGCGTGTTCCGCTCGTCGCAGCACATCTACGCCCAGGTCATCTCGGCCGACGGCAACAAAGTCCTGGCAAGCGCCTCGACTTTGGATAAAGAACTGCGTGATGGCGCCACTGGCAACATCGACGCGGCCACAAAGGTTGGCCAGCTGGTCGCTACGCGTGCTAAGGCCGCTGGCGTCTCGCAAGTGGCTTTCGACCGCTCTGGCTTCAAGTACCACGGCCGCGTTAAAGCGCTGGCTGATGCTGCTCGTGAAGCTGGGCTGGAGTTCTAAGTTATGTCAAATAACGACCAAAAGCGCGACGAAGGCTACATTGAGAAGCTGGTTCAAGTTAACCGCGTAGCCAAAACCGTTAAAGGCGGCCGTATCTTCACTTTCACCGCGTTGACCGTGGTTGGTGATGGTAAAGGGCGTGTTGGCTTCGGCCGTGGCAAGTCGCGTGAAGTGCCTGCTGCGATCCAGAAGGCAATGGAAGCTGCTCGCCGCAACATGATCCAAGTTGATCTGAACGGCACCACTCTGCAGTACGCAATGAAGTCCGCTCACGGCGCTTCGAAGGTGTACATGCAGCCTGCTTCTGAAGGTACCGGTATCATCGCTGGCGGCGCTATGCGTGCTGTCCTCGAAGTTGCTGGCGTTCAGAACGTTCTGGCCAAATGCTACGGCTCGACTAACCCGGTAAACGTGGTTCACGCCACTTTCAAAGGTTTGAAAGCTATGCAGTCTCCTGAATCCATTGCCGCCAAGCGTGGCAAAAGCGTTAAGGAGATCTTCTGATCATGGCTACCGTTAAAGTAACGCTGATCAAAAGCATGACCGGCCGCATCCCTAACCACAAACTGTGCGTTAAGGGTCTGGGTCTGCGTCGCATCGGTCACACTGTAGAAGTCCAGGATACTCCCGAGAATCGCGGGATGATCAACAAGGCTTACTACATGCTGCGTGTCGAGGGTTAATCGATGAAACTCAATGATCTGAGTCCAGCGCCGGGTTCCCGTCGCGAAAAGCATCGTCCGGGCCGTGGTATCGGTAGCGGTTTGGGTAAGACTGGTGGCCGTGGTCACAAAGGTCAGACCTCCCGCTCCGGTGGCACCATTGCTCCAGGCTTTGAAGGCGGTCAACAGCCGCTGCATCGTCGCCTGCCGAAGTTCGGTTTCGTTTCCCTGAAAGCCATGGACCGCGCAGAAGTGCGTCTGTCCGAGCTGGCTAAAGTGGAAGGCGACATCGTCACCGTGCAGTCCCTGAAAGATGCCAACGTGATCAACGTCAACGTACAGCGTGTGAAAATCATGCTGTCCGGTGAAGTGACTCGCGCTGTCACTATCGGCAAGGGAATCGGCGCCACCAAAGGTGCGCGTGCGGCTATCGAAGCAGCTGGCGGCAAGTTCGAGGAATAAATGGCTAAGCAAGGTGCTCTCTCTGCGCTCGGCAAAGGCGGTATGTCTGAACTCTGGGCTCGTCTGCGTTTTCTGTTCCTGGCGATTATCGTCTACCGAATAGGCGCACACATCCCGGTTCCAGGTATCAACCCGGACCGACTCGCAGACCTGTTTCGACAGAATGAGGGGACCATTCTTAGCTTGTTCAACATGTTCTCCGGCGGCGCGCTGGAACGGATGAGCATCTTTGCACTGGGGATCATGCCGTACATTTCGGCATCGATCATCATGCAACTGATGACCGCCGTCAGCCCGCAGCTGGAGCAGTTGAAGAAGGAAGGTGAAGCTGGCCGTCGCAAGATCAGCCAGTACACCCGCTACGGCACCGTCGTCCTCGCTCTCGTTCAGGCTATTGGCATGTCCATTGGTCTGGCGGGGCAGGGCGTTGCGTTCACTGGTGACTTTGGCTTCCATTTCGTCGCGGTATCCACTTTTGTGGCTGGTGCGATGTTCATGATGTGGCTGGGTGAGCAGATTACTGAGCGTGGTGTAGGCAACGGTATCTCGATGTTGATTTTTTCGGGTATCGTCGCCGGTCTTCCGAGAGCAATCGGGCAGTCTTTCGAGTCTGCGCGTCAGGGTGATATCAACATCTTCGCCTTGGTTGCCATCGGTTTGCTGGCAGTAGCGATTATCGGTTTCGTGGTGTTCATTGAGCGTGGTCAGCGTCGTATCGCTGTTCACTACGCCAAGCGTCAGCAGGGCCGTAAGGTTTTTGCTGCGCAGACTAGCCACCTACCGTTGAAGGTGAACATGGCCGGTGTTATTCCGGCTATTTTCGCGAGCAGCATTTTGCTGTTCCCGGCTTCGTTGGGTGCCTGGTTCGGTCAGTCTGAAGGTATGGGCTGGTTGCAGGACATCTCGCAGTCGATCGCTCCTGGTCAGCCGTTGAATATTCTGCTGTTTAGTGCAGGGATTATTTTCTTCTGCTTCTTCTATACGGCGTTGATGTTCAATCCGAAAGACGTAGCGGAAAACCTGAAGAAGTCCGGTGCCTTTATTCCGGGCATCCGTCCAGGTGAGCAGTCGGCGCGCTACATTGATGGCGTTCTGACCCGCTTGACCATGTTCGGTGCTCTTTACATGACGGCCGTGTGCCTGTTGCCCCAGTTCCTGGTGGTTGCAGCAAACGTTCCGTTCTACCTTGGCGGGACCTCGTTGCTGATCGTGGTCGTGGTTGTGATGGACTTCATGTCCCAAGTACAATCGCACCTCGTTTCGCACCAGTACGAATCCCTGATGAAGAAAGCCAACCTGAAGGGTTACGGCAGCGGCATGTTGCGCTGAGTACCCATAAGGTTCGAGGAGTTGGTGATGAAAGTTCGTGCATCGGTGAAAAAGCTGTGCCGTAACTGCAAGATTATTCGCCGCGAAGGTGTTGTTCGAGTAATTTGCAGCGCGGAACCGCGTCACAAACAGCGCCAAGGCTGAGTGTGATTGTGCTTCAAGCCCGGTAGCTAGTGCGCTACCGGGTTGATTATTTGTTATTACAGCGATATTATCTCGCGCCCTATTTCTTGGCTTCCGGGGCGTAGGTAGCTGTCAATTGGAGTCCCACTGAATGGCCCGTATTGCAGGCGTTAACATTCCAGATAACAAGCATACTGTTATCTCGCTGACCTACATCTATGGTGTTGGTCGCACAACTGCGCAGAAGATCTGTGCAGTGACTGGGGTAAACCCAGCAGCAAAGATCAAAGATCTGAGCGACGAGCAAATTGAACAGCTGCGTGGCGAAGTGGCGAAGTTCACCACTGAAGGTGACCTGCGTCGCGAAATCAACATGAAAATCAAGCGCTTGATGGACCTCGGTTGCTATCGCGGTCTGCGTCATCGTCGTGGTCTGCCAGTACGCGGTCAGCGTACCAAGACCAACGCGCGTACCCGTAAAGGTCCGCGTAAGCCGATCCGCAAGTAATCGCCCCAGCGAATCGACAGGAATTTAATCATGGCAAAACCTGCTGCTCGTCCTCGTAAAAAAGTTAAAAAGACAGTGGTTGATGGCATCGCCCACATCCATGCATCTTTTAACAACACCATCGTGACCATTACCGACCGTCAAGGTAACGCTCTTTCCTGGGCTACCTCCGGTGGTTCGGGTTTCCGCGGTTCCCGCAAGTCCACCCCGTTTGCTGCTCAAGTAGCTGCTGAACGTGCTGGTCAAGCTGCGCTGGAATACGGCCTGAAAAACCTCGACGTTAACGTCAAGGGTCCAGGTCCAGGTCGTGAATCCGCAGTCCGCGCTTTGAACGGCTGTGGCTACAAGATCGCCAGCATCACCGACGTGACGCCAATCCCGCACAACGGGTGCCGTCCGCCGAAGAAGCGCCGCGTGTAATCCAGGAGATTGTAAAGAATGGCTCGTTACATTGGTCCAAAATGCAAACTCGCTCGTCGCGAAGGCACCGATCTCTTCCTGAAGAGCGGCGTGCGCGCGATCGAATCGAAGTGCAACATTGAAGCAGCACCTGGTATCCACGGCCAACGCCGCGGTCGCCAGTCCGATTACGGCACCCAACTGCGTGAAAAGCAGAAGGTCCGTCGTATCTACGGCGTTCTCGAGCGTCAGTTCAGCGGCTACTACAAAGAAGCTGCTGGCAAGAAAGGTGCAACCGGTGAAAACCTGCTGCAACTGCTCGAATGCCGTCTGGACAACGTTGTATACCGTATGGGCTTTGGTTCGACTCGTGCCGAATCCCGTCAGCTGGTATCGCACAAGTCGATCAGCGTTAACGGTCAGACCGTAAACGTTCCGTCGTATCAGGTTCGTGCTGGTGACGTGGTTGCAGTTCGCGAGAAAGCAAAAAACCAACTTCGCATTGTCCAAGCTCTCGATCTGTGTGCCCAACGTGGCCGCGTAGAATGGGTAGAAGTAGACACTGAGAAGAAGTCGGGCGTTTTCAAGAACGTTCCTGCTCGCAGTGATCTGTCCGCCGACATCAACGAAAGCCTGATTGTCGAGCTCTACTCCAAGTAAGGGCTAGAAAATAGGTGCATCCATGCAGATTTCGGTAAATGAGTTCCTGACACCCCGCCACATTGATGTGCAGGTTGTCAGTCCAACCCGCGCCAAGATCACTCTCGAGCCTCTCGAGCGTGGTTTTGGCCACACCCTGGGCAACGCGCTGCGACGCATCCTGTTGTCCTCAATGCCCGGCTGCGCAGTAGTCGAGGCCGAGATTGACGGTGTGCTCCACGAGTACAGCGCCATCGAAGGTGTACAGGAAGACGTAATTGAAATCCTGTTGAACCTTAAAGGTCTGGCCATCAAGCTGCACGGTCGTGACGAAGTTACGCTGACCTTGTCGAAGAAGGGTTCGGGGGTGGTTACCGCTGCCGATATTCAGCTGGATCATGATGTCGAGATCGTTAATCCCGATCACGTAATCGCTAACCTGGCGTCTAACGGCGCCCTGAACATGAAGCTCACCGTAGCTCGTGGTCGTGGTTATGAACCAGCCGACTCGCGTCAGAGCGATGAAGACGAAAGCCGCAGCATCGGTCGCTTGCAGCTTGACTCTTCGTTCAGCCCGGTTCGCCGTATCGCATACGTGGTGGAAAACGCCCGTGTCGAGCAGCGTACCAACCTGGACAAGCTGGTTATTGATCTGGAAACCAACGGTACTCTGGATCCTGAAGAGGCTATCCGCCGCGCTGCAACCATCCTGCAACAGCAGTTGGCTGCGTTCGTCGACCTCAAGGGTGACAGTGAGCCAGTGGTTGTCGAGCAGGAAGACGAGATCGATCCGATCCTGCTTCGCCCGGTTGACGATCTGGAACTGACTGTACGTTCGGCTAACTGCCTTAAGGCGGAAAACATCTACTACATCGGTGACCTGATTCAGCGTACCGAAGTAGAGCTGTTGAAGACTCCGAACCTGGGCAAGAAATCCTTGACTGAAATCAAGGACGTTCTGGCCTCCCGCGGTCTGTCCCTCGGCATGCGCCTCGACAACTGGCCGCCTGCAAGTCTTAAGAAGGACGACAAGGCGACTGCCTGATCGTCGTAATCACCGAACGTAGTGTTTGGTAAGGAATGAACCATGCGTCATCGTAAAAGTGGTCGTCACCTGAGCCGCACCAGCTCGCACCGCAAGGCCATGTTCCAAAACATGGCGGTGTCGCTGTTCGAGCACGAGCTGATCAAAACTACTCTGCCAAAAGCCAAAGAACTGCGCCGCGTTGCCGAGCCGCTGATCACTCTGGCCAAGACAGACAGCCTGGCTAACCGCCGTCTGGCTTTCGACCGTACTCGTTCGAAAGCTATCGTTGGTAAGCTCTTCAACGACCTGGGCAAGCGTTATGCTACCCGTGAGGGTGGCTACCTGCGCATCCTCAAGTGCGGTTTCCGCGCTGGCGACAACGCGCCTATGGCGTACGTCGAGTTGGTTGATCGTGCTACTGCTGGCGAAGCTGTATCCGCCGAGTAAGACGTCAGTCTGAAACAAAGAACCGGGCCTAGTGCCCGGTTTTTTGTGCGCGCAATAAAATGCGCTGTTCATACAAGCTTCTGACATGTCTCTGTTGGCACTATGTGCCGGGAAACATGATTAGTAATTATCTATCGATGTGCGCAAGTTAATGAATTTGTGGCTGTCACATGGATGATTGATACTTCCCTCCAAGCCGATTAGCCGGCAGTTTCAAGACTGACAGAGGAAGAAGACCGTATGAGCCAGATCAAAACGCTTACGACCGCCAGTGGCGCTCCTGTCGCTGATAACCAGAATTCTCGCTCCGCTGGCCCTCGTGGCCCGCTGCTGCTCGACGACTTTCATCTGATCGAGAAGCTTGCCCACTTCAACCGTGAGAACATTCCTGAGCGTCGTGTTCACGCCAAAGGCTCGGGTGCTTACGGCACATTCACCGTGACCCGCGATATCACCGAGTACACCAGCGCCAAGCTGTTCGAATCGGTAGGAAAACAGACGCCGACCTTTTTGCGATTCTCCACTGTTGGTGGTGAACGTGGTTCGGCTGACACTGAGCGCGATCCGCGCGGCTTCGCTCTGAAGTTCTATACCGAAGAAGGTAACTGGGACATCGTCGGTAACAACACGCCAGTGTTCTTCATTCGTGATCCGCTGAAGTTTCCTGACTTTATCCACACGCAAAAACGCCTGCCGCAAAGCAACCTGAAAAGTACGCAAATGATGTGGGATTTCTGGTCGCATTCGCCCGAAGCGCTGCACCAGGTCACTATTCTGTTCTCCGATCGAGGCATCCCCGACGGCTACCGTCACATGCACGGCTTCGGCAGCCATACCTACAGCCTGATCAACGCTCAAGGTGAACGTCACTGGGTCAAGTGGCACTACAAGACCAAACAAGGCATAAAGAATCTGGCACCGGCCGATGCTGCGCGATTGGCGGGCACTGATCCTGACTACGCTCAGCGCGACCTGTTCGAAGCCATCGAGCGCGGTGACTTCCCGAAATGGCGCGTGTGCATTCAGATCATGACCGAAGCCCAGGCTGCGGCGCATTACGAGAACCCTTTCGACGTCACCAAAACCTGGTCGCAGAAAGAATTCCCGCTGATCGAAGTGGGTGAGCTGGAGCTGAACCGCAACCCGCAGAACTACTTTGCTGAAGTCGAGCAAGCCGCGTTCGGCCCAAGCAATATGGTGCCAGGTGTCGGTCTGTCGCCTGATCGCATGCTGCAAGGTCGTGTATTCGCTTACGCCGATGCCCACCGCTACCGTGTGGGTACAAACCACCAGCAGTTGCCGGTGAATGCACCACGCAACCCGGTTAACACCTACCAGCGTGATGGCTCGATGGCGTTCGGCAGCAACGGTGGTGCAGCACCTAACTACGAGCCGAACAGCTACACGGATGCGCCGAAACAAGCTCCGCGTTACGCTGAGCCTGCACTGGCCTTGAGCGGTGCTGCCGATCGCTACGATCACCGCGAAGATACCGATTACTACAGCCATGCAGGTGCGCTGTTCCGCCTGATGAACGATGAGCAGAAAGCTTTGCTGGTCAGCAATATCGCCGGCGCCATGAGCGGTGTTTCGTCAGATGTGGTTGATCGTCAGTTGCAGCATTTCTACAAAGCCGATCCAGCGTATGGAGAAGCAATCGCAAAGCTGCTCAACGTACAGCTTAACGAAGTCTAAACGAGAAGCAGAACCGCCCTCATCTGGGCGGTTTTTGCGTTATTTAGGCTGCTTTTCTAAGAATATCTTCGCTTTTATTGCGCGAATCGGGTGACCTTCCGGTCAGCTTGGTTCAAACTACAGACTTTCAAGTAGGGAGATGTAGGGCGATGCAAGGCCACCCAGACGTAATCGATTACCTCAACACGTTGCTGACCGGCGAACTGGCCGCGCGTGATCAATATTTCGTTCATTCGCGGATGTATGAGGACTGGGGGTTCACCAAGCTCTACGAGCGAATCAACCACGAGATGGAAGAGGAAGCGGGTCACGCTGATGCGTTGATGCGCCGGATTCTGATGTTGGAAGGCACGCCGCGCATGCGTCCGGATGATCTGGATGTCGGTACCACTGTGCCGGAGATGCTTGAGGCGGATCTGCGTCTTGAATACAAAGTTCGCGCTGCCCTGTGCAAAGGCATCGAGCTGTGCGAGCAGCACAAAGACTATGTCAGCCGTGAGATCCTGCGGGTTCAGCTCAACGATACCGAAGAAGATCACACCTACTGGCTGGAAAAGCAGTTGGGCCTGATCAAGCGAATCGGTCTCGAGAACTACCTGCAATCCCAGGCGTCCTGATTGCAACCGATATAAAGAAGCCCCTGTCACTGCTGAAGTGACAGGGGCTTTTTCATGCCTGGCGTTTAGGCCCGGTCGCGGATCAGCAGTGGCTTGAGGTAATGACCGGTGTGAGATTGCTTCATCTCGGCGACATCCTCAGGCGTGCCGGTGGCAATGATCTGCCCGCCTTTGGAACCACCCTCCGGCCCGAGATCGACCAGCCAGTCGGCCGTCTTGATCACGTCGAGGTTGTGCTCAATCACCACCACGGTGTTGCCGTGGTCGCGCAGTCGATGCAGAACATCGAGCAATTGCTGAATGTCTGCGAAGTGCAAACCGGTGGTTGGCTCATCGAGGATGTACAGCGTTTTGCCGGTGTCGCGCTTGGACAGCTCGCGAGACAGCTTCACGCGCTGCGCCTCACCGCCGGACAACGTCGTCGCCGACTGGCCGAGCTTGATGTACGACAGGCCAACATCCATCAGCGTCTGCAGCTTGCGCGCCAGTGCCGGCACCGCATCGAAGAACTCCCGGGCCTCTTCGATGGTCATCTCGAGGGTTTCGTGGATGCTCTTGCCCTTGTATTTGATCTCAAGGGTTTCACGGTTGTAGCGCTTGCTCTTGCACACATCACACGGCACGTAGATATCTGGCAGGAAGTGCATTTCTACCTTGATCAGACCATCGCCCTGACACGCTTCGCAGCGCCCGCCCTTGACGTTGAACGAGAAACGCCCAGGGCCGTAACCACGTGAACGTGACTCCGGTACGCCGGCGAACAGTTCCCGGATAGGCGTAAACAGGCCGGTATAGGTCGCGGGGTTGGAGCGCGGTGTACGGCCAATCGGGCTCTGGTCGATATCGACCACCTTGTCGAGATGCTCCAGGCCTTTGATGCTGTCGTGCGCTGCCGCTTCCAGCGTTGTTGCGCCGTTGAGAGCCGTAGCGCTCAGCGGGAACAACGTATTGTTGATCAGCGTCGATTTGCCCGAGCCGGACACGCCGGTCACACACGTCAGCAGACCAATCGGGATGTCCAGATCGACATTGCGCAGGTTGTTCCCGCGCGCCCCTTTGAGCGACAGATTCAGCTTCTTGTTGCGCGGCGTACGTTTGGCCGGCACTTCAATCTTCACGCGGCCCGACAGGTATTTACCCGTCAGGGAATCCGGGTGCGCCATGACTTCGGCCGGTGTGCCTTCGGCCACGATTTGTCCGCCATGCACGCCGGCGCCCGGGCCGATATCCACCACGTAGTCGGCCAGGCGAATCGCGTCTTCGTCATGCTCGACCACGATCACCGTGTTGCCGATATCGCGCAGGTGCTTGAGTGTGCCGAGCAGTCGATCGTTATCGCGTTGGTGCAAGCCGATGGACGGTTCATCGAGGATGTACAGAACACCGACGAGCCCGGCACCGATCTGGCTGGCCAGACGAATCCGTTGCGCCTCGCCACCGGACAGGGTGTCGGCACTGCGGTCCAGCGAGAGATAGTCGAGACCGACATTGACGAGGAACTGCAGACGCTCGCGAATCTCCTTGAGGATCTTGTCAGCGATCTCGCCGCGGCGGCCGGTCATCTTCAGCTCGCCGAAGTATTCGCAGGCATCGCCGATCGGCAGGTTGGTCACCGCTGGCAGCGTTTTTTCGCCCACCCACACATGCCGCGCTTCGCGACGCAGACGGGTACCCCGGCAATCCGGGCACGATTGGGTGCTGAGGAACTTGGCCAGCTCTTCGCGCACGCTCGCCGACTCGGTCTCGCGGTAGCGACGCTCCAGGTTCGGCACGATACCTTCGAACGGGTGCGAACGTTTGACGATGTCGCCACGGTCGTTCAGGTATTTGAAGTCGACGTTCTGCGAACCGCTGCCATGCAGGATGAATTTCTGCTGATCGGCCGGCAGTTCGTTGAACGGTACTTCGAGGCTGAAACCGTAGTGCGAGGCCAGTGAGCCGAGCATCTGGAAGTAATAGACGTTGCGCCGGTCCCAGCCGCGAATCGCACCTTCGGCCAAGGTCAGGTCGCCGTTGACCAGCCGCTTGATATCGAAGAACTGCTTAACCCCCAGGCCATCACAGGTCGGGCAAGCGCCGGCCGGGTTGTTGAAGGAGAACAGCTTGGGTTCCAGCTCGCTGATCGCGTGGCCACAGATCGGGCAAGCGAAGCGCGCGGAGAAGATCATCTCTTCGCCCGGCTCATCGTCCATCGGTGCGACCAGGGCGATGCCATCCGCCAATTTCAGCGCGGTCTCGAAGGATTCGGCCAGACGTTGCTGCAGATCGGCGCGAACCTTGAAACGGTCGACGATCACATCGATCGAGTGCTTCTTCTGTTTATCCAGTTTCGGCAGTTCATCGAGTTCGCAGATCCGCCCGTTGACCCGGGCGCGAACGAAACCTTGGGCACGCAGCTCTTCGAAGACTGAAAGATGTTCACCTTTGCGTTCGCGGATCACTGGGGCCAGCAGCATCAGTTTGCTGCCTTCCGGCTGCGCCAGCACCAGATCGACCATCTGGCTGACGGTCTGCGCCTCCAGTGGAATATCGTGATCCGGGCAGCGCGGCGTACCCACGCGTGCATAAAGCAAACGCAGGTAGTCGTAGATTTCGGTGATGGTGCCGACCGTGGAACGCGGGTTGTGCGAGGTCGACTTCTGTTCGATGGAAATCGCCGGCGACAGGCCTTCGATGGTGTCGACGTCTGGCTTTTCCATCATCGACAGGAACTGGCGGGCATAGGCCGACAGCGATTCGACATAGCGGCGCTGACCTTCGGCGTAGAGCGTATCGAAGGCCAGGGACGACTTGCCGGATCCGGACAGGCCGGTGATGACGATCAATTTGTCCCGTGGCAGGGTCAGGTCGATGTTCTTCAGGTTGTGGGTACGGGCCCCACGTATCAGGATCTTGTCCAAAGTGGCCTCGCTCGGCGGGCGTCGAAAACGTAGGAGTATACGGGCAAATACTGGATGGATGCACACTATCAAGCAAAGGGCTTTTTGCCTTACATGAAGAGAGTTTCATCTATACGCGTCATAGCGTCGCGATATACCCCGTCTTTCGATGGGACTGGTAGAATCGCCGCCGGTTCACACGAGGTTTTTCCATGCACGATCCCCACAGCGAACGCATGAGTGGCAGCGAGACTCGCGCAGCGAGCGGTCTGGCCCTAGTGTTCGCCTTCCGTATGCTTGGCATGTTCATGGTGTTGCCGGTACTGGCGACCTACGGCATGGACCTGGCTGGCGCGACCCCGGCCCTGATCGGCTTGGCTATCGGCGCTTACGGTCTGACCCAGGCGATTTTCCAGATTCCTTTCGGGATCATTTCCGACCGCATTGGCCGTCGTCCGGTGATTTACCTCGGGCTGATCGTATTTGCCCTCGGCAGCGTGCTGGCGTCTCAGGCCGACTCGATCTGGGGCGTGATCGCCGGGCGGATCCTGCAGGGCGCCGGGGCTATTTCCGCTGCAGTCATGGCGCTGCTTTCCGACCTGACCCGCGAACAACACCGGACCAAAGCAATGGCGATGATCGGCATGACCATCGGTTTGTCGTTTGCGGTGGCCATGGTTGTCGGGCCGCTGTTGACCCGCGCTTTCGGCCTGTCCGGACTGTTCCTCGCCACCGGTGCCATGGCACTGGTCGGTATCGCCATCATCATGTTCATGGTGCCGCGTTCCACCGGGCCGTTGCAGCATCGTGAATCCGGCGTGGCGCGTCAGGCGTTGATGCCGACGCTCAAGCATCCAGACTTGCTGCGCCTGGATTTAGGTATCTTTGTGTTGCATGCGATGCTGATGTCGAGCTTCGTCGCACTGCCTCTGGCGCTGGTGGAAAAAGCCGGTTTGCCCAAGGAACAGCACTGGTGGGTCTATCTCACAGCGCTGCTGATTTCGTTCTTCGCCATGATCCCGTTCATCATCTATGGCGAGAAGAAACGCAAAATGAAACGAGTTTTGCTCGGCGCCGTCATGACGCTGATGCTCACTGAGCTATTCTTCTGGCAGTTCGGTGACAGCCTGCGGGCTCTGGTGATCGGTACGGTGGTGTTCTTCACCGCATTCAATCTGCTGGAGGCTTCATTGCCGTCGCTGATCAGCAAGGTTTCACCGGCGGGCGGGAAGGGCACGGCCATGGGCGTGTATTCCACCAGCCAGTTCCTCGGTTCGGCACTTGGCGGGATACTCGGCGGCTGGCTGTTTCAGCATGGCGGTCTGTCGGTTGTGTTCCTTGGATGTGCCGGGCTGGCTGCCATCTGGCTGGCCTTTGCTGTTACCATGCGTGAACCTCCCTACGTGACGAGTCTGCGCTTGCCGTTGTCGCCCGAGGCGATCCGCGAAGCGGGTCTGGTCGAGCGCCTCAAGGCCCTCGTAGGGGTAACCGATGCAGTGATAGTCGCTGATGAAGCGGCTGTTTACATCAAACTGGACAAAGAATTAGTGGATCGCGACACCCTCGAACGCCTGGTGAACAACCCGGCCGGGGCTGCTTGCGAAGCCTAGGAGAACGTTATGGCCCGTGGGGTTAACAAAGTCATATTGGTCGGCACTTGCGGCCAGGATCCCGAAGTTCGCTACCTGCCTAACGGTAACGCCGTGACCAACCTGAGTCTGGCCACCAGCGAACAATGGACCGACAAGCAAACCGGTCAGAAGGTCGAGAAGACCGAGTGGCACCGCGTTTCGATGTTCGGCAAGGTTGCCGAAATCGCCGGCGAATACCTGCGTAAAGGTTCGCAGGTCTACATCGAAGGCAAGCTGCAGACCCGTGAGTGGGAAAAAGACGGTATCAAGCGTTACACCACCGAAATCGTGGTCGACATGCAAGGCACCATGCAACTGCTCGGCGGCCGTCCACAACAGGGCGACCAACAAGGCGGTGGCAACAACTACCAGCAGTCGGCCCCGGCTCCACGCCAGCAGGCTCCGCGCCCGCAGCAGTCGGCTCCGCAACAGCGTTCGGCCCCGGCTCCACAGCAGGCCGCACCGCAACCGGCTCCGGATTTCGACAGCTTTGATGACGATATTCCGTTCTGATTCGCTGCTGTAACCGCTGCAAATAAAAAGGCCCGTCGCTTGAAGCGACGGGCCTTTTTTGTGGGATTTGTTTCGTCTGCGGTTATCCCAGTTCCCACATGGGGATTTGTGGTTTAGTTGAGGATCAGGTGCGGCAGGAAGCGGCTGGAGTCTTTGGTGATCAAACTGTTGTCCTCCCGCACTCCAATCCCCGCAGCCTGATCGCCAATCACCCAAGAGCCAATCAGCGTGTAGCTATCGCCAAACTTCGGCAACGGCGCGAATTCCTGCAGGATAAATGGCGCATCTGTGTAGGGCCCATCCTCTTTGACGATCAGCCCTTCTACCGTTTGCAGTTCAATGTTGGCGCCCTCGCGGGAAAAGTACGGCTTGCGCACCCAGCCCTTGGGTACCGTGCCGGCCGGGTTCGGGTCGAGATGCGTCGCCAGCAGATTCGGATGACCTTTGTGCAGTTCCCACAGCAACGGCAGTGCCCCCTTGTTCGACAGAATCGCCTTCCACGCCGGTTCGAAAAACTGCGTATCGCACTCGGCAATCGCCGCGCCGAACGGCTCGTGGAAGATGAACTCCCAGGCATGCAGTTTGAACAGGTGCGGGATCCAGCGATCTTCCAGGTCGACAAATCGACCTTCAGCGGTCAAGCCAATGTCTTCGATATCGATGTGCCGCGATTCGATGCCGACCTTCTCGGCGATCAGGCGAAGGTAATCCGTGGTGCCCTTGTCTTCGACCGAGTCTTTCATCGAGGCGAAGTAGAACGGTCGCTTCAGCTGTAACTCGGCGAAGGCCTGATGCAGTTTGGTATCAATGCTGTTGAACTGGTCAGCATGGCGCGGCAGTGTGCCGCGCTCGATGCATTGTTCCAGCCAGCCCCACTGGAACGCCGCCGCTTCGTAAAGACTGGTCGGCGTGTCGTAGTTGAGCTCCAGCAGTTTCGCCGGGCCGTTGCCGCTGTAGGAAAAGTCCATGCGCCCGTACAGATGCGGATGACCTTGCAGCCAGGAGGTGCGGATCATGTCGTAGTACGGCGCCGGGATGCTCAGGCGATCCAGCAGTTCTTCGCTGTGCACCACGCGGTCGACCAGGTCCATGCACATTTCGTGCAGTTCGGTGGTCGGGTCCTCCAGATCGTTTTCGATTTGCGCGAGCGTGAACTGGTAGTACGCGCTTTCGTCCCAGTACGGCTCGTCATCGATGGTGTGGAACATGAAGCCAAGGCTTTCGGCAGTCTGTTTCCAGTCAGGCCGCTCGGCGCAGAGGATCTTCTTCATCGTCAGCTGCTCGAACGACCGGAACTGCTGCCCCAACCACCCCAGCCACTACGGGCACTGGACTGGCTGCCGAAGCCGCCGCGTGAGGTCGAAGAAGCCACGTTGACCGGTTTGCTTTTGCTGCTTTCGTAATCCGTTTGGCTGCGCGTCGTGGTTTCGGCTCTGCGGTACTGCGTCGAGGTGTTGTACGGCTGGCGCGTTTCGCGATCGCGGTAAACCGTGCGTTCGGCGTTGTTGCTCATCGCGTTGCCGATCAGCCAACCGGTCAGCCAGCCGTTGCCGCCACCGCTACCGCCGCTGGAGACGTGCGAAGTGCTTTGTACATTCTGCGCCGCTGGATTACCGGCGGGCATTTGTGCATCGGCGATGGCGTCGAGGTTCTGTGCCGGTTCACCGCTCGCAGGCACTTTGAAGCCGCCGAGTTTCGGCACGAAGCGGCCATCGGAGTTCTTCTGGCACCAGTCAGCGGCAAAGTCCGCGTCGCATTTGGCCTTGTTGTCGTACGCTGGCGCGATGCGCCGGTGCTCGGTCAGGGCGGCGACGTAAGCATTGGAGCAGACATCGGCAGCCACTTCGGCGTCGACACACTGTTCCACATTCTGGAAATTGCGCGGTTGATCCGCGGCTGTCGCCTGGCCGGAGATAGCCATGGCCACCGAAGCGGCAAGGGACAACTGAACGTATTTGCTGCGTTTCATCGAAGGCTTCCTGCCGATCAGTTGGACGGTGTCATGCACGCGGCGTTGAGCATGCCGACGCTGATCGCGACCGCCGCGACATAAATGCCGGAAGCCACTTCACCGTTGGCGATGCGCTGGGACGTACCTTTGAGCACCAGGCCCGTGGCGAGGAATGCCAGCAGTTGCACGACGGCGGCAATCACCGCCCAGAGCACGAAGTCGAGGACGTTGACCGAAAACGCAATCACGTTACTGGCCGGAATCGCGAAGCCGATGATCGCGCCCGACAGGGCGATGGCGGCGGCGACGTTGCCGGAGCGGATCAGCTCGAACTCCTTGTGCGGCGTGATGCGCGTGTAGACGAATTGAAACAGCATGAACAGCAGCACGGCGCCGATCAGGTAGACGACGAAACCGACCAGGGCGGTTTTGTTCAGGGAAACGGCTAGCACTTCCAGCATGAAAAACTTCCTTTTTTAAATGGTGCTCAGATCTGTCGTGTACAGCGAAATGCCCAGCGAGGTGCTCAGGCTGACGGTGCCTTCTTCGTCCTGTTCGACGGAGAACAGCAGCAATTCGCGGCGATCGGTCAGGCCGGTCTCGCGCGCATAAAGCATGGAGTGGTGTTCGATGGTGTAGCTTTCGTCCGGATTGACCACTTGTTCGGTCATCGGCACCAGTTCGGTCTGGCCTTGTTCAGTGCCCCACTCGCGGGTGTATTCGACGCCGTCGTGGCTGTAGGCGGGCAGGCCGATCTGACTGTTGGGGCCAGCCAGACGCTGCAGTTCGGCGTCACTGTTGACCGTTACGTAGCTGAGGTAATTGAACAGCGTGACCGATTCGATCTGATCTTCACCGGTGACGTGGATCTGTAGCCAGAAATCCTCGTCGTTCATGTAATAGCGGTGCAGTTTGTTGGACTGGCCGAGGTCGACCCAGCCGTGGCTCCAGATCGCCTGATCGAAGGGCACGCGCACCGTGGTCGAACCGTCGAGCAACAGCGCCAGGGTCGTATCGAACCTGACAGCCTTGCCTTGGGCCAGACCGAGTGGGCCACTGGCAACGGTCGGTGTTGGCGCAGCGGTCTGCCAGTTGCTGGTGCCCAGCAAGTCTTTAAACCATCCCATGGGTACGTTCCTTGAAGCGGGTGGAAGTGTTCGTCGGCGAAAAAGCGTCGCTAGTGTACCGGGCGAACCGGTGAACGAGCAGAAGGATTTTTACGCCGCAAACCGTGTGGGAGCGAGCCTGCTCGCGAAGAGGGCATACCAGTCAATATTGATGTCGACTGATACGACGCTTTCGCGAGCAGGCTCGCTCCCACAGATTTTTTGCCCTGCGTTACTGCGAGGACTTTTGCTTCAGGCGCTCAAGAATCGCATTGGCGCTGCCTTCGTTCGGCGTGATGCCGGCGTCGCGCAGTTTGCGTTCCAGATCGTTGCCGGTCGAGGCGTCAGCCAGCTCGTCCGCAGCGCTGAGTTCAGCCGCGCGCTGTTGCTGCTTGGCTTGCAGACGGTTCAGCGTACCAACGGCGGTTTCCAGTTTGCCATTGGCGCCGCCGCTGGCGATGGAGGCGCTTACCTGGGCTTTCTGCACGCTTTCACGGGCCTTGGCCATGTCCACTTGCTGGCGCAGGCTCTTGATGCGCGACTCCGCCTTGCTGATGTCTTTGCGCATGTTTTCGGCGTAAGTGCCGAACTCATCGCTCTGCTTTTTCTCAACATCCAGCTCGTTGGTCAGGGTCGAAATCGCTTCGGCCACTTCCAGTGCCAGGTCTTCACGGCCGGCATTCAGTGCCGAGACGGCTTTGGCTTCCAGATCCTTGATCTTGGCGTCGTACTCGCTTACGCGGTCGGCGGCCAGTTTGTGTTTGGCCATGATGGTGACCAGCTCGCGGCGAGCATTCGACAGCGCGCTGTCGGCATCGCGGATTTCCTGATCAAGAATGCGCAGGGCCTGTTGGTCAGCGATCGCTTCGCCGACTTCATTGGCGCCGCCGCGCAGTGCGGTGAACAACTTGCTCCAGATGGACTGAGTCATTGGATATTCCCTGTTGATTACTTGAAGAAGTGTTCGAAGGCTTCGCTCGCGCGCTGCACGTTGTCGACCAGGGTTTTCACCTCGGTGACGACGTTGGTCAGGCTCGAGTCGGCGCTGAGGGCGCCAAACATGTTGTAAACGGTCTGCCCGTTCGGCATCGACTCGATCCCGATCGACGACAGCGGGAACATTTCCCGGCTGCGCAGCACGGCATCGTTGAAGGCGCGCACGTCAGTGATCGAGTCGATGTCCACCAGTACGGTGTCGACGATGATCTGCTGGCCGGCCAGGGCGATGTGAATCGGCAGACCGCCGAATTCGTTCATTTCCAGCTTGATGCTGGGTTCGGAGCTCTGGATCAGCGACAGCGTGATCTCTTGCGAAGCCACCTCGTCCAGGGCCTTGAGGGCGTTGAAGAGGCTATCGATGGTCCAGTTGTTGCCTGCGCTCATGTAATTCTCCGACATGAAAGAGCCAGCCAGAATCGGTTGGCGTAGCTGTTGCTCCATTTGCTTGAGCAAGCTTCGGTTTTCGGGAAGCACCCAAGTTTCGTGTTTCACATAACCGGCCGCCGCGAGGCCCGCGCGCATCTGCTTCATATAGAAGCTCGACGGTTTTTTCGTGGACGCTTTCGCACGCTCTCCCTTGGGGCTCTCTGACTTCGCGGTGGGGGAACGGCTTTTCATGGCAATGGCTCGGTTATGAACATCTCACGCGTGAGCCACACTACAACCAATTCAAAGTGCCATCAATGGCTCACGCGTGAGATTTTCATGACAGACGAAAAAAGGCCCGCAGCGAGGCGGGCCTGGTGTTCTGCAGAATGTGACTCAGCGTTTGGCAGCGAGAAATTCGTCCGTGGACACCACGCTGGCGTAGGCGAAACCCAGCGCTGACATGAACGCAGCGTGGACATGGGCGGCCGGCACCGTCAGGCCATTGAACTCCAGGTCACGGCTGGCGCAGGCATCATGAATCACCGTGACGGTATAACCCAGATCCGCCGCCGCACGGGTAATGCCGTCAACACACATGTGGCTCATGCTGCCGACCACCACCAGTTCCTTGATGCCTTGTTCGTCAAGGATCGCTTGCAGTTCGGTTTCGCGGAACGAGTTGACGAAGTGCTTGAGCACCACTGGTTCATCGGCGCGGTTGAGCACTTTCGGATGCAGTTTGGCGCCGTCCGATCCCGGGGTGAAAAACGGCGCGTCCGCTGAGGTGAATTCGTGGCGAATGTGCACGACCGAATCGCCGGCCTGGCGGAACGCGGCAATCAGCCGGGCGGCGTTGTCGGCTGCGGCGTCGGCACCGGCCAGCGGCCACTTGCCTTGGGGGAAGTAGTCGTTCTGGATATCGACTACGATGAGCGCTTGCTTGGCCATGGGTGTGTCCTCGATGTATTGGCTGGAAGTGGCTGCAGTATTGGCGCTGAGCAGCGATTCGAGGATTGGCCGCACCGACAATAGACAGGGGAAAACTGACAATGGGCGCAGAAAGGGCCGCCATCGCTGAGCTGGGCGTGCTGATCTATCCCGGTGCGCAGATGGCAGCGGTGCATGGTCTGACCGATCTGTTTGCGGTGGCCAACCGGATTGCCGGCGAACATCAGGCGGCGCAGTTGCCGTTGCTGCGGGTGAGTCATTGGCAGGTCGAAGGTGATCAGCCACCGACGCGGATTTACAACAGTCTCGCGGGGGACGACGGCGCTTTACTGGCAGTGCTGATTCCGCCATCGATCGCAGGGTTCTCAACGGGGCAAGCGCCGGCCAGCCTGATGCAATGGTTACGCGACCAGCATGCCAGCGGTGCGACGCTGGGCGGGGTCTGTGTAGGCTCGCTGCTGTTGGCTGAAAGCGGTCTGCTCGACGGTCGCAGCGCGACCACTCACTGGACGTCGGCCAAGGCCTTTGCCGAGCGTTACCCAAAGATCAAGCTCAAGGCTGATACCCCGATTGTCGACGACGGCGATTTGATCACGACGGCCGGATTGATGGCTTGGTCGGAACTGGGATTACGCCTGGTCGACAGGTTGCTCGGGCCGAGCATTGCCACCGGCACCGCGCGATTTCTGGTGATAGAGCACAGTGACAGCGCCAGTGAGTGCGGGAGTAACTTCGCGCCGATTCTCGGTCATGGCGATGCGGCGATTCTCAAGGTTCAGCACTGGTTGCAAAGCACCGGCGCGACCGATGTTTCGCTGACGGCGATGGCGCAGCGGGCCGGGTTGGAGGAACGCACCTTTCTGCGCCGGTTCCGTGCGGCGACCGGGTTGAAACCGACCGAATACTGCCAGCATCTGCGGGTGGGCAAGGCACGGGAAATGCTCGAATTCAGCAATGGCACGATTGATCACATTGCGTGGACGGTGGGCTATCAGGATCCGGGCGCGTTTCGCGCGATCTTCAAGAAGATCACCGGGCTGGCGCCGAGTGATTATCGGACGCGGTTTGGTGTGAGCCCGTTTTCGAAAATTTCGAATGCCTAATGTGGGAGCGAGCCTGCTCGCGAAAGCGGTGGGTCAGCATGTTTGATGTCGGTCGACACGACGCCTTCGCGAGCAGGCTCGCTCCCACATTGAACTCCATAGGACGATAGATCGTGCAATTTACCGGAGTTTTGCGCGCGTTCGTGCAGATTGAAACAGGCGTGGTGCCAGCACGTTTCTGGCAAGCTTCTGATTGGGCTAGGATTTTCGTAAAGCGACCGTTGGCCTGATCTCTGCACCGCTCATCGCTACAGTCATCAAACCGATTAAAGGGGACCGCATGACCCCGACACTCCGCAAAAAACTGATCGTCGCCCACTCAGTGCGCACTCACGCGCCACAGCATGAAGTGCAGACCAACAAGGCTCTGGCGCGCTGGCTGGCGCAGATTCTCGGATGCAAATTCGGCGGCAGTTACGATCCGGACAAACATCGTGGCCGTGATCTGTATCTGCTGCCGACGCAAACCATTGTCGGAGCCGCCCGCGCGCATGAACTCGGCATCAACGGCCCGGGTGATCTGTGGGGCGGTTTTGTCGAGCACGACTTCATCTGCACCAAAGCCATCAGCCACGGCCTGCGCAGTCATCTGGCTCATGCGCCGCAAGGCTGGTCGCCGTTGTTTTCCGAGCGCGTGCGCAATGTGGTGCTGGATGGTCTCAGCGTGTTTGCCCTGGAAGATGCGCGCCCCGCCGCCGAGCATCTGCTGTACAGCGGCCCGATACGCATGAAGCCAGTGCACGCCTGTGCCGGTCGCGGTCAGGAAGTGATCAAAAGCCTCGACGCCTTCGATGAAATCCTTGCCCGCCCCGGCATCGATAAACAATTCAGCGAGGGCGTGGTGCTGGAGCAGGACTTGAGCAAGGTCTTCACCCACAGCGTCGGCCAGTCATTCATCGGCGGCAAGGTGCTGAGTTACTGCGGCGATCAATACTTGACCAAGGATGCTCACGGCGAAGACGTCTACGGTGGCTCGAACTTGCTGGTGGTGCAGGGTGGTTACGAGGAACTGCTGGCGCTGGAGTTGCCTGACGATGTGCGCCTGGCCATCGAGCAGGCACAGGTATTCGACAGTGCGGCGGATGAAGCCTATCCGAGTTTTTACGCTTCGCGGCGCAATTACGACATCGCCCAAGGCCTGGACAGTAATGGCAAATCCCGCAGCGGCGTGCTCGAACAATCCTGGCGCATGGGCGGCGCCAGCAGCGCCGAAGTGGCGGCGCTGCAAAGCTTCGTCAACGATCCGGGGATGCGCGCGATCCGCGTCTCATCGGTGGAAACCTATATCGATCAGCCGCTGCCGGCGGACGCCATCGAGGTCTACCGTGGCCCGGCTGAAAACAGTGAATTTCTTCTCAAATACGTAACGGTCAAATCTTATGACGGCTAGAAGCGAAAGCATTCAAATCGACATTGATGATGAGCAGATGAGCGGGACGTTTCTCAGTCCCAAATCGAAAGTGCCGGGGGTGTTGTTTGTCCACGGTTGGGGCGGTAGTCAGGAGCGCGATCTTGAGCGCGCCAAGGGCATCGCCGGTCTCGGTTGTGTGTGTCTGACCTTTGACTTGCGCGGGCATACCGGTGGCACCGGAATACCGCTGACCCGCGTGACTCGCGAAGACAATCTGCGAGACTTGCTCGCGGCCTATGATCGCCTCCTTGCGCATCCGGCGCTCGACACCTCGGCGATCGCGGTGGTCGGCACCAGTTACGGCGGTTACCTGGCTTCGATCCTGACCTCGCTGCGCCCGGTGCGCTGGCTGGCGTTGCGCGTGCCAGCGCTGTATCGCGACGATCAATGGCACACGCCCAAGCGTGATCTGGACAAGGCGGACCTGCGTGACTATCGCAATACGCTGATCCGCGCCGACACCAATCGGGCGCTGCATGCGTGTTCGCAATTCACCGGGGATGTGTTGCTGGTGGAATCGGAAACCGACGATTACGTGCCCCATGCGACGATCATGAGTTACCGCGCCGCGTGCCAGCAGACGCATTCATTGACGCACAGGATTATCGACGGCGCCGATCACGCGCTGAGCGAACCGGTTTCGCAGCAGGCTTACACCTCGATTCTGGTGGACTGGATCACCGAGATGGTCGTGGGTGAACGGTTGAGCATTATTCAATCCTGAAGATCAAAAGATCGCAGCCTTCGGCAGCTCCTACAGGGAGAATACATTCCAAGTGTAGGAGCTGCCGAAGGCTGCGATCTTTTGTTCTTGATTCTAATGTCTGGGTTTCTTCTCGATCCGCAACGCCTTGGCCTTGGCCTCAACCACCAGATACATCACCACCGTAATCAACAACGGCAACAGAAAATAAATCGCCCGATACGCCAGCAACCCCGCCACCAGACTGCCGCGCGAAGCCTCGTGTTGCAGCAGCGCGACAAACACCGCCTCCAGCACCCCAAGCCCCGCCGGAATATGCGTGATGACCCCGGCAATTGCGCTGATCAGCAACACCCCCAGCACCAACGGATAATCCAGTTTGCTCGGCAGCAAAGTGAAAATAACCGCGGCCATCAGCGACCAGTTCAGCGCGCCCAGCAGCAGTTGCAACACTGCCATACGCAAGGAGGGCAGATTGATTTCCACCCCGCGAATCGACCACTCGCGGCGCCTGGAAAACTGACACGCCGCAAGATAGCCGGCGCTGGCCAGCAGCAACAACACACCGATGCCTTGCAACGCAGCACTGCTGATTTTCCAGCCCGGCGGCATGCTCACCAGCCCGCTGCTGAATACCACGCCGGCAATGGTCATGTAGCCGAACCAGTTGGTCGCCAGGCTCAAACCAAGAATCTTGGCGATGTTGCCTTTGCTCACGCCCAGGCGCGAATACAGCCGATAGCGCATGGCAATCCCGCCGACCCAGGCGCTGAGATTGAGGTTGAACGCGTAGCTGATGATTCCCACCGGCAGGATCTGCTTCCAGGTCAGATCCTGCCGGATGTAGGTGCGGCCGATCAGGTCGAAACTGGCGTAGGTCAAAAAACTCAGCAAGGTCAGGCCGGCGGCAATCATCAGCGTGCGCACCTTGAAGTCGGCGAGGGTTTCCAACACTTCGGCCCATTCAATGCGCGTGGCGAACATCGTCAGCAAGACGATCAGCGCGAGGAAAAACAGCAGCGTCAGCGGACGTTTCCAGCGGCTCCATTTCGACGGGGACGCTGGCGCTGCATGGCTGCTCGAATGCACGTCGGAATGGCTCATGGCGTGTTCCCTCGAAATGGCTTGAGCCGTGGTTTGTGCGCCGGCAACCAACCGGCCATTGCCGGGAAATGCCGCAAAAAGTGAAACACCAGAAAGCCCACCGTCATGTGCCAGATCCGCCCACGTGGCGACTTGCTCGGGTCCATGGCTTTGCAGTGGTTCTGGCTGAGGTCTTCAAGGCGCTCGTACAGGTGCTGATTGAAAGCGCGGTCGCGAATCAGCACGTTGGCTTCCAGGTTCAGTGAGAGGCTCAGCGGGTCGAGATTGCTTGAGCCGACCGTGCTCCACTCTTCATCGACCAACGCGACTTTGCCGTGCAGCGGGCGCTGGCAGTATTCGTGGATCTGCACCCCGGCCTTGAGCAAATAATCGTAGGTCATGCGCGCCGCCAGTTTGGCTACCAGCATGTCCGGTTGCCCCTGCAGAATCAGGCGTACCTCGACCCCGCGACGTGCTGCATTACGGATTTCCCGCAGCAAGCGGTAACCGGGAAAAAAGTAGGCGTTGGCAATCACCACTCGGCGCTTGGCGCGGCGCAGCGCCTGTAAATAGATGTCTTCGATATCGGTGCTGTGTTGATCGTTGTCGCGGAACACCAGACGCACCTGACCGTCGTGATCGTCGAAGGCCATCTCTGCGCGACGCTGGCGCCGGCGTTGCCACCAGAAGCGTGCGCGTCCGGGGCGACCGCTTTGCAGCAGGGCAAAGTGGTGGATGTCGGCGACCACCGGGCCCTGGACTTCCACCGAGTAATCCTGCTTGGCTTCGGGGCCGAAATCGGCCAGGTGATCGCCGGAAAAGTTGATCCCGCCAATGAACGCGATCAGACCGTCGACCACCACGATCTTGCGGTGCAAACGGCGGAACCAGTTGGTGCGGATGCCCAGGTGTTTCGGGGCCGGATCGAAGATTTGCAGATGCACGCCGGCCTCGCTCAGTGCGGCGAGATAACCGGTGCTCAATTCGCCGCAACCAAAGCCGTCGAGGCTGACGGTGGTGCGCACGCCGCGCCGGGCGGCGTCGATCAGAATCTCCTGCAACTCGGCACCGACCTTGTCTTCGAAAACGATAAAGGTCTCAAGGAGGATTTCACTCTTCGCCGCGCGCATCGCTTCGAATACTCGGGGGAAATATTCCTCGCCGTTTTCCAGCAATTGCACATGGTTGTTGCCCTGCCAGTGGTACTCGACATCAACCTGGCCGGGCTCGCGTATCGGCGGGTTGATGGCGATCGGTTCCACGGCGGATTTCTCCAGCGGCGCGCTGCTCATAATTCGATCTCCACCGATAACGGGACATGGTCGGAAAGGTGCGACCAGGGACGGTTGGCCAGGACTTTCGGTTGGCTGGCCTTGAGGTTGCGTACATAGATACGGTCGAGCCGCAGCGTCGGCAGGCGCGCCGGAAAACTGCGCGCCGGTTTGCCCTGGTGCTCGGCGAACACTTCGCGCAGACCGCAAGGCTTGAGTTGTGCATCGGCGCGCTGGCGCCAGTCGTTGAAGTCGCCGGCGACGATCACCGGCGCGTCGTCAGGCAGCTCCGCCAAGCGTTGCATAAGCAAATCCAGTTGGGCGTTGCGATGACTTTCGCGCAGGCCCAGATGCACGCAGATTGCATGCACTTCGGTGCCGTCACCGGGCAGGCGCAGCACGCAATGCAACAGGCCGCGGTTCTCGTGGCCGCTGATCGACACGTCGAGGTTGTCGTGGCGGATGATCTGGAATTTCGACAGCAGTGCGTTGCCGTGATCGCCCTCCGGATACACCGCGTTGCGCCCATAGGCGAACTGCGGCCAGAGGCTGTCGGCGAGAAACTCGTACTGCGGCATTGTCGGCCAGTTGCTGTAGCGCTTGGGATGATGCTCGTGGGTGCCGTGGACTTCCTGCAGGAACACCACGTCGGCGGCGACGCTGCGCACCGCTTCGCGCAGTTCCGGCAGGATGAAGCGCCGATTCAGGGCGGTAAAACCCTTGTGGGTATTGACCGTCAGTACGGTGAACGTACGCACCGACGGCGCGACCACCGAGCCTTCATCGGTGAAACCGACCGGTTCCGGAATGCTCATGGCAGCACTCCTTCGCCAGCGGGTTCACCGGGAGCGGTGGCGAGGTTTTTATCCAGCTCGAAACGCTGCAGCAACTCGCGGGCGTCATAGGGCGCGCGGACTTTGATGTCGTTGTCGAAATAGCAGAACACCTCACGGGATTTGCGTGCGCGCGGTTTCAGGCGTGGGGCGATCAAGTGCGCGTCTTTCGGTTGCTGGCCGTGGTGCCAGGCGTCGATCCGTTCGGCCCAGCGCTTGAGGGCTGGCGCGGTGTAGCCGCTGGCGTAAAGTTCTTCGGCACCGTGCAGGCGCAGGTAGACAAAGTCGCTGGTGAGGTCTTCGCGGTAGGGCCATTTGTTCGCGGTGTCGGCGATGACCAGTGCAGTGTTGTAGCGTTTCAACAAGCGCACGAACTCCGGATCGATGAAGCTTTCGTTGCGAATCTCCACAGCATGGCGCAGCGGCTTTTTGCGCCAGGCTTTCATGCTCGCGTGGCCGTGCAGATGGGCATCATGTTGCCGGGCGAGGGTGGCGGCGGCTTCGGTGTCGTGGGGCAGAAGCGCGAGGAAATGTTCGAAACGCTCAGGCTCGAATTTGAAGTTCGGCGGGAATTGCCAAAGGATCGGCCCGAGTTTTTCCTTGAGTTCCAGCACCCCGGAGGCAAAGAAGTTCGCCAGAGGTTTTTCGATCTCGCGCAAGCGGCGGATGTGAGTGATGAAGCGCGGCGCCTTGACGCTGAAAACAAAGTCGTCGGGCGTCTCGGCGTACCACTGCGCATAGCGTTCGGGCCGTTGCAGGGCGTAGAACGATCCATTGATTTCGATGCTGTTGACCGCCCGCGAAGCGAACTGCAATTCGCGTTTCTGCGCCAGTCCCTTGGGGTAGAAGTCCCCGCGCCACGGTTCGTAGCGCCAGCCGGAAATACCGATGTGAATCGTTGCCATGCCGCCCTCCGTCGAAAAGTCCTCGTGTTGCCCGTATCTTTTGATGACTGCGGGCGGTTCGCGAAAGTTTCGATGGCGTTACGGACGGTCACGTCCAAGGCGAAGATCAAAAGCGCTCCCCCTCACCCCAACCCTCTCCCCCAGAGGGGGCGAGGGGGAAGGGAGCAGATCTTCAGTGTTTTCAAAGTTGGAGTTCGACTCCGGACACTCAGGTCGATGTACTTCTCGCAGACAACTCGGTCTGTTCCCTCTCCCTCTGGGAGAGGGCTAGGGTGAGGGGGCTCTTGAACTTGCCGCATAAAATTTGATCAGTTCCTTACAGGTTCAGCCACGGGAGATCGGAGTTTTGGGCAAGTTCAGGATCGCCATTCTGCTGGGAGCACTGTTGTTTCTCGGCGCTAGTGAAATCGACGCCGCTGCATTGCCGGGTGTCCCGGCCACCGCCGAAGAGGCGGACAAACCTGAACCGATTGTGCAGGGCGGTCTGCTCGGCGCGATCAGTTCGAGCATCGACGATGTGCAGGACAAACTCGATATCAACGAACACCTGGTCGACGCCTGGCGTCTGCGCGCCGATCGCGCCGCCGATGAAGTCGACAAACTGGTCAACCAACCGTCGAACCGCTCGGGCTGGAGCGTTGCCGGGGACTTTCTTACGCTGTCGGGCGTCTGGCTGGGCAGTTTCGCGTTGTTGACCGTGCTTGGCAGCCTGTTGACCAAGCGTCTGCGTCAAGGGCGCTGGTTGCGCACCCGCCAGCGCAGTCAGGACCTGCTCGGTTACCTGCTGCCCTACACCGTACCGGCGCTGATCTGCCTGCCGCTGACCCTGTACGTCAGCCATTTTCTGCAAGCTTCAGTCGGACGCGCGCTGGCGCTGTGTCTGGCTTACGCGACCAGCAGCGGCATTTTTTCCACCTCGATGTTGTTGTGTGTGGTGGTGATGTTCAACGTCGGCCATAAACGTCCGGCGGCGCGGATCATCCGCGATTATTGCCCACGACCGCTGTTCCTGATCGGTTTCCTCGCCGCCCTCAGCGATGCGCTGACCAGCCCGCAGATCGCCCGCCAACTGGGCGGCAATATCACCAGCAGCGTCGCGGTGTTTACTGGGCTGATCGCCTCGGTGATTTTTGGTCTGCTGGTGATTCGCCTGCGCCGCCCGGTGGCGCATCTGATCCGCAATCGTCCGTTGAGCCAGCGCCTGAAACAACCTTCTTTGCAGGAGTCGCTGCGGATTTTCTCGGGACTGTGGTATTGGCCGATTGTGTTGATGGTGCTGGTCTCGGCGGTCAATCTGATCGGCATCGGCGAGGACAATCAGAAGGCCCTGCGCTGCGCATTGTTCACCACGGTATTGCTGATCGGCACGGTGTTCCTCAGCACGATCCTGCAGCACCTGTTCAAGTCACGAAAAGCCGAAGCGATCCAGCGCAGCAGTGCCTACAAAGAACGTTTTCTCAGCCTGTTGCACGCATTGCTGCGGATCGTCATCGCTATCGCCTTCATCGATATTCTCGGGCGGATCTGGGGCGTTTCGCTGCTCGATTTTGCCCAGAGCAGCACGGTCGGACGAGCCATCAGCAACGCGCTGAGCAGCATAGGCCTGATCTTCCTGGTCACGTGGTTGCTGTGGGTGGTGCTCGACACCGCGATTCAGGAAGCGCTGAAGCCGCCGCTCAGCAAACGCGCGGCACGCCAGCCGAGTACGCGGGTGAAAACCATCCTGCCGCTGTTGCGCAACGCGATCAAAATCATCCTCGTGGTGATTTGCGCGATCACCACCATGGCCAATCTGGGGATCAACGTTGCGCCACTGCTGGCCGGTGCCGGGGTGGTCGGGCTGGCCATCGGTTTCGGCTCGCAACAACTGGTGCAGGACGTGATTACCGGGCTATTCATCATTATTGAAGACACGCTGTCGATTGGCGATTGGGTGGTGCTTGATTCCGGGCATGCCGGCACCGTCGAAGGGCTGACCATTCGCACCCTGCGTTTGCGCGACGGCAAAGGGTTTGTGCACTCGGTGCCGTTCGGCCAGATCAAAGCAGTGACCAACCAATCGCGGCAGTTTGCCTTTGCGTTTTTCTCGGTGCAGTTCACCTATGACACGGACGTGGACAAGGCAATCGAGCTGATCCGCGAGACCGGTGATTCGATTCGCGAAGACCCTTTCCTCAAGTACAACCTGCAAGGGCCGCTGGATGTGTTTGGTGTGGACAGGATGGATTTGAATGGCGTGGTGTTGACCGCACAGTTCCGCACGGTCTCGGGTGGGCAGTATGCGGTGAGCCGGGCGTTCAACCAGCGCTTGAAAAAGCTTGTGGATAACACTGAGTCCGTACATTTCGCGCAGACTTATCCACAACAGGTTTTGCTGCCGAAGCGGTCGCAGCAAGAGGGGGCTGTGGTGGCGACCGAGTTGCCTCAGGAATCGCGGACTTAACCGGTGGATTTTTTGGTGTTAGTGCTGACCTCATCGCTGGCAAGCCAGCTCCCACAGTGATTTGTGGTGTGCCTTCTATTCCAGCATCACCCAAAACCCTGTGGGAGCTGGCTTGCCAGCGATGAGGCCAGAACAGTCACCCTTAATGCCGGATCAGCTTGCTGCGCACCTGCTCCATATCAATCTGATCCAGCTCCAGCCAGAACTGCTGCTTACCGGCAATCTCCGCAGCCGCCGGCAAACCATCGCGATACACCAACCGATTACTCACCAAAGCCGGCACTTTCACCCCCGGCAACAACGTCCCGGCCAGGTTCAATGGATCGACCCCGCACACCACGACCAAACTGCCGTCATGCGGCCGCCGCCGTACTTCGCGCAACAGCGCAATCGCCTCGGGCAAGGCAAACTGTTCGCCCGCCAACCCACTGACAAAGCGCCCGCCACGAATCTCGCCCCGCGCTTCCAGCCGATGAAACGTGCGCAGCAATTCACGCCAGCTCGGCAACCAGTCTGCCTCGCGCTCCAGTAAGCGCCAGAACACCACGCCGTAGCGGCGCAACAAGGTCATCGCGACATGCTCCAGGGTTTCGCTGTTATCCACAGCCGCTCCGCGCCGCAGCAATGCCCAGCGCCCGGCGTCATCCATCCCGCCGACAAACGCCCCGCGCCCACGACGACTGCTGCGCTGTTGGCGCTTGCTCGGCGGCGTGATCAACGCGCGCAGGCCGGCGAAGCTGTCGGCGTTCACCAGGCCAGCGCCGACCAGTTCCTGCAAGGCGATTTCCAGCTCCGTACGCAGCAGGTGCGCTTCATGACTCAGCTCGTCAAAAAACAGCGCGCCGTGCTGACTCAAGGCTTCAAAGACCTTCCGGGTTTTTGGCGACAGTTCGCTCACCGGCGTCTGTTCGGCCAGCGCACTCCACAAACCGACCTGACTGCGCGGCAGCAACACGATCGGCGTGCTGCGCAACGCCGTGCCGCTGACCTTCTGCCGGGCACTGAGGCGCGTCCACACTAGTTTGCCGTTGCGGCACAAGTCATCCAGCCAACTCGGTGAGTAGTCTTTGAGGCGTGCCGGAAGAATGTCGCTGTCCCATGCCGAAGCGGCCGCCGCGTAGCCTTCGAACTGGCCGACAATCGCTGGCAACACGGCGCTGCCCTGGCCGCGCGTCGCGGGCGACAGATGCTGCCAGTCGAACAGAAATCGCATGAAATCCTGCAACGCGACCGGTTCGATTTCCCGGCGCAGGCGCTTGACCGTGTAGCGATGAATGCGCGCGAGCAGATGGCGTTCGCACCATTCCTCGACCTTCAGCTTCGGTGTGAATGGGCCACGCAGCACATAACCTTCGCGTTCCAGTTGTGCGAGGGCCTGATGGACTTGAGCAGTCGGCAGCGCCAGTGGTTCGGCGATATCTGATAACGGCAGAGGGCCGAAGGCGCCGAGGCGTGCGCGGAGCACTTCAACCAGCGCTTCATCGAATGTCCAGGCCTGATCGAACCCCGGCAGCGGCTCCAGCTCGGCCTGCAATTCGCCCTGTGGATAAAGTGCCTGCAGGCAGCTCAGTCGTTCGCGGGCGAGCCATAAACAATGCTCGGCATCAATTTGTAGACGGCAGGCGCGACCTCTGCTGGCCAGGGTTTCCAGCCATGCACGCCAACCTTCGTTGGCTTGTACTTCTGCCTCGCTGATGCACGCCATGCTCATCAGCGCCTCATGCATTTCATCCACAGCGTTCGGCGTCGGCCACGCCTCTTCACGCACGGCGGCAATCGCGTCCGCATCCAGCGCACCGAGATCATCGGTCGATTGCGGATCGCTCCAGCGCCGGTTGATCACCGCTTGGGTGCGACGTTCTTCCAGCGGTGCATCGTCGAGAAAGGTGTACGGCCGCGCACTGAGGATTTCCGCCGCGAGCGGTGAGGGCGCCGGCAGATCGCGGCTGATCAGACGCACCTCGCCACGCTCCATGCGTCGCAGCAGATTGAGCCAGCCTTCGCTGTCCATGGCCTCGTGCAGGCAATCGTCGAGGGTTTGCTCAATCAAGGGATGTTCGGGAATCTCGCGCTCGCCGGCGAGGTTTTCCAGGCAGGCAATCTGATCGGGAAATACGCTGGCAATCAGGTCTTCGCTTTTCATCCGCTGCAACTGCGGCGCAACTTTGCGCCCACCGGTAAAACGCGGCAGCGCCAACGCCACCCCGGCATTCCAGCGCCAGCGCACGCCGAACAGCGGCGCATCGAGCACCGCTTGAATGAGAATGTGCTCGGCGCTGTTGCTGTGCAGGTAACGCCAGACGTCATCGAGTTCAAAGCTGTGGCTGGTGGACAGCGATAGAACGATCGCGTCCTCGCTGGCGGCGGCCTGCAATTCGAAGTTGAAGGTGCGACAGAAACGCTTGCGCAGGGCCAGACCCCAGGCGCGGTTGATGCGGCTGCCGAACGGCGAGTGGATGATCAATTGCGTGCCGCCGGACTCGTCGAAAAAACGCTCCATCAGCAGCGTGTCCTGCGAGGGCAGGGCGCCGAGGGTTTGGCGGGCGCGGGCCAGGTATTCGACCAGTTGCTCGGCGCTGGCGAGGTTGAGACCGAGGGTCTGCGTCAGCCAGTCGAGCGCCGGCTGCAGATTGCCGGGGCTGGCGCTGAGCAGTTCATCGAGCTGTGCTTGCAGGCGCGCCACGGCGGACGACAATTCATCGCTGCGCCCCGGCGCTTCGCCGAGCCAGAACGGGATCGTCGGCGGCTGGCCGTGGGCATCCTCGACGCGCACCTTGCCGGTTTCCACGCGCAGGATTCGATAGGACGTGTTGCCGAGCTGGAACACGTCGCCGGCAATGCTTTCCACCGCGAAGTCTTCGTTGACGCTGCCGATGTTCAAGCCTTGCGGCTCGAGCATGACGCTGTAATCGGCGTTATCGGGAATGGTGCCGCCGCTGGTCACGGCGGTCAGCTGTGAACCCCGACGGCCACGCAAGGTGCGGCTGACGGCGTCGCGGTGCAGGTAGGCGCTGCGGATGCCCTGGCGACCGTTGTAGCCCTCGGCGAGCATGCTCAGCAGGGCCTGGTAGTGTTTTTCGTCGAGATCGCGGTAGGGCGAGGCGCGGCGGAACATCGCCAGCAAGGCGTCCTCCGGCCATTCCTGACAACTGACCTCGGCGATGATCTGCTGCGCCAAAACATCCAGCGGCGCGACCGGGATGTGCAGGGTGTCGAGTTCGTCTCGGCGCACGCAGTCGAGCAGGGCGGCGCATTCGATCAGATCATCGCGGGTGGTGGCGAACAAACGGCCCTTGGGCGTGCCGCCCACCTGGTGTCCGGAACGGCCGACGCGTTGCAGAAACCCGGCGATGGAACGCGGCGAGGCAATCTGACAGACCAGATCGACTTCGCCGATATCGATGCCCAGTTCCAGCGAGGCAGTGGCGATCAACACCTGTAGCTCGCCGCGCTTGAGCCGTTGTTCGGCGTCGAGGCGAAACTCCTTGGCCAGGCTGCCGTGGTGCGCGGCTACCGCATGCTTGCCGAGGCGTTCGCTGAGGTGTCGGCTCAGGCGTTCGGCCAGGCGCCGGGTGTTGACGAAAATCAGCGTGGTGCGGTGCTCGCGGGCAAGTTCGGCGAGGCGGTCGTAGACCAGCTCCCAGACATCGTTGGCCATGACTGCCGACAACGCCACGGGCGGCACCTCGATGCCCAGATCCCGAGGCCGTGCATGGCCGATGTCGATGATTTCGCAGGGGCGCTCATGGCCGACGAGAAATTGCGCCACGGCTTCGACCGGCTTCTGCGTGGCCGACAATCCGATGCGGGTCAGCGGTTCGCTGCATAACGCCTGTAGTCGCTCAAGGCTCAGGGCCAGATGACTGCCGCGTTTGCCGGCGGCCATCGCGTGGATTTCATCGATGATCAACGTGCGCGTGGTGCCGAGCATTTTCCGTCCCGATTCCGAACCGAGCAGCACGTAGAGCGATTCCGGGGTGGTCACCAGAATATGTGGCGCGGTCTTGCGCATGGCCGCACGGTCTTTTTGCGGGGTGTCGCCCGTGCGCACGGCGGTGGTGATTGCCAGCTCGGGCAGATTCATCTGCCGTAAGTGTTCGGTGATTCCGGCCAACGGGTTTTGCAGGTTGATGCGAATGTCGTTGGACAGCGCTTTCAGTGGCGAGACGTAGACCACCAGGGTTTCGTCGGGCAGGCCGTCGGAATGTTCCAGGCCCCGGTGGACGAGGTCGTCGAGCACGGCGAGAAAAGCGGTGAGGGTCTTGCCGGAGCCGGTCGGCGCGGCGATCAGCGTCGAGCGGCGCTGGCGGATCAACGGCCATGCACGGGCCTGGGCGGCGGTGACCGTCGGGAAAGTCGTGCTGAACCAGGCGCTGACGGCGGGGTGAAAGCCTGCCAGGGCCGCGTCCGTGGGGATGGGCAGATTCATGGCTAAAGTTATGCGGGCGGGAGTGGGAAGATGCAAGTACCGCTTGGATCTTCACTGGCTAGCAGGGCCTCATCGCTGGCAAGCCAGCTCCCACAAGGATTGATGTCGTTCACAGAATGATAATCGGCGCTCAACCCTGTGGGAGCTGGCTTGCCAGCGATGGGGCCTGTTGCCACGACACAAATCCCGGCGATCTACACTTTACGGATGACGGTTGCGCACTAAACCCGCAAAATGCAACGATTCCGGCAATTATCGACGACGGTTTCACAAGAGCCGTCGCTAAAGCCATCGTTCCAATCAGACTGGGCCTGCTGACTCTATGCGAATGCGCCTTATGTTACTGGGCGGCGGAAATGCCCTTGGGCAGGCGCTGATTCGCCTCGGTGCAGAGGAAGACATCGGTTTCCTCGCCCCCCGCCCGCCCGAAAACGGCTGGGATGCCGCGAGCCTGACCCAATTGCTCGACGACACCCGTCCCGATGCATTGATCAACCTCGCCTACTATTTCGACTGGTTCCAGGCCGAAACCGTCAGCGAAAGCCGCATGGCCGGGCAGGAGCGTGCGATCGAGCGTCTGGCTGAACTGTGCCAGCACCACAACATCGTCCTCGTTCAGCCTTCCAGTTATCGGGTGTTCGATGGCTCGCGTGCCACGGCGTATAGCGAAAAAGACGAACCGGTGCCGCTGGGCCTGCGCGGTCAGGCGTTGTGGCGAATTGAACAAAGTGTGCGCGCCACGTGCCCGCAACACGTTTTGCTACGCTTTGGCTGGTTGCTCGATGACAGCCCGGAGGGCACCCTCGGGCGCTTCCTGGCGCGTGCCGAACAGCCGGATGAATTGCTCCTGGCCGATGATCGCCGGGGTAATCCGACGCCGGTCGATGACGCCGCTCGGGTGATCATTTCCGTGCTCAAGCAACTCGATTGCGCCGCGCCGCTGTGGGGCACTTACCACTACGCCGGCCACGAAGCGACCACACCATTGGCGCTGGGTCAGGCGATTCTCACCGAAGCGCGCAGCCTGCATGCCCTGGCCATCGAAGCCCCGACCGCCCAGGCTCATGCCGCGCGACCGGACGCTGCCGAAGAGCCGCAACACGCGGTGCTGGCCTGCAAGAAAATTCTGCACACTTTCGGGATCAAACCGCGCGCCTGGCGTGCCGCACTCCCGGGCTTACTGGATAGGTTTTACCGTCATGGCTGAAGGGACTGTTTTAATCACCGGCGGAGCCGGCTTCATTGGCTCGCATCTGACCGACGCCTTGCTCGCCAAGGGGCATTCGGTGCGCATCCTCGACGATTTGTCGACCGGCAAGCGCAGCAACCTGCCGCTGGATAACCCGAAGGTTGAGCTGATCGTCGGCGATGTCGCCGATGCGGCGCTGGTGGCCAAAGCCATGCAAGGTTGCAGCGCCGTCGCTCACCTGGCGGCCGTGGCGTCGGTGCAAGCCTCGGTGGACAATCCGGTGAAGACTCACCAGAGCAATTTCATCGGCACGCTGAATGTCTGCGAAGCCATGCGTCTGGCCGGGGTCAAGCGTGTGCTGTATGCGTCCAGTGCGGCGGTCTACGGCAACAATGGCGAGGGCGAGTCGATTGATGAAGACACGCCCAAAGCCCCGTTGACGCCGTACGCCTCGGACAAACTGGCGGGCGAACACTATTTCGATTTCTATCGCCGTCAGCATGGCCTGGAACCGGTGATTTTCCGCTTCTTCAATATCTTCGGCCCGCGTCAGGACCCTTCCTCGCCGTACTCCGGGGTGATCAGCATCTTCAGCGAGCGCGCGCAGAAAGGCCTGCCGATTACGGTGTTCGGCGATGGCGAGCAAACGCGTGATTTTCTGTATGTCGAAGACCTGGTCGATTTGCTGGTGCAGGGGATCGAAAAGCCTGAAGTGGAAGTCGGCCCGGTGAACGTCGGCTGGAATCAGGCAATGAGCCTCAAACAAATGCTGGAAGCACTGCAAGCGGTGGTCGGTGAACTGCCGCCGATCAGCTATGGCCCGGCGCGCTCCGGCGACATCCGTCATTCGCGGGCGAACAACGCTCGTTTGCTGGAGCGCTTCAAGCTGCCGCAGCAGACGCCGATGAGCGTCGGTTTGGCACGGTTGTTGGGGCGTGCCTGAAAAGAGCCCCTCACCCTAACCCTCTCCCAGAGGGAGAGGGGATTGACCGAGGTGTTCTTTCGAGTTACACCGACCTGAAATATCGAGTCGAACTCAGGTTTTGAAAGGCACCCAAATCGGCTCCCTCTCCCGGGGGATAGGGGACTGACCGAGGTGTTTGGATGAGATACGCCGACCTGAAATATCGAGTCGAACTCAGATTTTGAAGAACACACAAATCGGCTCCCTTTCCCCCTCTCCCTGAGGGAGAGGGCTGGGGTGAGGGGGAAATCCAGCTCACGCCACAGGTTTCCAGCAGACATGAAAAAGGCGCCCTTTGACAGGCGCCTTTTTCACGGCCGGAATATGTCGCTACTCCTGTGGCGAGGGGATGTTATCCCCCGATCAACTGCGTACGGTCGCCGTCAGTTCTATGCCTGCTCACCACCAAGCCTCATTCACCACCACGTGAACGTTCGGTAACTCGACTTAGAACTTATAGCCCAAGCCAACCATGTAGATGAACGGATCGACATCCACGTTGACCCGAGCGCGGGTGCCCGGCGCAACGGCGTTGTTCTCGACGGTGGCGCGGGTATCGATGTCGATGTAACGCACTTGGGCGTTGACCATGATGTTGTCGGTCAGCATGTAGTCTGCGCCGACCTGCCAGGCCAGACCCCAAGAGTTTTTTGCCTTGAAGTTGCTGAAACCGTTGGCGCTGGCTTCGCTGCCGACGTGTTCGTCATAGATCCAGGTGTAGTTGATACCGCCACCGACATACGGCTGGAACGGCGACTTCGCATCCAGCGGGTAGTAGACGACGCTGAGGGTCGGCGGCAAGTGTTTCAGGGTGCCGAGCTTGCCATTGGCTGCTGGCAGGGCCGTGCCCTTGAGCTTGACGTCATGCTCGAACGGCGTGGCCGCGAGCAATTCGAGGCCGACGTGGTCGGTGAGCATGTAAGCGAAGTTCAGACCCAGTTGAGTGTCGCTGCTCATAGTCGCCTTGCCGCCCAGATTGGTGCCGCTCAACGGACCCTGATCGACCTTGACGCTGGAGCTGTCGGCCTTCGGATTGACGGTGATCGCACCGGCGCGGATGAGGATGTCACCGGCTTCGTGGGCGTGGGCGAGCGGGGCTGCGAGCGCGAGGGCAAACAGCGAGGCGCTGAGCAAGGACTTGTTCATGGGGGCTCCGAAAGGACGTTAGAAATGTCTGATGTCCTATGGTACGAAGCCAACTGATACGGTCTTTTGACTCAGCTCAATGAAACAGTGAAGGGGCGGGTTTCTGTGGGAACTTGGAGGGCCCCATCGCTGGCAAGCCAGCTCCCACAATGATCGAGTCGTTCACAAATTTTGTGATCGCCAACGAAACCTGTGGGAGCTGGCTTGCCAGCGATTGGGCCCTAACAAACAGCACAAAACTACCGGGATTTACTCCGGCAGCTCATACACGTAAATCTTGTCGGCATCCATCTGATACCCGGCATCCGCCAGTTCGCTGCTCGACGCCTTGACCTGCAACGGCCCTTCGACCCAGTACGGCTGATACAGCTCGTCAAGCTTCACGCCCAACTCGCTTTTCACATGCACAATCTGGTTCGACGGCGGGGGCGGCACATGGATGCAGGCGCCGAAATACGGCACCAGCAAAAAGTCCGTGGTGCGTCCTTCTTCGTTGACTTCCAGCGGCACGATATAACCCGGCAAACGAATGTTCTGCCCGTCGAGTGCCTGCACCACCGGCGCGTTCGGCAGGTCCTGTTTGGCCGCGGGTGCCGACTCGGCGGACAGCGCATCACTCATCTTCGACAGGTCGTGCAGCGGCGTCATGTTCGGCACTTCCGGCGCGGCGTCCGGCGGGATCATTTCCGACCACGTCAGGTCTTTCGGCGCCGCTGCCCACACGGGCAGGGCGATCAGCAACAGCAGCGCAAGTGCAGCGCGGGGCATGGTGAACATCCTCATAAACGGATCGACAGGCCATCGGCCAGGGATTGGCGATACGCGCGCCAGGCCGGCACGCTGCCCATCAGCAGTGCGGCCGCCAGAATGCCACCGAGCAGCGTCCATTCATACTCGCTCGGCCACGCCAGCGGCAGATACAAACCGTAATTGGCCTGCACATAACCCTGCGCGGCGGCGATGCCGATGTACAACAACGCCACCCCGGCAATCACCCCGGTCAGCGCCAGGGCAAACGCCTCCAACACCAGCAGACTCGCGATATGCCACGGCCGCGCCCCGACCGAACGCAGGATCGCCATCTCGCGACGCCGTTCGTTGAGGCTGGTGAGAATCGCCGTGAGCATGCCGATCAACCCGGTCAACACCACAAACAGCGAAACCACGAACAGTGCTTTTTCAGCGGTGCTCATCAGGCTCCATAACTCCTGCAAGGCCACGCCCGGCAGAATCGCCAGCATCGGTTCACCACGGAATTCATTGATCTCGCGTTGCAGGGCGAAGGTGGAAATCTTGCTGTTGAGGCCGAGCATGAACGCGGTGATCGCTTGCGGCGTCAGGTCCATGTTGCGCGCCTGATCCGCTGTGATCCGCCCATTGCCACGCGCCGGTACGCCGTTGTGCCAGTCGATGTGGATCGCTTCCATACCGCCGAGGCTGATGTGCAGCGTGCGATCGACCGGGGTGCCGGTGCGCTTGAGAATGCCGACCACGGTGAACGGTTTGTCGTCGTGTTTGACCAGACTGATCGCCGCCACGCCATGGGCCAGCACCAGTTGATCGCCGAGTTTGTAATGCAGCGCATCGGCCACTTCAGCGCCAAGCACCACTTCAAACGGATCGGTGGCAAACGCGCGACCGTCAGCCAGTTCAAGATGCTGCTGGCGGCCGTACTGATAATGCTCGAAGTAGGCTTCAGTAGTACCCATCACGCGGTAGCCGCGATGGGAGTCGCCGAGGGACATCGGAATCGCCCATTTCACTTTCGGGTTGCTGGCGAAGTGTTCGAAGCTGTCCCAGCGGATGTTGTTGGTGGCGTTGCCGATGCGGAACACCGAGTACAGCAGCAGATTCACCGAGCCGGAGCGGGCGCCGACGATCAGGTCGGTGCCGCTTATGGTGCTGGCGAAACTGGCTTTGGCTTCGGTGCGCACCCGCTCGACGGCCAGCAGCAGACACACTGACAGGGCGATGGCGAACGCGGTGAGCAGGGCGGTGAAGCGGCGGTTGGCCAGGCTGGCCATGGCCAGACGAAACAGATACATCTCAGACCTCGGCAGACGTGGCGGCGCGATTGAGCTCGGCCAGGGACAGGTGACGGTCGAACAGCGGCGCCAGGCTCTGGTCGTGGCTGACAAACAGCAGACTGGAACCGGCTTCGCGGCATTCAGCGAACAGCAAGCGAATGAAGTTTTCCCGCGCGTCGTAGTCCAGTGCCGAGGTCGGTTCGTCGGCAATCACCAATTCAGGCTGGCCGATCAACGCGCGTGCGGCAGCGACCCGTTGTTGCTGGCCGATCGACAGCGAGTCGGCACGGCGGCTGAGGATGCTTTCATCCTTCAAACCCAAGTGCGCCAGCAGGGTAGCGGCGGCTTGATCGACGCTGCCGTGGCGCTGTTTCGCTCGTTGCGCACGCAGCTTGGAAAAGTGGCACGGCAGCTCGACGTTCTCGCGTACCGAGAGAAACGGCAGCAGGTTGAACTGCTGGAAGATGTAGCCGGTGTGATCGACGCGGAAGGTATCGCGGGCGCCAGCGGAGAGTTCGGTGAGTTCCTGGCCGAGCAGGCGAATGCTGCCGCGCCCGGGCTTCTGCACGCCACCGAGCAGGCCGAGCAGGGTGGTCTTGCCGCTGCCACTCGGGCCTTTGAGGAACAGGGTTTCACCGGCTTCCAGACGAAACGCCGGGATGTCCAGCAGCGGCGGGTGACCGGGCCAGTTGAAGCCCAGGTCGGACAGTTCGATGAGTGCTTGGGTCATGGCACCGATTTCGTGGTTATAAACGGACCCCCGTAGGAGCGGCCGAAGGCTGCGATCTTTTGATCTTGCTTCAAAAGCCCAGGATCAAAAGATCGCAGCCTTCGGCAGCTCCTACAGGGGATTTTCAGGTTATTCAGAATTTCAGGGCAGCCGCCTTGGCCGTCACTTCGGTGCCTTGCTGGCCGCTGGCGCTGATCAGTTGTACCTGAATTTTCTGGGTCGCCGGGAAGGTCTTGAAGACGTTCGCCAGATCAAGGGTCTTCAACGCACCCGGCGTGGCACAGTTGAATTGGTAGTGCGCGTGGATTTCGCTGTGGTCGTGGTGGTGCTCGTGGCCGTCCTTGTCCGCTTCATCGTCGTCATGGTCGTCGGCATCCGGCTTGTCGCCGAACAACGGGCTTTCCAGTTCCTGACTGACCACTTTGCAACCGGCAGCGGCAGGCAGGCTGAACAGGGCCAGCGGTTTTTCCAACTGCGCACGGGCGGCGGCAACTTTGGCTTTATCGGCATCCGAAGTCGCAACGTGTTCGAAACCGACGAGGTTCATCGCCGGGCTTTCCAGCTCAAGCTCCAGGGTCTGGCCATCGAGCGCGGCATTCAGACGGCCAACACCATGTTCATGCGCACCGAGGCTACCGTGTTCATGGTCGTGATCGTGGTCATGCTCATCAGCCGCGTGGGCGATGGCCAGCGGCAACAGGGCAAACGGCAAAGCGAGCAGCAGACGACGCATGGCGGTCTCCGGGAAGTAAAGTGAAGAGTTTGTTATGTAATCTTATAACGAAAGTGCGCAGAGTTTGCCCGTGCGCTTGGCGTTGCACAAGTCCCGTGGGAGCATGCAGGTCAGAAAAGTGCAGGAGCGAACTCAATGTTGCGGATACGCGGAACCGTCGGCGACATGCCGGTGGATTTGACTGTTGAACTGGATGACGGCGATTGGGCGAAGCTCGGTTCAGCGCTGAATGGGCAGGCGCCGGTCGCTCAATCTGAGGCGGTCGCATCAGCCCCGGCGGCGAAACCGCTGAATCAGGACGATGCCTTGTGGCAGGTCGCCAAGGACCTGTTGCGCAAGGCCGGGCAACTCAGCGGGCCGGATCTGCTCGATCAGCTGGAAGGGCTGGCCGGCAGTGCGGCAGCGGGCAAGCGCTTGCTGGTGCGTTTGCGTCATAGCTCGGACGTGAAAGTGGTGAGCGGCGGGGATACGCCGCTCTACAGCTGGATCGAGTGAGTTGCAAAAGATCGCAGCCTGCGGCAGCTCCTGCAAGGGTGTACACGATCCCAATGCAGGAGCTGCCGCAGGCTACGATCTTTTGATCTTAATAAAGCGCAGCAAACATCTTGCGGCGGTACATCGTCACCAACGGATGATCATTGCCCAGCAGCTCGAACACTTGCAGTAAGGTCTTGTGCGGCAGACCTTCGCCATAGTTGCGGTTGCGGATAAACAGCTTGAGCAAAGCATCCAGCGCCGCTTCGTACTGCTGACGCGCCAGTTGCTGGATCGCCAGTTGATACACCGCCTCATCGTCCTGCGGATCTTTCGCCAGGCGCGCTTTCAGGTCAGCGGCATCCGGCAGGTCACGCGCCAGACCGAGGAACTTGATCTGCGCCTTGGCCCCGGCCAGTGCGGCTTTGTGTTCATCGCTTTTGACTGCATCGAGCACGGTTTGCGCTTCGTCCAGTTCGCCGCGTTCGGTCAGGCAGCGTGCGTAGAGAATCAGCGCTTTGGCGTTTGTGTTGTCCTCAGTGAGCATCACCACCAGCGCCGCTTCGGCATCGGCGTAACGGCCCTCGTCGAACAACGCCTGAGCCTGTTCGAACGGATCGGCTGCAGCCGGTGGCGGCATCTGCACATGCGGTTCAAGCAGAGCGCGTACCGCGGATTCCGGTTGTGCACCGGCAAAGCCGTCGACTGGCTGACCATCCTTGAACAGCACCACGGTTGGCAGGCTGCGAATACCGAAGCGGGCGACGATGTCCTGCTCGATGTCGCAATTGACCTTGGCCAGCAGCAATTCGCCCTGATAGCTCTCGGCAATACCTTGCAGCATCGGCATCAGCGCCTTGCACGGCGCACACCATTCGGCCCAGAAATCCACCAGCACCGGTTTGTTGAAAGAAGCCTCAATCACCGACTGGTCGAAATCGGCCGTCGTGGCGTCGAAGATGTACGGCGTTTGCTCACTCATGGGGGATCTCGTAGAAGCGTTAATGAACGCACTATAAGCGGTGGCGCAAAAGATCGCAGCCTTCGGCAGCTCCTACAGGTTCAGCGTCCGCCCGCAATATGGACGATAAAGCCGATCACTGTAGGAGCTGCCGAAGGCTGCGATCTTTTAACGATTCCAATCACGACGCGCATGGTAAAGGCTGACATGCCGAAACTCTTCCGGCTCCGCCAGATCCGGCAAGGTCATCGCCTCGAGCATTTCAATGCGCTCATACAGCGGATGGCGAAAATCCCGAACCCGCGAATCCGCCACCAGCGCTTCACGGCCACGACTCAAGAACGCATCGAGCAACGGCAGATTCGCCCGGTCGTACAGCACGTCGGCGACCAGAATCAGATCAAAGCGATCGGCTTCGGCAAAGAAATCCGTCGAATAACTCATCTGCACATTATTGAGTTCGGCATTCGCCCGGCACGCGGCGATCGCCAGCGGATCGAGATCGCACGCCACCACTTCCAGCGCCCCGGCCTTGACTGCCGCGATCCCGGCAATCCCGGAACCGGCGCCGAAATCCAGCACGCGCTTGCCGCGCACCCAGTGCGGAAACTGCGCCAGATACCGCGCCACCACCAGGCCGCTGGCCCAACAAAAACTCCAGTACGGCGGTTCATGCAGGATTCGCTGGGTTTCTTCCTGGCTGAATTCGCGCGCCATGTTGTCGCCGTCGATCAGCCAGAGCTGTAAATCAGTCCCGGGCAACGCGCAGGCCTTGAGTCTGGCGTCGCCGAGCAATTCACCCAATGCCTGTTGCAGGTCGAGCGGTGCACTCATGGTGCTTTGACGAATTGCAGTTGGCCCAACGCTTGGGTGGTCGGCTGGGTAATGGTTTGCGACGGTAGATGCAGGATCAGTTGGCCGGACTGACTCGCCCGGCCACGCAGCTCAACCCGCGCCCCCGCCGGAAAGGCCTCGGGATTGAAACGCACGTGGAATGGCAGGATCTGGTTGTTGCCGATCAGGCTGGAACTGGCGAGCAGTTGTTGCGGGCGATCCTTTGCATCGATCACCAGCAGCGCCAGTTCGACTTCGGCACCGGCCGGCACGCCTTGCAGGGTGCCACTCAGTTCCCGTTGATAGGCCGGCAGCGGCCCGAGGTCGGCGGCCTCTTTGGCTTTTTTCTGCGCTTGCTGCGGTGCCGGGCCAGGTGTCGGCGGCTGGGGCTTGGGTGCATCGCTGCCACAGGCCACCAGCAGGCTGAAAAGACTGAGCAAAACGAGCGGACGTAACGGCATTGGATGCTCCAGCAAAATGAAATCCATGGATCAAACGATCATGCCGTTCTGTATACCGCAAAGCCTATGGCTTGTCTTGCCACCGGGATGCGCTACCATGGCCCTCCCTTTTTTTGTTGCCAGCCACCATGCACTGTCCCTTCTGCGGTGCCAACGACACCAAGGTCATCGACTCGCGTCTGGTCGCCGAGGGCGAACAGGTGCGCCGCCGGCGTGAATGCCTGGCCTGCGGCGAACGTTTCACGACGTTCGAGACGGCTGAACTGGTGTTGCCGCGCCTGATCAAAACCGACGGCAGCCGCCAACCGTTCGACGAAGAAAAACTCCGTGCCGGCATGCAGCGCGCGCTGGAGAAACGCCCGGTGAGCGTCGAGCGCCTCGAATCCTCGCTGGTTCACATCAAGCACAAGCTGCGCGCCACCGGCGAACGCGAGGTCAAATCCCTCGTGGTCGGCGAACTGGTGATGGCCGAGCTGCAAAAGCTTGATGAAGTCGCCTACATCCGTTTCGCTTCGGTGTACAAGCGCTTCCAGGACCTCAACGAATTCCGCGAAGAAATCGACCGCCTCGCCCGCGAACCGGTGAAAGAATGACCAGCGCCAGCGAGCAGGCCATCCTCGACGCCCATTTCATGGCTCGCGCGCTGGAACTGGCGCGCAAAGGTCACTACACCACCCATCCCAACCCTCGGGTGGGCTGCGTGGTGGTGCGCGACGGGCAGATTGTCGGCGAAGGCTGGCATGAGCGCGCCGGTGAGCCGCACGCTGAAGTTCACGCCCTGCGTGCCGCCGGTGATCTGGCCCGGGGCGCGACCGCTTATGTGACGCTGGAACCGTGCAGCCACCATGGCCGGACGCCGCCGTGCGCCGATGCGTTGGTGAATGCCGGTGTCGCTCGAGTGGTGGCGGCGATGCGTGATCCGAATCCGCAGGTCGCAGGTCGTGGCTTGCAGCGCCTGGCCGATGCCGGTATCGCCACCGAAAGCGGCGTGCTCGAAGGCGAGGCGCGCAAGCTCAACCAAGGTTTTCTGAAACGCATGGAGCACGGCTTGCCGTTCGTGCGGGTCAAGTTGGCCATGAGCCTCGACGGGCGCACGGCGATGGCAAGCGGCGAGAGCCAATGGATCACCGGCCCGGCCGCACGTTCGGCTGTCCAGCGTCTGCGCGCTCAGGCGGCGGTGGTGCTGACCGGCGCTGACACGGTGCTGGCCGACGGCGCGCGGTTGACCGTACGCGCTGACGAACTCGGTCTGGACAGCGAGCAAACCGCGCTGGCGATGAGCCGTCCGCCCTTGCGCGTGCTGATCGACGGACGCCTGCGCGTACCGCTGGATGCGCCGTTCTTCAAGGCCGGTCCGGCGCTGGTCGCCACCTGCGTCGCGATCGAAGAGCAATACGCCCACGGCCCCGAGTGCCTGATCGTGCCGGGTGAAGATGGCCAGGTCGACCTGCATCAATTACTGATCGAACTGGCCAAGCGTGGCACCAACGAAGTATTGGTCGAGGCTGGCCCACGCCTGGCCGGTGCCTTTGCTCAGCTCGGTCTGGTCGATGAGTTCGTGATCTTCATCGCCGGCACGTTCCTTGGTTCCACGGCGCGTCCGCTGCTGGACTGGCCGCTGGCTTATATGAAGGATGCACCGGAGCTGAAAATCACTGAAATTCGCGCGGTGGGCGATGACTGGCGAGTCACTGCCATCCCTGTCCTTTCAGCGAGCGTATAATTCTCGGCCATCGCGTTAGCGCTGGCCCAGTTCTCAAGGAGAACCCCATGTTTACCGGCATCATCGAATCCATCGGCAGTATCCGCGCACTGACCCCAAAGGGCGGTGATGTGCGGGTACACGTCGCCACCGGCAAGCTCGACCTGAGCGACGTCAAACTCGGCGACAGCATCGCCGTCAACGGCGTCTGCCTGACGGCCGTTGAGCTGCCGGGCGACGGCTTTGCCGCTGACGTCAGCCGCGAAACCCTCGACTGCACCGCCATGAACGACCTGAAAAGCGGCAGCCCGGTCAATCTGGAAAAAGCCCTGACCCCGACCACCCGTCTCGGCGGGCATCTGGTCAGCGGCCACGTCGACGGTGTCGGCGAAATCGTCTCGCGCAGCGACAATGCCCGTGCTGTGGAATTTCGCATTCGCGCGCCGAAGGAGTTGGCCAAGTACATCGCCCATAAAGGCTCGATCACCGTCGACGGCACCAGCCTGACCGTGAACGCAGTCGATGGCGCCGAATTCATGCTGACAATCATCCCGCACACCCTGAGCGAAACCATCATGGCGTCGTACAAGCCTGGTCGCCGGGTGAATCTGGAAGTCGACTTGCTGGCACGTTATCTGGAGCGTCTGCTCCTCGGCGACAAGGCCGCAGAGCCGAGCGCTGGCGGTATTACTGAAAGCTTTCTGGCCGCCAACGGCTACCTCAAATCCTGACTGAAGGGGGTGCCTTGTGGCGCTCAATAGCATCGAAGAACTGGTTGAAGACATCCGCCAAGGCAAGATGGTCATCCTCATGGATGACGAAGACCGCGAGAACGAAGGCGACCTGATCATGGCCGCCGAATGCTGCCAGGCCGAACACATCAACTTCATGGCCAAGCACGCCCGTGGCCTGATCTGCATGCCGATGAGCCGCGAGCGCTGCGAACTGTTGAAGCTGCCATTGATGGCACCGCGCAACGGTTCGGGTTTCGGCACCAAGTTCACCGTGTCGATCGAAGCCGCCGAAGGCGTCACCACCGGCATCTCCGCCGCTGACCGTGCGCGCACCGTGCAAGCGGCTGCCGCCAAAGACGCCAAGGCTGAAGATATCGTCAGTCCGGGCCACATCTTTCCGCTGATGGCGCAGGCCGGCGGCACCCTCGCTCGCGCCGGCCACACCGAAGCGGCTTGCGACCTCGCGCGCATGGCCGGTTTCGAGCCGAGCGGCGTGATCTGCGAAGTAATGAACGACGACGGCACCATGTCCCGTCGCGCCGAACTGGAAGCTTTCGCCGCTGAACACAACATCAAGATCGGCACCATCGCCGACCTGATTCACTACCGGATGATCCACGAACGTACCGTTCAGCGGATTGCCGAACAGCCACTGGACAGCGAACTGGGCCAATTCAACCTGGTGACCTATCGTGATTCGGTGGAAGGCGACGTGCACATGGCACTGACCCTGGGCACTGTTTGCGCCGAAGAGCCGACCCTGGTTCGCGTGCACAACATGGACCCGCTGCGCGACCTGTTGATGGTCAAGCAACCGGGCCGCTGGAGCCTGCGTGCCGCCATGGCCGCGGTCGCCGAGGCGGGTAGCGGTGTGGTGCTGTTGCTCGGTCACCCGCTCGATGGCGACGTGTTGCTGGCGCACATCCGCGAAACCGGTGAGCAGGCAGCGCCGAAAAAGCCGACCACCTACAGCATCGTCGGTGCCGGTTCGCAGATCCTGCGTGACCTCGGTGTACGCAAAATGCGCCTGATGTCTGCACCAATGAAATTTAATGCGATATCCGGTTTCGATCTGGAAGTTGTAGAATACGTGCCCTCCGAATAATGACCGGTTGTTTCCTGTCTCCGATTCGCGGCAAATAAATCACTGAGGGACGCGTAGCAGACGCGTCCCGGCTCTTTAAGAGAACTGACGAATGACCCTGAAGACCATCGAAGGTACCTTCATCGCCCCTAAAGGCCGCTACGCTTTGGTAGTGGGCCGCTTCAACAGCTTCGTCGTTGAAAGCCTGGTCAGCGGTGCAGTTGATGCCCTGGTTCGCCACGGCGTGAGCGAAAGCGACATCACCATCATCCGCGCACCTGGCGCCTTCGAAATCCCGCTGGTTGCGCAGAAAGTCGCCCAGAAAGGTGAATTCGCAGCCATCATCGCCCTCGGCGCGGTCATTCGTGGCGGCACTCCGCACTTCGAATACGTGGCAGGCGAGTGCACCAAGGGTCTGGCCCAGGTGTCCATGGAGTTCGGCGTTCCGGTTGCCTTCGGCGTCCTGACCGTTGATTCCATCGAGCAAGCCATCGAACGTTCCGGCACCAAGGCCGGTAACAAAGGTGCCGAAGCTGCGCTGTCCGCTCTGGAAATGGTCAGCCTGCTGGCGCAGTTGGAGGCCAAGTGATTAGCGACGAAAGCGATCGTTTCAACCCGCGCGATCCGAAACCTGCGGATGCCGGCAAGCCCTCGAAAAGCGTCAAGCGTCGCGAAGCCCGTCAGCTCGCGACCCAGGCGCTGTACCAGTGGCACATGGCCAAGCAATCGCTGAACGAGATCGAAGCGCAGTTTCGCGTTGATAACGATTTCACCGATGTCGACGGTGCCTACTTCCGCGAAATCCTCCACGGGGTTCCGCAGTTCAAGACCGAAATCGACAACGCCCTGACGCCTTGCCTGGACTTGGCGATCGAAGAGCTGGACCCGGTTGAGCTGGCCGTGCTACGCCTGTCGACCTGGGAACTGCTCAAGCGCGTCGACGTGCCGTACCGCGTGGTGATCAACGAAGGCATCGAGCTGGCGAAAGTCTTCGGTTCGACCGACGGCCACAAGTTCGTCAACGGTGTGCTCGACAAGCTGGCCCCGCGCCTGCGTGAAGCTGAAGTGAAGGCGTTCAAGCGCTGATCGGCGCTTGAGCACTTTGTCTCAGCCATGGGCGAGTTTGAGCTGATCCGCAATTTCTTCGCCGCCGCGCCTTGTGCGCAGGGCGGCGAAGGCGTTGCGCTGGGGATCGGCGACGACTGCGCCTTGCTCGCTGTTCCTTCCGGGGAGCAGTTGGCGATTTCTACCGATACGCTGGTGGCCGGTGTGCACTTCGCCGACCCCTGCGATCCGTTTCTTCTCGGTCAGCGCTCGCTGGCCGTGGCGGTCAGCGATCTGGCCGCCATGGGCGCCACGCCCGTTGCCTTTACCCTTGCCCTGACTGTACCGACGGTGACCGCCGATTGGCTGCAAGCCTATGCCCGCGGTTTGAACCGCATGGCGCAGAACTGCGGCGTGGCGCTGGTGGGCGGCGATACCACGCGTGGGCCGTTGAGCCTGACGGTAACGGTGTTCGGTCGTGTTCCGGCCGGTCAGGCGTTGACCCGCAGCGGCGCGCAACCGGGCGATTTGCTCTGCGTCGGCGGTGAGCTGGGCAATGCCGCCGGCGCCTTGCCGCTGGTGCTGGGGCAGCGTGAGGCCGAAGCGCATATCGCCCAACCGCTGCTCGATCATTACTGGTCGCCGCAGCCGCAACTCGCCCTTGGCCAGGCTTTGCGCGGCAAAGCCACGTCTGCGCTGGATATCTCCGATGGCCTCCTTGCTGACTGCGGCCACATTGCGCTGGCGTCGAAGGTGCGACTTGAGATTGAACGCGAGCGCGTACCGCTGTCGGATGCATTAGTGGCGTTTCTCGGTCAGCGCGGCGCCGAGCGTGCCGCGCTGAGCGGTGGCGATGATTACGTGCTGGCCTTCACCCTGCCGTCCGTCGAGTTGCCGGCGCTGCTGGCCAATGGCTGGCCGATCCATGTGATCGGTCGCGTATCAGAAGGTCAGGGCGTGGTTCTGCTGGATCGCGAAGGGCACGACATCACCCCGCAAATCCGGGGTTATCAACATTTTCAGGAGACACCGTGACAGATCACCCGAAACAGGTTCCGGCCGAATTCGTTCCGCCGTCGGTCTGGCGCAATCCCTGGCATTTTCTTGCGTTCGGCTTCGGTTCCGGCACCTTGCCCAAGGCGCCAGGCACGTGGGGCTCGCTGGTTGCGCTACCCTTTATCCCGTTGTGGCAGATGCTGCCCGACTGGGGTTACTGGCTGATGCTCGGGATCACCATGCTGTTCGGCTTCTGGCTGTGCGGCAAAGTCGCCGACGATTTGCGGGTACACGACCACGAAGGCATCGTCTGGGACGAGATGGTCGGGATGTGGATCACTCTGTGGCTGGTGCCGGAAGGCTGGTACTGGTTGCTCGCGGGTTTTCTGGTGTTCCGTTTCTTCGACATTCTCAAGCCGTGGCCGATTCGCTGGATCGACCGGCATGTGCATGGCGGTGTCGGCATCATGCTCGACGACGTGCTGGCCGGTGTGTTTGCCTGGCTGGCGATGCAGGGGCTGGTGTGGATTTTCGCCTGATTCCAAGGGATATCAGGGGCAAGTGAGGGGACTAGGGATGGCTCGGCGCTGGTTGGCACTCGTGGTTTTGGCTTTGCTGAGCACTGTGACTGGTGCGCAGGAAGCTGCGCCGACGCCTGCGGTCATCCATCTGGCCAGCGAAGACTGGGAAGATTACACCGCTGCCGACGGCCATGGCCTGGGCTGGGACGTGTTGCGCAAGGTGTTCGAACCGGCCGGGGTCAAGCTGGATATCCGCAGCGTGCCTTACACCCGTTCGGTCGGGCTGGTGCAGTTGAAGGAGGTCGACGCGCTGGTCGGCTCCTACCGCGACGAAGCCGAGCAAGTCCTGTACCCGCGCTGGAATTTCGATTCCGACCACATTTACGCACTGGGCCTGGCGAGTAATCCGGTTCCCACCGAAGCGACGCTGCGCAAGTATCGCCTGGCCTGGGTGCGCGGTTATCGCTACGAAAACTACCTGCCCAACATCAAACGCTACAACCAGATCGAGCGGCGTACCGGGATTCTGTCGATGCTCAAGCAGGGGCGGGCGGATTACTACATCGACGCGCTGACCGAGATTGAAGCCGTGGTGAAAATCGCAGCCGATCCGGCGCAGTATCGCTATTCACACCTGGCCGAGTTGCCGCTGTATCTCGGCTTTGCCGACACCCCGCAGGCGCGGGCGCTGATGGCACTGTATGACCAGCGTATGGAGCAGTTGGTGAAGAGCGGCGAGTTGAAGTCGATCTTCGAGAAGTGGAAGCAGCCGTATCCGTTCACTACGGGCGCGACGAATCCCCTGTAGGAGCTGCGGCACGCTGCGATCTTTTGATCTTGATTCTAAAACCAGATCAAAAGATCGCAGCCTCGTTTCACTCGACAGCTCCTGCAGGGTTCCATGTCGACCGGGTAGTTATCAAACTTTTTGATCGTTATGCCCGATAATTCAGCCTAAGCGCCGGTAGGAAGCTGCTGTTACAATGCCGGCCTGCGAATTTTCAGACTCTTTAGATCAGGAGCACACCGGTGCCTGTCGTCTTTGTCGCCGCTTCCAAGCTGCCAACGCCTTTTGCGCAATTCACCATGCACGGTTTTCTCGATGAAGCCACCGGCCGCGAGCACGTCGTGCTGAGCCTGGGTGAAATTGCCGACGGTGCCCCGGTACTCGGCCGGTTGCACTCCGAATGCCTGACCGGCGATGCCTTGTTCAGCCAGCGTTGCGACTGCGGCTCGCAACTGGAAGGCGCGCTTAAGGCCATCGCCCGTGAAGGCCGTGGTGTGTTGCTGTACCTGCGTCAGGAAGGTCGTGGCATCGGCTTGTTGAACAAGATCCGTGCCTACGAGTTGCAGGATGGCGGCGCCGACACCGTTGAAGCCAACGAGCGTCTGGGCTTTGCCGCTGACCAGCGCGACTACGCCATGTGCCTGCCGATGCTCGAGCATCTGGGCGTCAAGTCCCTGCGTCTGATGACCAACAACCCACGCAAAGTCAAAGCCCTGACCGACATGGGCATCACCGTCGCCGAGCGCGTGCCGTTGCACACCGGTCACAACCCGCATAACAAACTCTATCTGGCGACCAAGGCCAGCAAGCTCGACCACATGATGGGCAACGAGCATCAAGGCGAGGTTGATCGCGCGTGACACGGGGCCAGGTGCGGCGCCGATTGTCGGTTGATTGGTGGAAATACCTCGCGCTGGCGTTGGTGCCGCTATTCGTGCTCAACGCGTTGTTTGGTCAGGGCAAAGGGGTTCTGCCGGTACTGGCGATGCCGTTCTTTATTGCCGGCGTGGCATCAATGTTTGTCAGCCTGAAGTTTTTCGGCCGTTACAAACATGCGCTGATCGCTACGCAAAAAGCCCTTGATACCCCAGATGAGCCCGCCGCGTGGATTGCTCTCGCAGCCCGTCGTCGTGCGGCGTTTCTCGCGGCAGCTTTGCCGGCGTGGATCGGCGCACTGGCGGTGTTTGTCGGTCTTGAAGCCGTACCGTTGATGCTGCTGGCGTTGTCCACGGCGGTACTGTTTTATCTCTACCGTATCCCGCGTCAACTCGGCTGATGCGTCGTCTCTGGCTGGCGCTGCTGGTGCTGGCCGTCAGTGGCTCTGCGTTGGCGCAACTGCGGGTTGTCAGCCTCGCCCCGTCGCTTTCTGAAATTGTCGTTGAGCTGAATTCGGCTGATCTGCTGGTCGGGGTGCTGGATGCAGGTGAGCGGCCAGCGGCGATTGCCAGCGTTCCTTCTGTCGGCCGCTATGGCCAGCTCGATATGGAGCAGTTGCTGAGCCTCAAACCTGATTTGTTGCTGCTGTGGCCCGGCAGTGTCGGCCCGGCGCAGCGTGATCAGCTCAAGCGCCTGGGCATCCCGACCTTCGTCGCCGAACCGCATTCTCTTGAGCAACTCGCCACCCAGATTGAAGCCATTGCCGCGCAATTGGGGCGGCCTGCGCGTGGGGTGGTGCGAGCGATCGAACTGCGCCAACAACTCGCGGAGCTACGCCAGCGCTATCGCCGGGAAGTGCCGTTGCGGGTGTTTTATCAGGTGTGGGACAAGCCCCTGTATACCGTCGGTGGCGGGCAAATCATCAGTGATGCGCTGGAGGTGTGCGGGGCGCGGAATGTGTTTCGCGACCTGAGTCTGCCGGCGCCGCAGGTGAGTATCGAGGCGGTGTTGCAGCGCGATCCTGAGGTGATTTTGGCGGGTAATCAGGCGCAGTTGAACGCATGGAGCGCCTGGCCGCAGGTGGCGGCTGTAAAACAGCAGCAATTACTGTTGGTCACCGACAAAGGCCTCGAACGCCCGAGCGGTCAAATGATCAGTGCCACAGCCAAGCTCTGCCAGTTGATCGCGCCGGACAGGTAACCCTGTAGGAGCCGCCGAAGGCTGCGATCTGTTGATTTTGCTTTATGACGGAATTGGACTCGCCGAAGATCAAGATCAAAAGATCGCAGCCTTCGGCAGCTCCTACAGTGGATTTCTGTGGATTTCGGGAGTCCAGGTGACGCCAAACATCCACACGCGACCTTCCTCGCGATAACCATACTGGCTGCCGTCATAGCTGTAATTCGCCCGGCTGTAGCCTTTGTCGAAAACGTTATCGACCTTCAGATCCAGCTTGATCTCGCGATTCAGCGCCCAACTGCTGCGCAAGCCGAACAGCGCATAGCCACCCAGCGGCTGCTCGTTTTTCAGGTCGTCATAACTGCTGCTGACCGCCTGCCAACTGGCGCCGAGGCTGGCCTGGTCAAACTGACGATCGAGATCCCAGCTCAACGTGCGCCGCGCACGCCGGGCCAAGGTGTGGCCGGTATCGCGATCACGCGGATCGATGATCGAAACGCCAAGGTTGCTTTGCCAGCCGAACAACTCCTGCTTCAGTGCCGCTTCAAAACCGTTGATCCGCGCCGAAGCGACGTTCTCCGGCCGTGAATTGCTGCCGAAGATGATCGCGTCTTGCAGATCCGTACGATAGATCGACGCCTCCAGACGGCTGCTGTCAGTCAACTGACTGCGCCACTGCAGCTCATAGCTTTTCGAGGTTTCCGGTTTCAAATCCGGGTTGCTGAAATCCGGGTAGTACAGATCGTTGAAAGTCGGTGCGCGGAAGCCCTCGCTGTAGCTCAGCAACAGATCGTTGTCCGGGTTCAGCGGCAATGTAAAGGTGCCGCTCCAGGTGTTCTGACTGCCGAACTGCTGGTTGTCGTCGTGACGCAAGCCCAGTTCTGTGGAGAAACTGTCGGCCTGATAACGATGCTGAATGAATGCGGCGCGGTTCCAGCGGCTGTCTTCGTCGAACGCGGTGCTGCTGTTGACCCGGTCTTCGTACCAGTCGCCGCCGAGGATCAGGCTGTTATGCGCATCCAGCGTCAGATCGTTCTGCCAATTCACCGAGTCGCGGTAGGTGTTGAAAACGGTGCGTTCGTCGCTGAGCTTGTCGAGGCTCTTTTCGCGGTTCTCGGTGTGGCCGAATTCGACGCGGGTTTTCCAGGTTTCGTTGACCCGTGCATCGACATAGCTGCTGACGCTGCTGACATTGAAGTCGCTGTACGGCTGCTGTTGGACTGATTCGAACGTATTCATGTCGAAGCGGCCGAACGGGTTGTCGAACTCGTTCTTGCCCCGGTTATCCAGCAGATTGGCGCCGATTTCGATGTCATCGGTCAGCGCATGGCTGAGGCTCAGGCTGACGGATTTATTGCGATAGGCGTCTTCATCCGCATCGCTTGGGTACGACGCGTGAGTGCGGTCACCCCCGGCGGTTTCATCAAGGCTGGCGCCGAGGTTGAAGCGGGTTTTCTCATCGCCGCCGGACAAGCCGAGGCTGCGCTCCCAGGTCTGGTTGTTGCCGAATCCGACGTGCATCCGTGGCTGCAAACCTTGCTCCGTGCCGCGCCGGGTAAAGATCTGAATCACCCCGCCAATCGCATCGCTGCCGTAAATCACCGATCGCGAACCGCGCAGCACTTCCACCCGTTCGATCTGCTCGATGTTCAGATGCTGCAGGTTGCTGTCGCCGGAAGTGGAACTGCCGATGCGCTGACCATCGACCAGCACCAGACTCTGCGCCGACTGCGTACCGCGAATGTAGATCCCCGGCAGGCTGCCGCGCCCGCCGGCCTGCGCCACTTGCACGCCGGGGACGCGGCGCAGCAGATCAGGCACGTCGCTCGGTTGCAGGCGCTCGATGTCTTCGCGGGTGAACACGGTATTGGCGGCGCTGCTGTCGTTGCGGGCTTCGACCTGGCGGTTGGCGCTGATCAGCGTGTCGGGCAGCTTCAGGGCTTGGTCGCGTTCGAAGGTGTCGGCGAGAGCGTCCGCGGCTGGCAGCAGGAGGAAGGGCAGGGCGAGGCGCGAGAGGTTCATCGGTGGTCCGTTGGGTATTTCTGACGTACACAAATCAAATGTGGGAGCGAGCCTGCTCGCGAATGCGGTGCATCAGTCAACACTGCGTTGATTGACGGTCCACTTTCGCGAGCAGGCTCGCTCCCACAGGGGTATTGCGTGTTACTTGTTGAGCAATTCCAGACGCTCACGAATCGACGCTTCGATCCCCGCCTCATCCAGCCCGCACTCGGCCAGCATTTGCGCAGGCTTGGCGTGTTCGACGTAGATATCCGGCAAGCCCAGATGCAGCATCGACTTGAGGATGTTCTCCCGCGCCAGGAACTCGCTGACCGCGCCGCCGGCGCCGCCCATGATCGCGTTCTCTTCGATCGTCACCAGCAATTCGTGGCGCTCGGCAATCTCGCGGACCAGCGCTTCATCAAGCGGTTTGACGAAGCGCATGTCGACCACGGTGGCCTCGAGTTTTTCAGCGACCTTCAGTGCCTCGGCCAGTTGCACGCCGAACACCAGCAGAGCGACTTTGCTGCCCTGACGACGGACGACGCCCTTGCCGATTTCGATCGGTTCGAGGTCTTTGTCGATGGTCGCGTTCGGACCGGTGCCGCGTGGGTAACGCACCGCCGCCGGGCCGTTGTACAAGTGGCCGGTGGTGAGCATCTTGCGCAGTTCGTTTTCATCGCTCGGGGTCATGATGACCATGCCCGGGATGCAGCGCAGGTACGACAGATCGAAGCTGCCGGCGTGGGTCGGGCCGTCTTCGCCGACCAGACCGGCACGGTCGATGGCGAACAGCACGTCGAGGTTCTGCACCGCGACGTCATGGACGAGTTGGTCATAACCGCGCTGGAGGAACGTCGAATAGATCGCCACCACCGGTTTTGCGCCTTCGCAGGCCATGCCGGCGGCGAACGTCACCGCGTGTTGCTCGGCAATCGCCACGTCGAAGTAGCGCAGCGGGAAGCGTTCGCTGAACGCCACCAGATCCGAGCCTTCCTTCATCGCCGGGGTAATCCCGACCAGACGCGGGTCAGCCGCCGCCATGTCGCACAGCCATTCGCCAAACACCGCCGAATACTTCGGACCGCCGGCCTTCTTCGGCGCGGCGGCCGGAGCGTCCAGTGGTTCGAGTTTGGTGATGGCGTGGTAACCGATCGGGTCGACTTCCGCCGGGGCGAAGCCTTTGCCTTTCTTGGTGACGATATGCAGGAACTGCGGGCCTTTCAGATCGCGCATGTTGCGCAGGGTTGCGATCAGCGTTGGCAGGTCGTGGCCGTCGATCGGACCGATGTAGTTCCAGCCCAGCTCCTCGAACAGGGTGCCGGGGACCAGCATGCCCTTGGCGTATTCTTCGGTGCGCCGGGCGATTTCCCAGGCGCCGGGCAGGCGCGACAGGACTTTCTTGCTGCCCTCACGCATGCTCGCGTAGGTGCGGCTGGAGAGGATCTTCGCCAGATAATTCGACAGGCCGCCGACATTGCGCGAGATCGACATGTCGTTGTCGTTGAGGATCACCAGCATGTTGGCGTTGACTTCCGGCGCGTGGTTCAGCGCCTCGAAAGCCATGCCGGCGGTCAATGCGCCGTCACCAATCACCGCGATTGCCTTGCGATCACTGTTCTGCAGGCGGGCGGCGATGGCCATGCCCAGTGCTGCGCTGATCGATGTGCTGGAGTGGCCGACGCCAAAGGTGTCGTACTCGCTCTCGGAGCGACGCGGGAAAGCGGCAATGCCGTCCTTCTGGCGCAAGGTGCCCATGCGCTCGCGGCGACCGGTGAGGATCTTGTGCGGATACGCCTGATGCCCGACATCCCACAGCAGACGGTCGTCCGGGGTGTCGAAGACGTAATGCAACGCGATGGTCAGCTCGATGACGCCCAGGCCGGCACCGAAATGCCCACCGGTCTGGCCGACCGTGTAGAGCAATTCCAGGCGCAACTCATCGGCCAGGGTTTCCAGCTCGGCTTCGCCTAACCGGCGCAGGCCGTCCGGCGTATTCGCGCGGTCGAGCAGGGGCGTAGTCGGGCGCTTGCGGGGAATCTCATGAAACGTCGTGGGCATCAGGCGAATCGTTATAGGTATAAAAGATGCCGCAGTTTACCTGATGCATCGCCCCCTGCCCACGCGTTGGTCTTTTTTGGCGGATACGCCGTCAGTTGCGCCGCTCGACGATATACCGGGCCAGCTCGCGCAATGGCTCGGCCGCCGCGTCAAACGGTCGCAGGGCGTGCAGCGCCTGATCGCGCAGCTCCAGCGCGTAAGCCTTGGCAGCGTCGAGACCGAGCAGCGCCGGGTAGGTCGGCTTGTCGCGGGCGATGTCGGCGCCCTGGCGTTTGCCGAGGGTTTCGGTATCGCTTTCGACGTCGAGGATGTCGTCCTGCACCTGAAAGGCCAGACCGATGGCCTGTGCATAAGTTTGCAGGGCCTTGAGTTCATCCGGTTCGGCACAGCCGCTGGCCAGCGCGCCGAGCTTGACGCTGACTTCAATCAGCGCGCCGGTCTTGTGCCGGTGCATCTGTTCGAGGGCTTTCTGATCGAGTTTGAGGCCGACCGAACCAAGGTCGATGGCCTGACCGCCGACCATGCCTGCCGGGCCGGCGGCGTTAGCCAGGGCAGTGACCATTTGCAGGCGGATATCGCTGCTGCAGTCGCTCAGGCGCGGGTCGAGCAGGGCGCTGAAGGCCAGACTCTGCAAACCGTCACCGGCAAGAATCGCGCAGGCTTCATCGAATTTTTTATGAGTGGTTGGCTGGCCACGACGCAAATCGTCGTCGTCCATCGCCGGCAAATCATCGTGCACCAGCGAATAGGCATGGATCAGCTCAACCGCGCAGGCCGCGCCGTTGGCTTGCTCGGCATTGCCGCCCAGTGCTTCGCATGCCGCGTAGGCGAGCAGCGGACGCACGCGCTTGCCACCGTTCATCACGCTGTAGCGCATGGCTTCGTAAAGCCGCGCCAACTCTGGCAACGGCGCGTTGAACAGGGTTTCCAGCGCCGCGTTAACCCGGGTCTGGCTGCTAGCCGTGTACGCCGCAATCATTCTGGCTGTTCCGCGTCGAAGGGTTCCTCGGCGAGTTCGCCATCGCGCTCCAGCAGCACTTGCACCTTCTGCTCGGCTTGCGCCAGCGCTGCCTGGCAGTCACGGGTCAGGCCGATGCCCTGCTCGAAAGCGGTCAGCGAGTCTTCCAGCGACAATTCACCGTTCTCCAGACGCTCGACCAATGTTTGCAGGTCGGCGAGGGACTGTTCGAAATCCAGTGCAGCTTTTTTGCGGGCCATGGCGGCAGTTTCCGGTTGACGTTAAACCGGCGCGACACTAGCAGATAGGGGGTTTATGGGCAAATGAGCGGGGCTTGCGCAGGCACCGCCAAGGGCCGCATAAACCTCTGTGGCGAGGGAGCTTGCTCCCGCTGGGTTGTTCAGCAACCTCAAAACCAGCCACCGCGATTTAACAATTGAACCGTGTCGGGCGGTCGGGGCCTGCTGCGCAGTCCAGCGGGAGCAAGCTCCCTCGCCACAGGATTTGTGGTGACTCAGGAATATTCAGGCTTATTCGGCTCATTTTGTGAGCCGAATAACTGCGCTATTCGGCTCACGCCCAATAAAGCTGCGTGATTGCCACCGCAAAAGCACATGTATCCGATTGTTAAAAAACCACCGAATCGCTAATCTTCGCGCCTTCTACGACCCTACAGTCACGGGTCTTTCAGACGAAACGCAGTTTTCACCGCTGTGAAGTACCGAGGATCGGGTGCAAGGTTTCGTTCAGGCATGGCAGGAGGCATTACATGCGTTCAATTCTTTGGTTGCTGATCGGCCTGGCCTGCGCGCCCGCGCTGCTGGCTGCGCCGACGGCCGAGTTGTCGGAGCCGGTCGGTGGCTGGCGCTATCACGGCTTGCTCGATCGCACGGAAAACCCGCAAGTCGCCTACCCGACGCCGCCGATCGATCGCGGCATCCAGCGCAATCGCACGATGATTCAGGGCCAGCTCAAGGCCCTCGGCCCTATGCGCCCGCCGCACAGCCTCGCCGTCAACGGCAATCCATTGAATCTGTACACCGACGACCAGGGCCGTTTCGCCCGGCCGTATGCCTTTGGCGCTGGCTCCAACAGCGTCGAGGTGATCAGCGCCGAAGGCCAGTCGCTCAAGCGCGTGCAATTTTATGAAGCAAATAACTCGCGCACGCCGGCGCGGATTCGTCTTGTCTTGGGCTGGGACGATCCGAAAGCCGAGCTTGATCTGCACATTGTCACGCCCGACGGTCAGCATGCCTTCTGGGCGCGGCCGGCGTTGAGCAATGGCGGTGGTCTCGACCCGGATGGCGTCGATGGCCCCGGCCCGGAAATGTTCACCATGACCGCGCCGCTGCACGGCACCTATCTGGTTTACGTCAACTATTGGGGCAACTTCGGCAACGGCGGCTATAACTTCGAGGAGGCCAGCAACCAGAACGAGGTGATCACCTCGCAAATCACGCTGGTGCTCAACGAAAACACCGTCGACGAAAAACGCGAAACGTTCATCGTGCCCCTGCGGGCGATCGGTGATCTGCTGCTGGTCAAGACTTTCAACTATTAAGCATTCCGCCACGGATGAAATCCTGAGCTTTGGGAAATGAGCGAGAAGATGAGCGATAACACTGTGACTTCGGCTGCCGACACGCCAGCGGCCAAACCTTCGCGGCGCTGGCCGTTGCTGCTGGCCGGGTTGTGCCTGGTGGCCGGGGTGGCGGGCGGTTTTGGCTGGCTGCTGCTCAAGCCCAAGGCGCCGCCGGCGGAGTTGGCCAGCGACAAGCTCGGCCTCAGTCGTCCGGATGCATTGCTGGAGACCCGCTCGCTGAGCCAGTTGCCCAAGGACCTGCTGACGGTGCCGTTCCTCAAGGCCACGCTGACCGAAGATTTCGTCTTTTATTACGAAACCCACGCCGACCGCCTGGGGCTGATTGGCAGTCTGCGGCGGATCATCTACGAGCATGACCTGAAATTGCAGGACAGCCTGATCGAGCAGCTTTTCGATCAGCCGGCCGACGTTGCGCTGTGGCGTGGCGCGGATGGTCGCTTGAAGGATTTTCTGTTGGTGATGGATCGTGGTGGACTGGCGAAACTGCTCGAGCCGCTGGCGAAAGTTGCGCTGGATGACACGCAGCTCAGCCAGATGGGCGAACTCAAAGTCGGCGGCGATAGCGTGCCGCTGTACCAACTGACCTACAACGCCAGCAAAGCGCTGCTGTTCGCTTCCCACGGCGACAAACTGGTGGTGCTGTCAAACCCGGCCAAGTACTACGACCCGGAAAGCGGCGCCTCCGAGGAATCCGGCCACGTTTCGCCACAGGCGCTGGCGGCGCTGCTCAACGGCGAAAAACTGTTCCCCGAAGCGTTCGGTCTGCCGGCGAAAACCCCGGAAACCAAGCAGCGCCTGTCGGTCAACTCCAGCGTTCTCGCCATGGGTTATCAGCGTTTCATCCCGAACTTCGCCGGGCTGCGTTTCGACATGGACGACAAGGGCTGGCACAGCTACCTCGCCATGGACGAACTGGACAACCAGCCCGACTTCGATTTCAAACCGGTCTGGCAAGCCATGCCACTCGGCGCCAGTGCCTGCGTGACCCTGCCGGTCGCGGCCGAACCGCAAAAACCATTGCTGGTGAAACTCGGCGCTGAAGAAACCGTGGCGCAAACCCTCACCGAACACGTGGCCGGCGCGGCAGGTCTGTGCTGGTACGCCGATTCGCGGCTGTACACGCCGTTGCTGGTGGCCAGTCTGAAAGACGAAGACAGCAGCAAACTCGATGGCGACCTCGGCAAACTGTTTGGCTCGATGGTTGGTGCGTTCGAAGCCAATGTCGACGAAAACGTGTTCCCGGTGGTTGAGAAGCAAGAAGGCCAAAACCACGTCTGGCAGCGTCAGGTCAGCTCCAACTTTGGCCCTTATGCGGCGAAGACTGCCGAGAACCCGGACGCAATCAGCGGCAAGGCGTTCATGAAAGTCAGCCTCGCCCGTCACGGCTCGACGTTGCTGTTTTCCCTCGACGACAAACTCGTCGACAAGGCCCTCGGCACCCTCGACAAACGCTTCCCGCCGATGGCCGACGTGTTGCCCAAAGACGTGCTGATGCCGATCTACTTCGGCCCGGATTCGATGGCGCAACTGATGCAGCAGGAAACCCTCGACAGCCTGCCCCAGGACATGGAACCGGTGTTTTACAACGCCGCGCAAACCTACCTGATCCCGAAACTGCGCACCCTCGGTGGCTACGGCAAATATGCGCTGACCCTGCCGGAAGGCAGCGAGCCTGACGGCCACTGGCAATGGCTGCCGCTGGAATGGAAAGCGCTGTGACCGCATTGATCCGCAGCCTCGGCCTGCTCGCGCTGCTGCTCAGTGCGGGCGCCCGCGCCGTTGAAGCGCCGGCACTGGATCCGGCGCAGTCCCAGGTGTTTCGCGCCTGGTTCGTGCGCATCGCCCAGGAACAACTGAGCCAGGGCCCGAGCCCGCGCTGGTATCAGCAGGATTGTGCCGGCCTGGTGCGTTTTGCCGCCAACGAAGCGCTGAAGGTCCACGACGACAAATGGCTGCGCAGCAATGGCCTGTCCAATCGCTACCTGCCGCCAGAGCTGTCACTCAGCGATGAGCAGCGCAAGCTCGCTCAGCAATGGCAGCAGGGCGGCGGCAAGGTCGGGCCGTACGTCAACGCGATCAAACTGATTCAGTTCAACAGCCATCTGGTCAGCCGCGACGTGTCGCAGGCGCGGCCCGGTGACTTGATGTTTTTCGATCAGGGTGACGACCAGCACCTGATGATCTGGATGGGCCGCTACATCGCCTATCACACCGGCACCACTACCCCCACAGACAACGGCATGCGTTCGGCAAGCCTGCAGCAACTCATGACATGGAAGGACACCCGATGGATACCCGACGCAGCCAATCCCAACTTCATCGGCGTCTATCGACTGAACTTTCTCTCCCAATGACCGGTGCCCGCATGTTGCGACTCTGCTCCCGAATTCCTCTGCTGCTGGCGCTGTTGTTGCCAGTGGCCATCGTCAGCGCCGAAGATTCGGTCGAGCCGAGCGGTTATACGCCGGTCGCCGGTGAAAGCTTCTTCCTGCTCGCCGACAGCAGTTTCGCGGCGGACGAGCAGGCGATGGTGCGTCTTGAAGCGCCGGGTCGTGACTACCGCCGTTTCCGCATGGAGCCTTACGGCGGCGCCGACATCCGCGTGTACCGCATCGACAAGCCGCTGGATTTCCTCAAACGGCAGAAGAACCTGCATCGCGTGGTCAGCGACGGCCAGTTCAAGGGCGAAGGGCTGTCCAACACCCTCGCGTACTTGTGGGACAACTGGTACCGCAAATCCCGTCGGGTGATGCAGCGCGCGTTCTCCTATGAATCGCGTAAACAGGTCACCGAAGAAGTGCCGGAACTGAAGATGGGCAACGCCATCGCCGCGCCGACCGCGTACGACGCGCAGCCGCAATTTGCGCTGATCCCGGGTCTGCCGGTGGTCAGCCAGTTCCGTTATCCGCTGTGGCAGGCCAAGCCGATTCAGCCACCGGCCGGGGTCAATCTGGCCGGGTCTTCCAGCGATTTTGTCAGCGTCGCGCCGGGTAACGTTTATATCCCGCTGGGCAATCTGAAGCCGGGTCTGTATCTGGTCGAAGCACTGATCGGCAAGTACCGCGCGACCACCATGGTGTTCGTTTCCAACACCGTCGCGGTGAGCAAGATTGCCGGTGATGAATTGCTGGTCTGGGCGGCGCGCAAACACGAAGGCAGTTCGGTGCCGAAGGTCAATGTGCTGTGGACTGACGGCCTCGGCGTGATGAGCAGCGGTGCCACCGATGCCGATGGTTTGCTGCGCCTGAAGCACGTCAGCCCGGAGCGATCGTTCGTGATTGGCGAGGACGAAGAGGGTGGGGTGTTCGTCTCTGAGAACTTCTATTACGACAGCGAAATCTACGACACCAAACTCTACGCGTTCACCGACCGACCGCTGTATCGCCCGGGTGATTGGGTGTCGCTGAAAATCGTTGGTCGCGAGTTCAAGAACGCACGGGATTCGGTGTTGCCCGGTGCGGCAGATGTCACGGTCAGCGTACTCGATGCCACCGGTACCGAGTTGCAACACCTCGATCTGAAGCTCGATTCGAAGGCCGGTACTCAGGGCCGCTTCCAGTTGCCGGACAACGCGGTGGCGGGCGGTTACGAGATTCGTTTCAACTACAAGGATCAGGCCTACAGCAGCGCTTTCCGAGTGGCGGAATACATCAAGCCGCACTTCGAGATTTCGCTGAACCTGGCCAAACAGGATTACCGAACCGGCGAACCGGTGAAAGGCAGTCTGGTGCTGCTGTACCCGGACGGCAAACCGGTGGCCAACGCCAAACTGACCCTGAGCCTGCGCGCCCAGCAACTGTCGATGGTCGACAACGAGCTGCAATACCTCGGGCAATTCCCGGTGGAGCTGACCAGCACCGAACTGACCACCGACAGCAAAGGCAACGCGACCCTTGATCTGCCGGCGGCCGATAAACCGAGCCGCTACATGCTCACCGTGTTCGCCAGCGATGGTGCGGCGTATCGGGTCAAGACCACCAAGGAAATCCTCATCGACCGTGGCGCGGCGAGTTTCCGCCTGAGCGCGCCGCAACGCTTCAGTGCAGTCGGTGACAAGGTTGCGTTCAGCTACGCCAACGAGGGCGGCACCGAGCAAAGCAAAGCGGTGACCCCAAGCACGTATGGTTGGGTGCGTCTGGAAGACCAGAGCACAGGCGAGGGCAAACTTGCGGCGAATGACAAAGGCTTCAGCATGGCCTTCGAACGCCCTGGCACTTACAACCTGACCTTGAAAGATCAACACGGTCGCGTCCTCGGCGCCACCGGGCATTCGGTCACTGGCGATGGCGTCAAAGCCGTGCCGGGCACTGTGGAAATCGTCCTCGACAAGCCTGAATACAAGGCTGGCGATGAAGCGCTGGCGCTGATCACTTTCCCTGAGCCGGTCAGCGATGCGCTGCTCTCGCTGGAGCGCGACAAGGTCGAAGCCACTGCGCTGCTGGCCAAGGGCGGCGACTGGCTGAAACTGGAAAAACTCAGCGACACCCAATACCGCGCCCGAATTCCGGTGAAGGACAACTTTGCACCGAACCTGACCTTCTCGGTGCTGTACACCAAGGGCGGTCAGTACAGCTTCCAGAACGCCGGGATCAAGGTGGTTGCGCCGCAAATCGACGTGGCGATCAGCACTGACAAAGCGGTGTATCTGCCGGGCGATACGGTCACGGTTGACCTGACTACGCAGTTCGCCGGCAAAGCGGTACCGGCGCATCTGACCGTCAGCGTCGTCGATGAAATGGTCTATGCGCTGCAACCAGAAGTCGCGCCGACCATCGACCAGTTTTTCTATCACCCGCGCCGTAACAACGTACGCACCAGTGCCAGCCTGTCGTTCATCAGCTACGACGTCGCGTTGCCGGGCAGCCCCGGTGCGCCGGGCAAAGCCAACCGCAGCGAGCGAGGGGTGAAAGTGCTGGAGCGTCCGCGTCGTGAAGACGTCGACACCGCCGCATGGCAGCCGGAGTTGTTGACCGGTGCCGACGGTAAAACCCGTTTCACCTTCAAGATGCCGGACTCGCTGACCCGCTGGCGCATCACCGCCCGCGCGATCGCCGATGATGGTCAGGTCGGGCAGAAGAAGCAGTTCGTCCGTTCGGAAAAACCGCTGTACCTGAAGTGGAGCGGGCCGAGCAAATTCCGTAAGGGTGATCAGCCGCAACTCGGCGTGTTCGCGTTCAGTCAGGCCGAGAAACCGCTCAAGGCTGAACTGGTCACGCATTACGCGGGCGCCGAACAACGCCTGCCGGTGACCCTGAACAACGGCATCAACTACCTGCCGCTGCCGGCGTTCACGTTGGCTTCCGGCGAGTGGACGGCGGAGCTGGTGCAGGACGGCAAGACCGCTGACTCTCTGGCCGTGCGCCTGAGTGCGACCGGTGACGGCTGGCAAGTGACGCAGACGCAAAGCCTTGATGTCGCCAGCGGTGACACACCGTTGAGCCTGCCGGCCGACGCCAGCGATATTCGCCTGCGTCTGGATGACAGTCCGCAAGCGCTGTTCCGTTCCGCACTCGATGATCTGCTCAGCTATCCGTATGGCGGCGTCGAGCAGACCGCCAGCCGTTTGCTGCCGCTGAGCATTGCCTATCCATCGCTGGCATCGAATCCGCAGATCCGTGATCGCTTGCGTCTGATCATGCAGAACAGCCGTCTGCGTCTGGTGCAAATGGCCGGGCCGTCGGCGAGCTTCACCTGGTGGGGCTACGACGGTGAACCGGATGCATTCCTCACCGCCTACGCCTACTACGCCGACTGGAACGCTAGCCAGGTGCTGGAATTGACCTTGCCGCCGGAGCATTGGCAGCGAGTGCTGGAGGTGTACGCCAAGCAAGCGCCGAACACGCCATTGCTGCAACGGGCGCTGATTCTGTCGTTCGCCAAGCAGATGCATCTGCCAGTGAACACCTTGCTCAGCGGCTTGATGGAGGATCTCGCCAAGGCCGGTGAAGGCAACGCCGAAACCCTGATGGACGATGGCGAAGACAGTCTGGTGATGAGTGATCCGGATTCGGCGCTCGGTCTGGCGGCGGCGCGGGTATTGACTGCTTCGTTGGCCACACAGTCGAAGGTTGCCTTGCCGGATGCGTTCAATCGTCAAGTAGCTGCGGCGCAACAGCGTCTGGCGGTCAGCTCGCAGCCGTTTGCCGAAGCGCTGAACCTGTCGCTGCAAGCGTTCGATCAGGCGCGTGCGACGGCGTTGTTGCAACGATTGCTGCCGCAGCAATCGACCCTCGAACGTGCGCTGGCGCTGACCTGGCTGCAACGCAGCATCGCCCAGGCTTCGCCGACCATTGCCCTGACGCCGGGTGAAGGCTGGAAGAAAAACTACGGCGCTACCGGTGAGATGTACTGGACTTGGCAAGGCGCCAATCCGGTGCCGAGCGTGTTGACGGTGTCCGGCACGCAAGAGCGCCCGCTACGCGCGGCACTGAGTTTCCAGACCCAGCAACCGGCGGTCGATCCGATGGCCGTGACCATCACCCGTCGCCTGTCGCGACTGGTGCCGGGTGATGAAGCCTTCACCTTCAAACTGGAGCCGGTCGGGACCAAGCCGCTGTCCAGTGACAGCCTGTACCTGGACGAAGTGATCCTCACCAGCAAAGCGCCGAAACCGCTGCGCTACGGCATGCTCGAAGTGCCGCTGCCACCGGGCGCCGATGTCGAGCGCACCACGTGGGGCATCAAGTTGCAGGGCAAGGACGGTACCGAGCCGACCGCGCTGGAGAAGGCGCGATTCGAACCGGGACAACTGGCCTACGCGGTGCCGGTCGATGCGCTGAGCGGCGAATTGCGCCTGCGCCATCTGGTGCGCTTCTCGCAGAAGGGCCAGTTCAGCCTGCCGCCAGTGCGTTTCAAACAGGTCTACGCGCCGCAGCATCAGGCCCAGGAAGCGAAAGCCGCCCTTGGTCAGGTCACGGTCAACTGACATGACCCGGCCGCTGCTGTGGCTGCTGATGTGTGTGATGCCTGCGCTGGCGACGGCGCAGGATGAGCTGTTGCGCGTTGCCTATAAGGGCGAGTTGTTGTCGCTGAACCAGACGCAACTGATCGCTCGTGAACCGTTGCCGACGTCGCTGGATACGCCGCTGGGCAGTCTGTGGAAATTGTTTGTCTATGCGTGGCTGGTCGATACCGGTGCTCGCGAGCCGGCGTATGAATGTCGCGGGCAATCGAAGGAAGAGGTTTATTGCTGCTCGGCGGGTGGCAGGATCGAGCGTGATCAGGCGTTGGTGAAATCCTGCGGGTTGTATTTTGAGCCTGCGCGGTTGGGCATTTCTTCTGCCGATTGGCGCACGTATTGGCAGGCGCGGCGGGCGCCGTCGTGGTTGCTGGATTTACCCTCGGTGCAGCCAGCTCAACGGGTTTCCGTGGCTGAGTTGCTGAAGGTTTTGGCCTCGTTACCGGCGCAGGATCAGGCGCGTCGAGTGTTGCTCGATGTGGTACTGAATGCGGCGGATGGCAATGTCGTCGGCGAACTCGGCGGACGCCTGCGGGTGAAAACCTGGAGCTGGCTCGGCGATCAGGATCCGCAGTCGCGGCAGGGTGGTTTCGCCGGTTGGACGGCGGACGGCTCGCCGGTCTGGGCGGGTGGGCGAGGCACCAGTCAGATGGTCTTGCGCCATTATGGGCAGGCGTTGGCGACGGTGTTGCCCGCGGCATGGCCCGCTGAGACGGGGCGTTGTGTCGAAGTCAGCCTGTTTTCGAAGTACCCGGTTTCCAAGGTGTCAGCGGGTGATCGCGTCGCCACATCCGGTCCGTTGCAGGGCGACTACCGCGTCGAATTCGCCAATGGCAACGCGCTGGATATCCACAGCGACGGCGAACTGTTTCTGCTCAACGACAAACTGGTCGCCAGGCTTGATCGCGAAGAGTACGTCGCCCGCGTACTGGAGCGCGAAGCCAAACCGGAACCTGCCGAAGCCGCCAAAGCCCTCGCCGTGGCGATTCGCACTTATCTGCTGCAAAACGCCACGCGCAACGGCGATTGCCTGAGCATCGACGACAGCAGCAATCGCCAACGCGTCGCACCGCGACCGGCTTCGGCCGAATCCCGCAACATCGCCGCATGGACGGCAGACCTCGTGCTGGCCGGCAGCACCGTCACCTATCACTCCGATCAACCCGGCCCGGACAAACTCGCCTGGCAACAAGCCGTCGAGCAAGCTAATGCCGGTCAGCGTTACGACGCGATTCTGCTGCACGCCTATCCGCGCGCCAGCCTCAGTCGTTGGGACAACCCGGTCGCTTCCTGCGAAGCGCTGCCCGCCGCGCAGGACTGGCTACAGAAACAGCGACGCGGCTGGCGCCCGAAACTGGAAAGCGAAACCGGCTACAACGAGGTCAACACATTTGCCGTGTGCAAACTGGCTTTCGGCAGGCCCTTCGTCGACCGCGAACGCCAACGCATCTACGTGCGCGGCGTGCTGACCTTGCAGGATCGCCTCGACCTGACCCACGAATATCTGCACTTGGCCTTTGAAGCACATCCCAGTGGCCAGGATGAAACCTACATCGAAGGGCTCGCCCGTCATCTTTTGCTGGAATAGACCATGACACTCCGTTATCCACAGGTCTTGCTGCTGCTCTGCACCTTGACTGCGCTCTCGCCAGCCATCGCTGCCGACGGCGTCAAACTCGACACCCCGATCGGAGGTTGGCGCAGCGGCGCGCCGGAAGGCGAGGGCGAAAGCTTCCGCCAAACCGTCAACTACCCGGCCTCATCGGTCAACACCCCGCTCGGCCAGGCCAACACCGCCCGTATCAACGGTGAGATCAAAGCTGCGCGGAAGGACAACGAACCCGGCCGCCTGATCGTCAACGGCGTGAGCATGCCGCTGAAAATCGACGACAGCGGCCGCTTCGACCGCCCGTTCTCCTTCCCCAACGGCAGCAACAGCGTCGAAGTGCGCAGCCCCGACGGCCAGCAACGCCACCGCACACAATTCCTCAACACTAGCGGCGGCGCTACTCCGGCCAAGTTGCGCGTACTGCTGGCATGGGACAGCGACGGCACCGACCTCGACCTGCACTTGATCACTCCCGACGGTGCGCACATCTGGTACGGCAATCGCGTCGCACCTAACGGCGCCGCACTCGATGTCGACGTCACCACCGGCTACGGCCCGGAAATCTTCGCCATGCCGGCGCCGATCAAGGGGCAGTATCTGGTGTATGTGAATTACTACGGCGGTGGGTATCGCGGGGATGACGAGGGTGGGGATGATGCCGTGCAGGCGCTGACCACGGCGCAGGTGACGGTGATTACTGAGGAAGGGACGCCGAGCGAGAAGATGGAGACGTTCTTGATCCCGATGCGGGCGGTGGGTGAGCTGACGTTGGTTAAGGCGTTCAGTTATCCGTGAATTTACTCTCGACGGTGTGAGGCCAGGCGCCGCCATGAGCGGGCAGCGCCTGCCTCGGGCTCATACTTTGAAACGACCAACCAGAGCTTCCAGTTCATGCCCCAGCCGCGCCAGTTCAATACTCGACGACGCGGTTTCTTCACAGGTACTTGCTGTCTGATCTGAAATGTCGCGAACGTTGATCACGCTGCGATTGATTTCCTCGGTTACGGCACTTTGTTGATCCGCCGCGGTGGCTATCTGCTGATTCATGGACTGGATAATGGATACCTTGGCGGTAATGTTTTCCAGAGCGTTGACGGCGCGATGGGTAAAGTCCACGCTGCTTTCGCTCAGGAGCAGGCTGCTGTCCATGCCTGAAGCGACGGCATGAGTGCCGCTTTGCACACCGGCGACCAGATTTTCAATTTCTTCAGTGGAGCGCTGGGTGCGCAAGGCCAGATTACGCACTTCATCGGCAACCACTGCAAAACCGCGACCAGCCTCCCCTGCGCGAGCCGCTTCAATGGCGGCATTCAGCGCCAGCAAGTTGGTTTGCTGGGCCACGGCCTTGATCACATCCAGCACACCGCCTATTTTGTCGCTTTGTTCCTGAAGGTGGCGCACAGCCTCTGCCGAGCAGTTGAGTTCCTCCGCCAGACGCTTGATCTGAGCGATGGCGTCACCGACGATCTGCTCCCCCTCGCAGGCTTGCTGATCTGCGACAGTTGCGGCAGCCGACGCTTCTTCGGCATTGCGTGCGACGTTTTGCACAGTGGCGGTCATTTCGTTCATTGCAGTGGCAACGTGATCAGTCTCGACCTTCTGATTGTTCACGCCTGTATTCGTTTGCTCGGTAATGGCCGATAGCTGTTCTGCAGCGCTTGCTACCTGGATGACACCGGCGCGAATACCATCGATCAGCTCGTGCAGGTTGAGCGTCATCCGCTGTAGACCCGATTGCAACAGGCCCAACTCATCACGCCGATCAACCTGAATCTGGTGGCTTAAATCACCTTCGGCAATACGATTGACCGCCTCAAGTGTGCCTCTTAGCGGGGTGACGATCTGTCGAGTAATAACCCATGCCGCCAGTGTGCCGAGCAGCAAAGCCAGGGCGGCTACAAGGCTCAGCAGGGTTTTGGCGGACTCGGCATCGGTAGCGCGCTTGGTGTTTTGCGAATCAATGAGTTTTTGCGTGGTGTCGAGCAACTGATCGCCCAACTGCGCCATTCGTTTGAACATGGGGGCCTGATCAATGTTGGGCTTGACCAGTTCTTGCAGCAGTTGTCCATATTCCGTCGCTGCGCTGATCTGTTGCTGAATCAGCTCGTGATCTACCGGTACGATGAATTCTCCTTTGATACTGGTCAGGTGGGCCAGCAGGCTATCTAGCGTTTGCTGCAAGGGTCGATAGGCATCCGGTTGAGGATTGCCACCTATGCGTAAACGAATGATTCGCAAGTCTTTCGTGTAATTACTGACTTGAGCAATTTTCTCAATCTTGATGCCGCGCTCGGTCAGTGCGTTAACGGTATACCAGCCAGAGGCTGCGATTAACAACGTAAGTCCTAATACCAGTCCAAACCCCAGACTAAGTTTAGCGCTGACACGGATATCGCTGATCCAGCCGAACATAAGGACTCCAGGTAATAATGGGTTTAGATTGATCTTGGTGCTCTGATGTCGACCATGAGTCGTGAATCTTTAACTTTGCGGCTGCTATTAATTGCGGGTGAGTAATTTTTAGTCTGTTGCTCAGAAAAATATTCAGCACCGCTGCTATATGATGCCGGCTAACTGAAAGGTTACAGCTTAAAGCCCGCCTGAGTTGTGAGCGCTCTTCGGCGGTTGGCCACAGACATCAAAGGAAGATAAAACAACATGCTTCATTCTTTAGTCGAATAGGCAGAGTTGTCGTGATCTGGATAGCCCGGATCCACGGACTTTTCTGCGGGGGCAGTTGCTGTATGAACTGCAAAGCTTAGAGGTGAACCAGCTGCTTCAGGTAAAAGAACAGTTGGTCCTGACAAGTTCTGTACTGGCCTTCGAGCTTTTCCACTTCCCACATTCGAGCCAGCCACACGTCATCACATGCTGCGTTTATTTGATTGACTGCAGTTTTCCAAGCGATGCGCGCGCTGTCTATAGCGTGGAGGAATTGCAGTAGTTTCTCATCTATCGGTATCGTACCCAGCGGGTATTGGCTCAAAGACATTTTAGTTCCAGAACTAACTGGTGGTCGGATTGGCTTTTGTGGTGGGTACTATAATCGCCGGTGTCAACGGGCCAGTATTCGACTAATGGCGAAGAGGCTTTATAAATATTGAGTTTTCTTGGTTTCAGTTATTCATAGGTCTTATTTTTGTTTGTGGGCCATCTGGATGCGCGGTGCCTTTTAGAAGTTGACCGGCGATGGAAAATTGCCTGATTCGTTTCAGCGCGGTCAGCCAGGTATAAAACCCGTGCTGGATGTACTTCGCGTTTATTTATCCATGCAACAGATCGGGGGGGCATGCCAGAAGGTTCTGATCATCGGAAGCACCTGACCTGGTTTTTCTACAGGCATTAAAAAGCCGGCTTGTGGCCGGCTTCTCGGGGACTGGCTTGGTTTATTTTTGGTAAACCGCGCCAGCCTTCAAAACGTACATCCGGATCTGCGTCCGGCTGTGGGACTTGGTCAGACGTTGGTCTGCCGCGTCGGGCGCTCTCTGAGCCGCGGGGCGGGTCGATGCGCAAATGTGGGGCGCAGGATACTGAGTTTTGTTGTGGATTCCCAGCCTGAAGTGCGGGTTAGAGCGACTTCTTCGCCAGAAATCCGGGATTTGTACCGATTGTCCGGGCCTCTTCGCGAGCAGGCTCGCTCCCACAGGGTTCAGTGCAAACTTGAAAAACCGCATCAAGTCATAGAAACGGCACCACCGGCCGCCGCTTGCTCACCGTAGACCACCAGAACACCCAGCCCAATATATGAATCCGTTGCTCCTCGATCTGTGCCGGGCGGAACACTTCGTCCGGGTATTCGGCGTTGTTGTGGCTGCGCAGGCGCAAGCCGTTGCCGGGCATGCGATGCAGGTATTTGATGCGCAGCATGCCGTCGTGTTCGATGGCGTAGATCTCGCCGTCGACGACCTGGGTCAGGCTGCGGTCGATGGCGACAATGGAGCCGTCTTCGATGCGTTCGGCCATGCTGTTGCCGATCATGTGCGCGCAGATGGCATCGGCATGGCGGATTTCCAGTTGATCCAGTGGTGCGCGCAGCAGGCGGATGGACAGGTCCGGGTCCTGGATGACGTGGGTTTTGTCGGAGCCGTTGGTCAGTGGCGTTTCTTTGAAGAAAGCCAGTTCGATGTCGTTGGGATGGATGAATCGGTAGGTGCCCCGAGGATCGTGGGCGTCGAAGCTGTCGCCGTTGCTGGCAGGGGGAGTCAGGCTCGGCAACTCTTTTGTGCCTTCGCCGGTTTTCAGCCATTCGCTGTTGACGGACAGCAGGCGTGAGACTTCTTCCATGCGATACGCCGGGACGCCCCGGGTGTACCAGTTGTGGACATTTTGGGCTTCCGTGCCCCAGAACTTTGCGAAACCCGTCGTCGAGATGTTCGCAGCTTCCAGGAGTGCCTTGAATCTTGGACCGCTAGTGTTCTTTCTCATAAACACGGAGTCTACGGCCGTGCCAGAGCGGTTTGAATAAACCGGACGTTCAAAAACGGGCTGAATTTTGCGACGGGATGTAAGACGTTCTTGTGGGAAATTACACAGGGCAAAACTTTTCTGTAGCCCGCCATAAACACTCTGTTTAAGACGGCTTTTGCCAGGCACAAAAAACCCCGGATCAACCGGGGTTTTCTTCAAGCCTCACGCGTAGCGCAGGTGCTTAGCCCTTGTAGGCGGCAACCGACTTGGTGATCGCGTCGCGGGCGGCGTCTGCACCGGCCCAGCCTTCGATCTTGACCCACTTGCCTTTTTCGAGATCTTTGTAGTTCGCGAAGAAGTGCTCGATCTGCTGGATCAGCAGTGGCGGCAGGTCGGTGTATTCCTTCACATCGACGTACAGCTGGGACAGCTTGTCGTGTGGCACTGCGATGACTTTGGCATCGCCGCCGCCGTCGTCGGTCATGTTCAGGATGCCGACTGGACGCGCGCGGATCACCGAGCCTGGAGCAACCGGGTAAGGGGTCACAACCAGTACGTCGAGGGGATCACCGTCGTCAGCCAGGGTGTTCGGGATGTAACCGTAGTTGGCCGGGTAGAACATTGGGGTGGCCATGAAACGGTCAACGAACAGGCAATCGCTGTCTTTGTCGATTTCGTATTTGATCGGCGCGTGGTTGGCCGGGATCTCGATCGCGACGTAGATGTCGTTCGGCAGGTCTTTGCCAGCCGGAATCTTGCTGTAGCTCATTGGGCGTTGCCCCCGTAGTTGACCAAAAACACTTGGCCGGATTGACCAAAAAGTGGCGGCGATTATAGGCATATTCTGCCGTCGACGCCATGTACCGAAAGTCGTGCAGACCTTAGTCGTGCGCCTGATAGACCGGGTCTGTGGCCTGAAGTTGCCGCAACCGGCTCAACGGATCCTGCCGGTAGAAAAGCTTCAGTTGCAAGTAGACCTGTGGATAAGCCTCGTGCAGCAGATCCGGGGCGCTGAAGAAGTATTCGCTGGTGACCGCGAAGAATTCCGCCGGGTTTTCGGCGGCGTAGGGATCGATGGCGGTTTCGGCGTCCGGGTCGTGGTCAAGCTGACGGTTGAGATCGTCGTAGGCTTTTTGCATCACCTCGGCCCAGTCGCTGACCCGCATGTCCGCATGCAGCGGCGGCAGGCCGTTGGCGTCGCCGTTGAGCATGTCGAGTTTGTGCGCCAGTTCGTGGATCACCAGGTTGTAGCCTTCCCAGCCGCCACTGGCCATCACGCCCGGCCAGGCGAGGATGATCGGCCCTTGTTGCCAGGCTTCGCCGCTGTGCTCGCCATCCCACTCATGCTCGACGCCGCTGGCGTCACGATGGCGTTGCGGGCTGAGAAAGTCGTCGGGGTAGAGGACGATCTCGTGGAAACCCTGATACCAGTTCAAATCGCCGAGATGCAGCAGCGGCAACTGCGCCTGAGCGGCGAGCAGCAGGCGTTGTTCCTGATGCAGTTCGACACCGGGCAGGGCGCTCAGGTATTTGTCTTCGAGGAACAGCACGCAGGCTTCGCGCAGCCACTGGTCTTCAGCGGCACTGATACCGTCAAGAAAACTCAGGTGATGGCGCACCCGTTGCCACATGTCGTCGGCAATCGGGTGCTTCGCCAGAATGCGCCGGCGACGCCAGGCGCTCAGCGACCACATCGGCTTAGTGCGATTGGGCTTTGGTGCCGCCGAAACGGCTGCGAACCACGCCGAGAATCATCGGCACCAGCGATAGCAGAATGATCGCTACCACGAGTAACGACAGGTTTTTCTTGATGAACGGTACGTTGCCGAAGAAGTAGCCCAGGGTTACCAGTCCACCGACCCAGAGGATGGTGCCCAACACGCTGAAACCGAAAAAGCGTGCGTACGGCATCTTCGCAACACCGGCGACGAACGGTGCAAAGGTGCGGATGATCGGCAGGAAGCGCGCCAGGGTTACGGTCTTGCCGCCATGCTTGTCATAGAAATCGTGGGTTTTCTGCAGGTAATCGCGACGGAAGATTTTCGAGTTCGGGTTGCTGAACAGCTTCTCGCCGGCCGTTCGTCCGATCACGTAGTTGGTGCTGTCACCGAGTATGGCCGCGAGCATCAGAAGACCGCCCAACAGTACCGGATCCATGCCACCGCCCGCCGCCACGGCACCGGCAATGAACAACAGCGAGTCGCCCGGCAGGAAGGGCATCACCACCAGACCGGTTTCACAGAAGATCACCAGAAACAGGATGGCGTAGATCCATGGCCCATAGTTGTTCACCAGCAAATCGAGGTAGACGTCGAGATGCAGGATAAGGTCGAGCGGGTTGAAATCCATGGAGGCACCTGTATGGCGGCCCGACTCGGCAGGCCTGTGCGGATGACTTCGTGTAAGCCTACAGCGGGGTGTAGTTTTTCTTACAAGCCGGAAAGATCGGGATTATACGGTCTGAAGGATGAAAAGCGCGTTGGTTTTGTAGCGGGGGATGTCGGGGTGTGAACAATTGTCAGGCTGCATTCGGCGTGGCTGAGGGAGCAGGCTCCCTCATCACAGGTGGCGTGCGCAATCAGAGTTCTTCGCTGATCGGCAGCACGTAGTTCTTGAACTCGGTGTCTTCCTTGAACCCGATGGATTCGTAGGTTTTCTGCGCGACCTCATTATTGCTGCTCGTCGAAACACGCATACGCACGGCCTGGGTTTCCTTGGCCATTTTCTTCGCCGTGCGGATCAGGTTGTCAGCGACCAGTTGCCGGCGCGCGTCTTCAGCGACGTAGATATCGTTGAGGATCCACACGCGTTTGAGCGACAGCGAAGAGAAGCTTGGATAGAGCTGACAGAAACCCATCAGTTTCTTGTCGTCATCGTCGGCCAGAGCCAGATAGATCACCGATTCCTTGCGGCGCAGACGCTTTTCAAGGAAGGCACGGGAGGAATCCGGGTAAGGCAGGGAACCGTAGAACTCGCGATATTTGACGAACAACGGGGTCAACAAATCCAGATGTTCGAGGGTCGCTTGAATAATCCGCATGATAGGTCTCGTCTTCAAGTGGCTGTCTTCAACTGCTCTGACGGCGATGGGAAACCCGTGCGGCCGTGCATCGATCCTGCCTTAAAGCAGCGCAGAAACGCAATGCGGAAACGGTTCAGGTTGTGGGCGGATCCAGTAGGAAATTACCTTTCATGTCTACACCGGCGTCCGACTCCAGCGTCTGAACCTGTGCTTCGTCCTTCAGGTTGACCCCCGACAACTGCCGCCGACAGGCTTCGCGCATCAGATAAAGCAAGCGGTGCGCCGCCATGCCGTAGCTCAAGCCTTCGAGCCGTACATTGGAAATGCAGTTGCGGTAGGCGTCGGTCAGGCCGACCTTTGGATTGTAGGTGAAATATAAACCGAGGCTGTCTGGCGAACTGAGGCCTGGGCGTTCGCCGATCAGCATCACCAGCATTTTTGCGCCGAGCAATTGACCAATTTCATCGCCGACCGCAACGCGACCCTGTTCCACCAGAACGACCGGTGCTGTTGACCAGCCGTCAGCGTTCATCTGCTCCTCCAGTCGGGTCAGAAACGGCAAAGTATGCCGATGCACTGCCAATGCCGACAAACCGTCAGCCACGACAATCGCCAGATCGACGCCGCCCGGATGCGCCGCGGCATATTCGCGCAAGGCCTGCGCCGATTCATCGCTGAGCTTGCGCCCCAGATCCGGGCGTTGCAGATAGCTGTTGCGATCCGCAGCGGCGCTGTGGAGCAGCAGGCTTTCGCGGCCACGTTCCGTCAGTTGCGCGCTGAGCGCGGCGTGATCGAACGGCAGGTGCACGGCGTCGCGTGCCTGCGCGTGGGCGAACTGAAAGTCCAGTTGTGCGTTGGTCGGCAGGCTGGTGCCGGTGCGGCCGAGGGCGATCCGCGCCGGGGTCAGGCGACGCAGTTCCAGCCAAGGGTTTTGCGGGTCGACGGGCGGTTTTTCCATGTGACTCATCCCAGTTGCGCCAGCGCCTGGCGAAAGGCCGGCGGCAAGTTGTTACCGAAACGAACCTTTCCGTCCGCTTGGGTGAAGATGCCCATGTTCGCCAGCCACTGCTCAAACTCCGGCGCCGGTTTCAGGCCCAGGGTCTGGCGGGCGTAGAGCGCGTCGTGGAACGAGGTGGTCTGGTAGTTGAGCATGATGTCGTCGGAGCCGGGGATGCCCATGATGAAATTGATCCCGGCCACACCCAAGAGGGTCAGCAGGGTGTCCATGTCGTCCTGATCGGCTTCGGCGTGGTTGGTGTAGCAGATATCGCAACCCATCGGCACGCCGAGCAACTTGCCGCAGAAATGGTCTTCGAGGCCGGCGCGGATGATCTGTTTGCCGTTGTACAGGTACTCCGGGCCGATAAATCCTACGACGGTGTTCACCAGAAACGGTTTGAAATGTCGTGCCACAGCGTAGGCCCGCGTCTCGCAGGTCTGTTGGTCGACACCGTGGTGGGCGTTGGCCGACAGCGCGCTGCCTTGACCTGTTTCGAAATACATCAGGTTTTGCCCGAGAGTGCCGCGATTCAGGCTCAGGCCGGCGTCGTAGCCTTCCTGCAAGACATTCAGGTTGATGCCGAAACTGGCGTTGGCCGCTTCGGTGCCGGCAATCGACTGAAACACCAGATCCAGCGGCACGCCGCGATTGATCGCTTCGATGGAGGTGGTGACGTGGGTCAGCACGCAGGCCTGAGTCGGGATGTCGTAGCGCTGGAGGATCGCGTCGAGCATTTCCAGCATCGCGCAGATCGAGGCGATGCTGTCGGTGGCCGGGTTGATCCCGATCATCGCGTCGCCGTTGCCGTAGAGCAGACCGTCGAGAATGCTCGCGGCGATGCCGGACGGTTCGTCGGTTGGATGATTGGGTTGCAGGCGGGTCGACAAACGCCCGCGCAGCCCGAGGGTGCCGCGAAATTTTGTGATTACGCGGATCTTTTGCGCCACCAGCACCAGATCCTGCACGCGCATGATCTTCGACACCGCGGCGACCATTTCCGGGGTCAGGCCGGGGGCGAGGTTGCGCAGGCTGGTTTCGTCGGCGGCGTCGCTGAGCAGCCAGTCGCGAAAGCCGCCGACGGTGAGGTGGCTGACCACGGCGAAGGCTTGCTTGTCGTGGGTGTCGATGATCAGCCGGGTGACTTCATCGGACTCGTAGGGAATCAGCGCTTCCTGCAGGAAATGCGTGAGCGGGATGTCGGCCAGGGCCATTTGTGCGGCTACGCGCTCGCCGTCGTTGAGCGCGGCGACGCCGGCAAGAAAGTCCCCGGAACGCGCCGGGCTGGCCTTGGCCATGACGTCCTTGAGGCTGTCGAAGCGATAGGTCTGGGCGCCGACCGTGTGAGCGAAACTCGCCATACAGAATTCTCCGTGACGGCGCAGGTCAGACCCGCGCCGTGGTTTTCGGCAGTCAGTGCAGGGCTTTTTCAGCGTTCTGAATCGCCGCGAATTCTTCTTCCGGCGTACCTGCTACCAAGTGATGTCGACTGTAGAAAGCAAAGTAAGCAATTAACACTCCATAGATGATAGCGGCGCCGATCACGACCCGTGGGTCAACCAGGAACCCCGCAATCACGGCGATGCAAGCCAGCACCAGCGCCACACCGGAGGTGAAAATGCCGCCAGGCGTGCGGTACGGCCGATCCATTTTGGGGCGGCGGATGCGCAGCGTGATATGCGCCGCCATCATCAGCACGTAGGAAATGGTCGCGCCGAACACCGCTACCAGAATCAGCAGGTCGCCCTGGCCGGTCAGTGACAGACCAAAACCGATGATCCCTGGAATGATCAGGGCCAGCACTGGCGCCTTGCTTTTGTTGGTCTCGGAGAGTTTTCGCGGCAGGTAGCCTGCACGCGACAAGGCGAAAATCTGTCGCGAGTAGGCATAGATGATCGAGAAGAAACTGGCGATCAACCCGGCCAGGCCCACAAGATTGACGAAGCTGCCCATCCAGGTCGAGCCACCATAGGCTTTGCTCAACGCTTCAACCAACGGGTTGCCGGAGGTCAGCAGCGAGTTGGCGCCCGCACCGCCGGGGCCGACGATCAGAATCAACAGGGCAAACATGAGCAGCACCAACATGGCGCCGATCAAGCCGCGCGGCAGGTCACGTTTAGGGTTCTTGGTTTCCTCGGCGGCCAGCGGCACGCCTTCAACGGCAAGGAAGAACCAGATCGCATAGGGAATTGCCGCCCAGACGCCGACATAGCCAAATGGCAGAAACGGACTGGCGCCCGCCGCAGCAGACACCGGAATATCGAGCAGGTTGGCGACATCGAAGTGCGGCACCATCGCCACCAGGAACACCCCCAGCGCTAGCGCGGCGATGGCGGTGATGACAAACATCAGCTTGAGCGCTTCGCCGACCCCGAAAATATGGATGGCAATGAAAATGATGTAGAACGCCAGATAAATCATCCAGCCGCCGATGCCGAACAGCGATTCGCAGTAGGCACCGATGAACACCGCGATAGCCGCAGGGGCAATGGCGTATTCGATGAGAATCGCGGTGCCGGTGAGAAACCCGCCCCAAGGCCCGAATGCACTGCGCGCAAAACCGTAGCCACCGCCGGCGGTGGGGATCATCGAAGACAACTCGGCCAGAGAAAAGCACATGCACAGGTACATGGTGGCCATCAGCAGCGTCGCCAGGAACATGCCGCCCCAGCCACCCTGAGCGAGGCCGAAGTTCCAGCCGGCATAGTCACCGGAAATCACGTAGGCCACGCCCAGCCCCACCAGCAGTACCCAGCCGGCAGCACCTTTTTTCAGTTCGCGTTGTTGAAAGTAATCCGATCCGACTTTTTCAAAGTCGACGGAGGCGCCGGTCGCCGGAGCGCCAGCCGGGGATTCGCTAGGCATAGGTTTCACCGTTCTTATTGTTTTATTGGCCCGGCTTTTTTGCCGGTGGGTAGCATGATCGTCCCCACGCTCTGCGTGGGGATGCCTCAACGAACGCTCTGCGTTCGGCTTTGGTGGGACGCGGAGCGTCCCGGCTGCATTCCCACGCAGAGCGTGGGAACGATCAGTGCTGCAGGTTTAGAAGAACCCCAACGGATTGATGTCGTAGCTCACCAGCAGGTTTTTGGTCTGCTGATAGTGGTCGAGCATCATCTTGTGGGTTTCACGACCAACGCCGGATTTCTTGTACCCGCCGAACGCGGCATGCGCCGGATACAGGTGGTAGCAGTTGGTCCACACGCGACCGGCCTTGATCGCGCGGCCCATGCGGTAGGCGCGGTTGATGTCGCGAGTCCACAGCCCGGCGCCGAGGCCGAACTCGGTGTCGTTGGCAATTGCCAGGGCTTCGGCTTCGTCCTTGAAGGTGGTGATGCTGACCACCGGGCCGAAGATTTCTTCCTGGAACACGCGCATCTTGTTGGTGCCCTTGAGCAGGGTCGGCTGGATGTAGTAGCCGGTTGCGAGACTGCCCTCGAGTTTTTCCACCTTGCCGCCGGTCAACAGCTCGGCACCTTCGCCCTTGGCGATTTCCAGGTACGACAGGATCTTGTCGAATTGCTGCTCGGACGCCTGCGCGCCAACCATGGTGTCGGTGTCCAGTGGGTCGCCACGCTTGATCTGGCTGACTTTCTTCATCACTGCTTGCATGAATTCGTCGTAGATCGATTCCTGCACCAGCGCGCGGGAAGGGCAGGTGCACACTTCGCCCTGGTTGAAAAACGCCAGTACCAGACCTTCAGCGGCTTTTTCGATGAAGCTCGGTTCGGCCTGCATGATGTCTTCGAAGAAGATGTTCGGCGATTTGCCGCCCAGTTCCACGGTGGACGGAATGATGTTCTCGGCCGCGCACTTCATGATGTGCGAGCCGACCGGGGTCGAGCCGGTGAACGCAATCTTGGCGATGCGCTTGCTGGTGGCCAGGGCTTCGCCGGCCTCTTTGCCGAACCCTTGCACCACGTTGAGCACGCCCGGCGGCAGCAGATCGCCGATCAACTCCATCAGTACACAGATGCCCAGCGGGGTTTGCTCGGCAGGCTTGAGCACCACGCAGTTACCGGCAGCCAGTGCCGGAGCGAGTTTCCAGGCAGCCATCAACAGCGGGAAGTTCCACGGGATGATCTGGCCGACCACGCCCAGCGGTTCATGGATGTGATAAGCCACGGTGTTGCCGTCGATTTCGGCAGCGCTGCCTTCCTGGGCGCGCAGGCACCCGGCGAAGTAGCGGAAATGGTCGGCGGCCAGCGGGATGTCGGCGTTGAGGGTTTCGCGGATGGCTTTGCCGTTGTCCCAGGTTTCGGTGATCGCCAGCAGTTCGAGGTTCGCTTCGATGCGGTCGGCGATTTTCAGCAGGATCAGCGAGCGCGCCTGCACGGAGGTCGCGCCCCACGCATCGGCAGCGGCGTGGGCGGCGTCCAGTGCCTTGTCGATGTCTTCGGCAGTGGAGCGGGGGAATTCGGCAATCGGTTGGCCATTCACTGGCGAGGTGTTGGTGAAGTACTGACCTTTGACAGGCGCGACGAACTCGCCGCCGATGTAGTTACCGTACTTGCTCTTGAACGAGACTTTGGCGCCTTCAGTACCGGGGTGAGCGTAACGCATGATGATGTTCTCCTTGGCTTTGTACTTATTAGAGAAACGCGCAAGTGCGCTTGCTATAAGCGTAGAGCAAAGGTCGGGCCACTGCCGTGCAGGGCAGGTAGATCAAGGCCTTGCGTGATTTTTGTCGGACGAGTGGATCGCGCCTGTGATGGTTTCGGTACAGAGGGGGTGACAGTTTGTACCGCTTTTGGCACAGCCAGTGACCGGGCAGTCTTGCCAGCATTGCAATGCGTCGATGGCTGGAGGATGCTGGGCGTCACCTCAGCATTGGGCCGTCGAACCCCGGGGAGAACAATAAGAAATGCACGACAACCATTTGAGTCGCCATGCCCGACAGGTTCTCACCGTGACCCAGGGCAAACCGCATCTGCACGGGCCCGGTGCCGACCCGTCGATTGCCCGTTCCTGGCTGCGCTGTCTGGAGGACTATCACCTCGACCCGGCGCTGAGCATGGCGCCGACGGTACTTGAGCACGGCCGTGTGCTGGAGAGCCGCGAACGTCTGCAGCAAGTGTTGCAGATCGCCGGCAATGAAATGAGCAGCCTGCATCAACAACTCTCCGGCGCCGGCCACGCGGTGCTGCTGACCGATGCTCGCGGGGTGATCCTCAACTGCGTCACCGCGCCGGCCGAACGCAAGATTTTCGAACGTGCCGGCCTCTGGCTCGGCGCTGACTGGAGCGAAGCCTGCGAAGGCACCAACGGCATCGGCACCTGCCTGGTCGAGCGGCAGGCGCTGACCATTCATCAAGACGAGCATTTTCGCGGCCGTCACACCGGCCTGACCTGCTCGGCCAGTCCGGTGTTCGACCCGCATGGCGAACTGCTCGCGGTACTCGACGTGTCCTCGGCGCGCCACGATGTCTCGCGGCAAAGCCAGTTTCACACCATGGCGCTGGTCAACCTCTCGGCGAAGATGATCGAGAGTTGCTACTTCCTGCGTTGTTTCGATAACCAATGGTTGCTGCGTTTCCACTTGCAGGCAGAATCGGTCGGTTTGTTCAGCGAAGGGCTGCTGGCGTTTGACGGCGAAGGGCGGATCAGTGCGGTCAACCAGAGTGCGCTGAACCTGCTCGGGCATATTCGCGGTGGCTTGCTGGGCAAACCGGTCGAGGCGTTTTTCGATTGTTCGCTGGATGAATTGCTTGGCCGCGCCAGTGCCCATGCCAGCGCCAGTTGGCCGTTGCGCACCCGCGACGGTCGGCATCTGTTTGCCGTGTTGCGCGGCGAATCGCGCAGGCCGACGCCGATCATGCCTGCACCGGTCATTCCGGCACCCGCGCGCTTGTCGGGCATTTGTCTCGGTGATGAGGCCTTGCAGGCAGACTTCCGCAAAGCGCTGCGCGTCTTCGAGCGAGATGTGCCGTTGTTGATCAATGGCGAAACCGGCTCCGGCAAGGAAGCCTTCGCCAAGGCTGTGCACCAGGCCAGCCAGCGATCGAACAAAGCCTTCGTCGCGCTCAATTGCGCGGCGATTCCTGAGAGCCTGATTGAAAGCGAACTGTTCGGCTATCGCGGCGGCAGCTTCACCGGCGCGCGCAAGGATGGCATGCGCGGCAAGTTGCAGCAGGCCGATGGCGGTACGTTGTTCCTCGATGAAATCGGCGATATGCCGCTGGCCTTGCAGACCCGGTTGTTGCGGGTGCTTGAAGACCGGCAAGTGGTGCCGATTGGCGGCGAGCCGGAGTCGGTCAATGTGCGGATCATCAGCGCCACCCACCGCAATTTGCTGGAGCGGGTTGCGGACGGCAGCTTCCGCGAGGATTTGTATTACCGGCTCAACGGGCTGGAAGTGGCACTGCCGGCACTCCGCGAGCGCAGTGATAAATCGCAGTTGCTGGATTTCCTGTTGGCCGAGGAGGCGGGTGGAGAAACGATCCTGATCAACGAGTCGGCGCGTCAGGCGTTGCTGGCCTTCAACTGGCCGGGCAACGTGCGCCAGTTGCGCAATGTGCTGCGCACGTTGGCGGCGTTGTGTGATGAAGGGCGGATCGGGCTGGAGGATTTGCCGGTGATGATTCGGCAGGGGCGGGTGCCGATTTTGCAGCCTGATTCGTCTGAACATCCCCTGGAAGACGCCGAGCGGATTGCGCTGCTTAAAACGCTGGAGCAGACGCGGTGGCACATGACGCATACAGCGGAACAGCTTGGGGTCAGCCGTAATACGCTCTATAGAAAACTGCGTAAGCATGGCATTGAGCGTCGTGTCAGTTAGAAGGCCCTCACCCTAGCCCTCTCCCAGAGGGAGAGGGGATTGACCGGGTCGCTCTACTGATTTACGCCGACCTGAAATATCGAGCCGAACTCAGGATTTGAAAGCGACCGAGATCGGCTCCCTCTCCCGGGGGCGAGGGGACTGACCGCGGTGTTTTGGCGATTTACGCCGACCTGAAATATCGAGCCTAACTCAGGATTTGAAAGCGACCGAGATCGCCTCCCTCTCCCGGGGGCGAGGGGACTGACCGCGGTGTTTTGGCGATTTACGCCGACCTGAAATATCGAGCCTAACTCAGGATTTGAAAGCGACCGAGATCGGCTCCCTCTCCCGGGGGCGAGGGGACTGACCGCGGTGTTTTGGCGATTTACGCCGACCTGAAATATTGAGCCTAACTCAGGATTTGAAAGCGACCGAGATCGGCTCCCTCTCCCGGGGGCGAGGGGACTGACCGCGGTGTTTTGGCGATTTACGCCGACCTGAGTTATCGAGCCGAACTCAGGATTTGAATGCGACCGAGATCGGCTCCCTCTCCCAGAGGAAGAGGTGACTGATCGAAGTGCTTTGGCGATTTACGCCGACCTGAAATATTGAGCCTAACTCGGGATTTGAAAGCGACCGAGATCGGCTCCCTCTCCCTCGGGAGAGGGCTGGGGTGAGGGGCCGCAATCTACAGTCGAGCGAAAATGCCAGGCCCAACCAGTCCCGCCCCTCACCTAAAGAGTGCGATTTCCCCCTCCCTACGCTAACCTGCGGCCATGTTTTACGAGGTCGACTATGCACATTCATATTCTGGGTATCTGCGGGACTTTCATGGGTTCGATGGCGGTGTTGGCCAAAGAGCTGGGCCATCACGTCACCGGCTCCGACGCCAACGTCTATCCGCCGATGAGCACGCAGCTGGAAGCCCAGGGCATTCAGCTGACGCAGGGTTACGACCCGGCGCAACTCGATCCGGCACCGGATCTGGTGGTGATCGGCAACGCCATGTCCCGCGGCAATCCGGCGGTGGAATATGTCCTGAACAAAGGCCTGCCGTATGTGTCCGGCCCGCAATGGCTGGCTGACCATGTGCTGCAAGGTCGCTGGGTATTGGCGGTTGCCGGTACGCACGGCAAGACCACCACCAGCAGCATGCTCGCCTGGGTCCTGGAACACGCCGGCATGAGTCCGGGCTTTCTGATCGGCGGCGTGCCGCAGAACTTCTCGGTGTCTGCTCGCCTGGGCGGCACGCCGTTCTTTGTGATCGAAGCCGATGAGTACGACAGCGCCTTCTTCGACAAGCGCTCGAAATTCGTCCACTACCGCCCGCGCACCGCGATCCTCAATAACCTTGAGTTCGATCACGCCGACATCTTCCCGGATCTGCCGGCTATCGAGCGGCAATTCCACCATTTGGTGCGGACCATTCCAAGCGAAGGCCTGGTCATTCATCCGACTACCGAGCCGGCCTTGCAGCGGGTGATCGAAATGGGCTGCTGGACACCGGTGCAGACCACCGGTGCCGGCGGACAGTGGCAGGTCAAACTGCTGAGCGAAGACGGCTCGGCGTTCGAAGTGATGTTCGAAGGCGTGTCGCAAGGCACCGTCGAGTGGGAGCTGACCGGTCAGCACAACGTCGCCAACGCCTTGGCTGCTCTGGCGGCGGCGCGGCATGTTGGCGTGGTGCCATCGATGGGCATTGCCGGGTTGAGCGCATTCAAGAACGTCAAACGCCGCATGGAGAAAGTCGCCGAAGTGCGCGGCATTACCATCTACGACGACTTCGCTCATCATCCGACTGCGATTGCCACCACTCTCGACGGCTTGCGCAAGCGCATTGGCGACGCGCCGCTGATCGCGATCATCGAGCCGCGCTCCAACTCGATGAAACTCGGCGCGCATCGTGACGGTCTGCCCGACAGCGTGGTCGATGCCGATCAAGTGATCTGGTACGCCCCGGCCAACCTTGGCTGGGATCTGGCCGGCACCGCCGCGCTGTGCACGGTGCCGTCGATTGTCAGCGATTCGCTGGAGGGCATCATCGAACGCGTGAAGAGCCAGGCGCAACCCGGCACGCATGTGGTGATCATGAGCAACGGCGGCTTCGGCGGCCTGCACGGAAAACTCGCCGAGGCGCTGAAATGAACACTCTTTCCCAGCACGGCGGCCCGGAACGCATCACGCTGGCGATGACCGGCGCGTCTGGCGCGCAGTACGGCTTGCGCCTGCTCGATTGCCTGGTGCGGGAAGATCGCGAGGTGCACTTCCTGATCTCCAAGGCTGCGCAACTGGTGATGGCCACCGAGACTGATGTCACGCTGCCGCCCAAGCCGCAGATGATGCAGGCCTTCCTGACCGAATACACCGGAGCCGCCGCCGGGCAGATCCGCGTTTACGGCAAGGAAGACTGGATGTCACCGGTGGCTTCGGGTTCGGGCGCTCCGGCGGCGATGGTGGTGGTGCCTTGCTCCACGGGCACGCTGTCGGCAATTGCCACGGGCGCCTGCAATAATCTGATCGAACGCGCGGCTGATGTCACTTTGAAAGAGCGTCGCCAATTGATCCTGGTGCCGCGCGAAGCGCCGTATTCGAGCATTCATCTGGAGCACATGCTCAAACTGTCGAACATGGGCGTGACGATTCTGCCGGCCTCGCCGGGTTTCTATCACCAGCCGCAGACCATCGATGATTTGATCGATTTCGTCGTGGCGCGGATCCTCAATCTGCTTGGTATTCCCCAGGACATGCTGCCGCGTTGGGGCGAGCATCATCTGAGCAGCGATGAATAAGCTGCTGGCGATTTTGCTGGCGCTGCAACTGGCTGGTTGCGCCACTGCGCGCACCCTCGACGCTGCCAAACCGGGCGCGCCGGTGGTGTACTCCGGGACGCGGCTGGATTTGTATGCGTTGAATGGCGGGTGTTGCGCGATGGACCGGTTCGGGGCTGAGGCGCCGAGTTATCCGGGGGTGGATCTGCCGGCGAGTGCGTTGCTTGATACGCTTTTGTTGCCGTTGTCATTACTGACGGTGATAGGCGTGAGCTTTCAGGCGACTGGTGGATTGTAGGGGAGTGCTGCGCACTCCATTCGCGAGCAGGCTTTCTTCCAGACGCTACAGATTATTTGCCTAGCTTGCGCAGCTCATCCGACTCGATCACCCGTACCCCGTCCTGCTCTTCCAGCGCCAGGCGCCACATGGCCCGCGCCAATTGGCACGCTTCGATGCCCCGGTATTTACCCGGAATCAGCTTCGACAACGGCCCGGCCAATTGCTCGGCCAGACGCGGTTCAGTCCTTTCACCCAGCAATAATGAAGGCCGGCAAATAGTCAGTTGCGGCCAGTTCTGCGCACGCAAGGCCTGCTCCATTTCGCCTTTGACCCGGTTGTAGAAAACCGAGGATTTCGGATCGGCGCCGATCGCACTGATGACGATCAGGTGCCGCGCGCCCATCTCCCGTGCGCGTTTGGCGAACGCCACCACCATGTCCAGATCCACCGCGCGAAACGCCGCTTCCGAGCCGGCCTGCTTGATTGTGGTGCCGAGGCAGCAATAAGCGATATCGACGCGGCCACTGAGCTGCGGGAGAAACGCCTGCGGATCGCCCACCGGGTTTTCCAGATGCGGATGCTCGGCCAATGGCCGACGTGAAGGGGCGAGCACGCGTGAAATCGTTGGCTCGTTGAGCAAACGGTCGAGTAGATGTTCACCGGTCAAACCGGTGGCTCCGGCAAGCAATACGTGCTGAGGCGTCAAGTACATAGTGTCTCTCCCTTGATACTGTTCAGCTTAGTTGCTCTTTGTCGCTCCGTCGTTCAACGCAGCACTTTGCAACGCTTTCCTGGCTTGCTGTTTGCGCAGCAGTTGCCAGTGCGACAGCACGGTTTTCGGCGCCCAGATCTGCGGCTCCGAGGCTTCGAAATTATCCGCCAGTTCACGCTCGGCGACGGTGGCCTTGGCCAGTTTGAAGGCTTGCTCCAGATCATCGGTCTGGTTCAGGGCCTGGGCGAACAGCGCATCGCCGAAGTAGGTGAAGTTGGCTTCTTCCGAGCAGCCGAAGGACACCCGGTCAGCGCGCGAGGCGGTCATGATCAGCGTGCGTTCGTCTTTCAGCGCCGGAATGAAACCGCCGGAGTAGCACGACGAAATCACGATGATCTTGTCGCGATTTTTCAGCGGCGCCAGCACGGCGGCGAGTTCATCGGCGGGCAGGTCGGCCAGTTCCATGCGCGGCTGGTCGAGGACCAGTTCGTGTTCGGCGGTGCCGTGGCTGGTCAGGTAGATGAACAGCAAGTCTTCCGGGCCACTGCGTTCGGCAAGGGTTTGCGCGGCGCGACGCAGGTTCTCGCGGGTGGCCATCGGCCGGTCGCCGAGGTGGTCGCGATGGTTGACCAGACGGATCTGGCCATAAGCACCGAAGCGCGTGTTGAGCATGTTGGCGACGTAGTCGGATTCGCGCAGGAACACGCTTTGCTTGCCGTCGCCGCCGAGGGTCAGGGTGTACAACTCGACTGCCGGGGTCGACGCGGGAATAGCGGCCAGCGCGTCATCGAGCAAGCGGCCCTGAGCGAGCAAACCGAGTTCGAGCGTATCGGGCAGCAACTTGCCGTCAGCGTCGCGCACGCGCTGGCCGTTGATCCAGGTGCCGCTCATCACGCTGCCATCGGTGAGCACCAGGGTGCCGCGTCCGGCGTAGCTATCGTTGTCGAAGCCGCCGATGTAGAAGCTGCCATCAGGCAGGTTCAAACGGCCCTGACCGCTGAAGCGCCAGTCGCTGAACGTGCCGATGTAATGGCTGCCGTCAGCGCCGATCAGTTCGCCCTTGCCGGTCAGCGCGCCTTCCTTGAACTGGCCGAGCCAGACATCGCCGTCGGCGTTTTCGTAGCGACCTTTGCCGTGCAGTTGATTGTTCTTGAAGCCGCCGACGTAGATGTCACCGTCAGCGCTGTTGAACGTACCGTTGCCTTCCAGCTGACCGTTGACGAAATGTCCGCTGAACGAGTTGCCGCTGGCATCGCCGCGCTGGCCTTCACCGTTGGGTTTACCGTGAGCGAACTGGCCTTGATAGGAGCTGCCGTCGTCCATTTCCAGACGGCCGAGCCCGGAATATTGGTCTACCTTGAATTCGCCACGGTAGGTCATGGCATTTTCTTTCAGGGTGCCTTCGCCATCGCGGCGTCCCTGTTTGAAGCCACCGGTGTAGCTGTTGGCGTTGGTGGTCAGGCTGCCTTGACCGTCGAACAGACCTTGCTGGAACTGGCCGCGATAGACTTCGCCGTTGCTGCCATGCCATTCGCCCTGACCATGCCACTGCCCCTTGTCGAACTGCCCGGCATACCAGCTGCCGTTGGGGTAGTCGACGCGGCCCTGACCTTGCAGCAAGCCATCGACCAGTTCACCACGATAGCGTCCACCGTCGGGCAGGCGCGCATCCGGGGGCAGCAGCGATTCGCCGTCGCCGCACGCGGTGAGCATCAGGGTCAAGGCAAGGGGTGCAAGACGAGCAAGTGAGCGCATAGCGGGATCCGGGCAATTAGGCGACCGAGTATGCCGCAGCTATGTGACCTAATGCAGCCGGTAAAAACAGTGTTGACGCGAAACAGCGTGCGCTGCTTCGCATCCAGAACCATCAGACAAAGCAGAGCGACAGCGGCTCGGCGATGTAGGCCGGTTTGTCCGAGCCTTCTATCTCCAGTGTCGCGGTGGCTTTGAGCAGCCACTGGCCGGGTTTTTTCTCGGTCACTTCGCCCAGATCGACCTTCAGGCGGACCTTGGAATTGACCTTCACTGGCTGGATGAAACGCACACTGTCCAGCCCATAGTTGACCACCATCTTCACGCCTTGCGGCAGGATCAGGATGTCTTCCATCAATTTCGGGATCAGCGACAACGACAGGAAACCGTGGGCAATGGTGCTGCCAAATGGCGTTTGCGCGGCTTTGACCGGGTCGACGTGAATGAACTGATAATCACCGGTGGCTTCGGCGAACAGGTTGATGCGTTCCTGATCGATGGTGAGCCATTCGGAACGTCCGAGTTCCTTGCCGACATAATCTTTGAGCTCTGCAACGGGAACATAGGGCATTGAGACTCTCCTTGGGTTCATCGGTTTTATAGTTTTTCAGGTGGGGGATTTGACCGCCCTGCGAACCACTGTAGATCATCATGGCGATTTGCTCCGGTCAACCGACCATGCTTTTGGCGAATGCCGATCCATAGCGCAGGCGTGCTTATAATGCCGAGCCTCTGCTGGGCGAAAAGTAAGACGGAGATGTCGGATGTTGCTACGTGGCCTGACCCTGCTGGTGCTGTTTCAACTGCTTGGCACGGCGCTCAATCATTTGCTGTTGCCGGTGCTGCCGGGGCCGATCATCGGTCTGCTGCTGTTGCTGGTCTTCCTGATCATTCGCGGTGAAGTCGGCGAGCCGCTGAACCTCGCGGCGGGCAACCTGCTGCGTTATCTGCCCTTGCTGCTGGTGCCGCCAGCCGTGGGCGTGATGGTCTACGCCACGGCGATTGCTGCGGATTTCTGGGCAATTGTCGGTGCGCTGGTGCTGTCGCTGGTGCTGTCGATGGCGTTCGCCGGGGTGCTGATGCAGCGCCTGGTCAAACGGCACGCAGCCACGTCGGAGGAGTCCTGATGCTTTTCGACTGGCAGGGCGCCTGGGCTTCGGTCATTCATCATCCGCTGTTCGGCATCGGCATCACCCTCGGCGCCTATCAACTGGTGCTGGCGGCGTTCGAGAAAACTCGCTGGATCTTTCTGCAACCGGTGCTGGTCTCCATGCTGTTGGTGATCGGTGTGCTGGTCGGCTGCGGCCTGACCTACGCCGAATATCGCAAGAGCACCGAGATCCTCAGCATTCTGCTCGGCCCGGCGACCGTGGCACTGGCGGTGCCGCTGTATCTCAACCTGCGGCGCATTCGCCAATTGTTCTGGCCGATTTTTACTACGCTGGTGATAGGCGGCGTGGTCGCCACAGGCATGGGTGTGTTGCTGGGCTGGTGGTTCGGTGCCGAGCACATGATCCTGATGACCATGGCGCCGAAGTCAGTAACCTCGCCGATTGCCATGCTGGTGGCGGAGCAGATTGGCGGTGTGGCGGCGCTGGCAGCGGTGTTCGTGCTGATCACCGGGGTCATCGGTGCCATTTTCGGCCCGGCGCTGCTGACTCGACTTGGTGTACACAGCCCCGAAGCGCGCGGCATGGCGCTGGGCATGACCGCGCATGCGGTCGGCACCTCGGTGGCGTTGCAGGAAGGCGATGAGTGCGGTGCCTTTGCGGCGCTGGCAATGAGTCTGATGGGTGTGGCCACGGCGGTGTTCCTGCCGTTGGCGGTGTCGATGGTGGTGTAAGGAAATGTCTATGAATCTGCCGCTTTTCCCGCTGAACACAGTGCTGTTTCCCGGCTGCAACCTCGACTTGCAGATCTTTGAGGCGCGCTATCTGGACATGATCGGCCGCTGCATGAAACAGGGCGGCGGTTTCGGCGTGGTATGCATTCTCGACGGTCACGAAGTCGGCGTAGCCCCAGAGGGTTTTGCTCTGGTTGGCTGCGAAGCGCATATCACCGACTTTCAGCAGCAGGACAACGGTTTGCTGGGTATTCGTGTTCAGGGCGGACGGCGGTTCACAGTGTTGCGTACCGAGGTACAGCGCGATCAGTTGATCCTCGCCGATGTCGACTGGCTGGATGACGAACCCGAGCAACCGTTACAGGACGAAGACGCCGACCTGGTGGCGCTGCTCAAGGCACTGGCCGAGCACCCGATGGTGGAGGCGCTGGACATGGGCACCGATGCGCTGGGCCAGCAATCGCTGGCCAATCAACTGGCCTATCTGCTGCCGTTCGCCGAAGAGGACAAGATCGATCTGTTACAGCTCGATGATCCCCAGCAGCGGCTCGATGCGATCCAGGCATTGCTCGACGAACTCCAAGGTGAATTGTTCGCCTAGTTGCACTTTGAATTAACTCATGGCACCTGCCAGCATTGTTTTGCTTTTGTCTTTGTCTTAATTTCAAGTTGCCCGCAGGAAGCGGTTAACTTGAATAAAAATAAGGATGAAAGCATGACTGTCTATGAAGATGAATGGGCGTTTTGGGATGATATTGCCGGCAAGTATATTTTGAAACATGCCGAGACGGATCATAACGTTAGCCACGTGATTGACGCGGCATCCACTTATGCCGACCGGATGGTGATAGCCCGGCGTAAACGAAAATCTGAAAAGGCCCCTGTCGGCGAAGTTCCACGGATGTCGGCCACTGCCACTACCGTGGTGACCGCCACTGTTTGAATATTTCCCTTTTCAGTATTGCCTGCCGTTTCGGTTAATCGACGGCGGTTTGTTTACAGGTGGTTAATCCCATGGCTATAGCAAAAATAAACAATCAAACATTCACTGCGCATCTTTATCTGGATGGCCGGCCAGTGGTACTTAATCAACAACGTCTGCAACAGGCTCTGCGTAACCTGCGGATAACCAGGAGCGAGAAACTGGATGCCGAAGTGGGGCTGGCAGATGCGCGTGTCTGCAGTTTCATAACGTTGGCTGACCATGAAGACGACACACCACTGCTGTTGAAGTTTGTCCCCAAGGGTGACGAATATGCCATCAGCCTTGTACTCGCGGGAACATTCGATGGTGCGCGGTTATTCATGGAGGACAAGACTCATAATCTGTTGGCCAGTACCAGTGCGCCAGAGCAGTACTTTTCAATCAGCACGTCGGGTGCTTCAAAGGCCTCCTTCAGTCATATCGAAGCCGGTCCTGCCTATCTCGAGTTGATCCGCGAACCTGATGACAAGCCCTTGTATCGTCACATAAGCAGCGGAATGAGCACATTCCTCGACGTCGATCCTAACAAAACGGGGCATAACGCCTTCAATCACAAACCTGCAATATTTGTGATCAAGGTTATCAAATAGCGCCCAGCCGCTAGTCAATGAAAAGGCGCCATTCAAGTTTGGGTGAATGGCGCCTTTTTTCAGGTTCGGTAATGTTCGGGTACCGGCCAGACAATGTCGTCGGCGAACGTCTTGTCGCCTTTGGGCAGATCAAGAATCACGCCGCCAGAACCGGCGATTTCATCGATCAGGCTGTCATAGGCGCTGACGCCAAAGGCAGCGCGACTGTCGGTTCCCGCCCAGGTCGCCTGTTCGATGGCAGCGACGCGGTCACCCGCCTGCGCCAGCACATCGTTGACTCGGGCGGCTTTCGTCAGGTCTGAACGCACCAGCCAGAGCCGCTCGGCACTGATGCCGCGCGTGGGCGTAGAGATATGCCCCTCCGTGTCGTCGAAGAGGAACTTGCCGTTGGCGGGGTTGAATGCCTTGTTCTCCGCACCCGGCACCACTTCCAGACCCCGGGTATCAATGGCGTAGACGAATGACGTGGTTTGCTGGCGGCGCGTGGATTCATAACCTTTCGAGTCATCGAAGACGAAGGAGCTGTCAGAGTCAGCCTCGTCGCCGGTTCGTTTACCCTCCGATACCGAACTGCTGCCTGAATCGGAGGATTCGCCGGTGCGACCTTTGGAGCTTTGAGGGTTCACGCCGGGAAAGCGATTGGCCTGCGAGTTGTAATGCAACTCGTGATAGAAACCGCCCTTGGTTGCCGCGTAGGCGGTGGCATCATGCAGCCCGAACGTGGCACTCAACGCGCGCTTGTTTGTAGTGCCAGTGGGATTGCCTTTGCGGTACATCATTCGACCATCCCTGGCCAACTCGAAGGGCAACCGGGTTTCACCGCGGAACATCGCCGGAATGTCGGTGCGATACAACATGTCGTGGCGGGTTCGCCGATAGCCGAGGTGGGCCGCGTAATCGGCTAGAAAGGCGTCGCTGTAGCGGGTGGCGGGCCAGTGATGGTCGAGGGCCAGCCCTTGGCTGCGCAATTGCTGAACGTAGTCTTCCAGCTCTTCGCCGATCAGTTTGAAGCGCTGCTCATTGGTCGCATCGAGCGTCAGGCGTTTGTGCTGTTCAGCCCATTGCGGTATCTGACCATCACCCGACTCTGTGCGCAGCCGACACAGTTGGTCCTGGGTCAGGTTGTAGCTGCGCTGTAATTGCAGACGCTGGGCGAACGGCATGTGTGGATGCAGCCACTTCAGTGAATCAGCGACAAATAAATGGTCTTCGGTGTTCTGCGCGCGAAGTGCCCAGTCCGGTGGCTTGCCGGCCGCTTGTGCTTCCGTGCGGAAGGCGGCAACCCGGCTGTCATCCAGAATGTACATGCGCTGGATGTCCTGATCCGACCAGTGTGCAAGTGGTGCATCAGCCATCCTGTCGCGCTTTGCCTGCGCGGGATCAATGGCAATCCAGTGGTGTTCCGGATCCTTGATGGCATAGCCGAGGATGGCGTCATCGCCGGTCGTTCCGAGAGCGCGAAAGGTGTAGTAACCGTCAGCATCCGGTGTCGCGGAAAACGTGTAGTCATCAACGTTCAGGAAGGTGAGGTGCCGATCCAGGCTCCACAGATTGCCTTGCGTGGTCCGGTAAATGGGTGGGCCAGGTGCCAGGCGCCAGAGGGACATCACGCGATAGGCCCTGAGCTCGGCATCGTATTGAACACAAACGTGGTGTCGGCCTTCGGTGCCGGGCAGTTGCACGTCCACCCAGTCCTTGGCGAGATAACGCCGGATGCCCGATTCATTCGGCACTGGCAGATCGCCGAAATACGGATGGGCGAAATCTTCCAGCGACGTCATCGAAAGATCCGCTGTGTCTGTGGGTAATCTCGGTGTGACGCTCACTTCGATAGGGGAGGTTTTTGCTCGGGAGCTACCGGGTTCCTCCAGGCGCGGTCGCTTGGGTGAGGAGGGCACATCGATCGGTAGATGCCCCGGAATGTTTTCGGGGTCTGGAAATATCGCTCTGCTCGCTGAATGATCGGCGGGTAGCGGTGTGGAGGTGGCGGGGGTGTCGACGGTGGGTGATTTAGGCCGAGGCCCCGGTTTTTGGCGCATGAATAAACTCCGTTTTTGCCAGTCAGCCTGTCCGTAGGCTGAAGTGAGCGGGTGCCCGTGTGGACGTCAGATCCAGACGGGCACGTGGTTGAGGGTCAGGTCTTGTCGATTGGAAAGACCAGGTCTTGCAGGTTGATTGGCACCAGTGGAGCGCTGGCCAGACTCCAGTGTTTCCTGACCGAGTTGTAAACCACCGTGCCGATCGTTCCGGTGTTGATGCCGATGTGGGTTACATGAACCCTGGCCGCCAGTTCGTTTCGTTGTTGATGGGCATTGATCTCGGCCAGCAGGGCTTCGACATCGGCGTAGCCACGTGCATCGATGACGTAAAGCTGCAGCACTTCAAACAACAGCGACACTTCATAAATGTTGCCGGCCGACGTGGCCACGTTGATGGATTCCACCGGGGCGTCATCTTCGATATCGGGCAGTTCGACGGTGACGCTGGCGATGCGCAGACGGTTGCCGTCCAGTTGGATGTCGTCGCGGGTGACTGTTTCTTTCAGCGTGTGGGTGTACAGCGTCCAGGTTGAAGCATCGGCGGTTTTGGCCGCTGCGCCTGGCGTCGAAAGGCGAATGATGGTGTTGCTGGCAAGATGAACATCGTACGTCGAACTCTGACCATCGAGCACATAGATGCCGGTGTGCGAACCCGTTTCGATCGTGATGCGGCTGGGTTCTGCCGTTATCAGCGGTTTCACGCTGGCCAATGGTCTGACAAATCGATAGTTGCCCTTGCGTTGCTTGAGGCAACTGCGGGTGCTGCGTACGCGGGTGCCGGGATTTTTTGCATCGTCCTCGTAATTCAGTACGGGAACCTGAAGCCGGTAGGAAACCTGGTCCTGCAGAATCAGGACCACGTTCTGCTGCAGGCGTGGCGTGGTGACTTTCAGGCTGTTTCTGCCGCTGTAACCGGTGGCCGCCGCGATGGTCTGGATCACGCCTTTGAACATCACGACTTTTGACGGCAGCCTGACCGACAGGGTGAAGTCCGTGTAGTACAAGTGGCTCGTGCCAGAAACGCCTTTGCGCACCTGCACTTGATAACTGACTTGCACATCGATGATTTCAGCGCTGTCGAATTCCAGATAAACCGTGCGGGCGGTTTCGGCGGTGTTGCGCTGGGCAACAAATTCCACCTGACGCTCGGTGCGAGCCAAGAAGTGCTGCTTCAAGCCCTGTTCGGCGATCTCGACGATGCCGCCGTTAACGATCTGTGGCGCGGCAGCGGGTTGGCCAATGACGACCACGACTGGGGTTATATCCTGCTGCGACGCCTCACCTGGCTGCCTGGGTAGTTGAACCAGCAACTCGTAACCATCCTGGGTCTTGAAGCGGAATCGGTCATTGTTCAACTGGCGTTTGCCATCGACCCATTGGTAGACGTTTTCGAGGGTCAGTACATGTTCCGGGTCGTGGCCATCCTCGCCGCGCAATGAGCTGATCACCAGTGAAGTGCCGACGATCTGCCAGCGCTGGATGATTTCCGCCGGCCAGCCGAACTCGATCAGGCTCGACGCCTCACCGTCCTCGACAATCGTCGTGCGGGCGTTGCTGCTGGCGATGTAAAAACGATCTGCGCCACTGCCGCCCTCTACCCGGCAGTCCCGTCCGTAGAGGGCAATCGTGTCGTCGCCGGCACCGGCGCTGATGCGGTCGTAGCCATTGGCGGAAATCTGATTGGCCTCGTCGTTGCCGCTGACCCGGCTGGTGCCCCTGCGCAGGGTCGAGACGTTTTCGATCGACGTGAGTTGCGCGACTTCAACGGCATTCACCTCAGGATCCAGACCGCGCAGCGCCACCCTGCCGCTGTGCAGGTTGATGTCGTGACCGATGTGGCGGGTGTCGCTGAGCGGGCGGCTGCCTTCGAAGGCCAGGGTGTCGGAACCTGCGCCGCCATCCAGCACGTTGAGGTGCGCCGGTTTACTGATGAGGTTCAATTCCTGCTCGGTGATGTCCTGATAGAACGCATCGTTGCGGTCGCCCCCGGTCAGAGCCTTGTGATCCGCCCGATAGGTAAACAGATTGGGCTTGTTCGCGACCCCGATAACCCGGTCATTGCCATCACCCAGGCGCCAGAAAATGCCTTTGTCGTCACCGGCACTGCCCGACACTTTGCCTTTGAGGTTGGCGGGCAGGCCTTTGCCGGCATCGATCACATCGTCACCGCCGACAACCACGGCCTGGTTGTCGAGCTTGAAGGGTTGTTGGCCGGCGCTTTCATTCCATTGATAGCGCCAGATTTCAACGGGTTTCAATTCAACCTGAAAGGCACCGTTGATCACGTGTTCGATGGAGTGCTTGTAGGCGTTCTCCAGCATGTCCCGGGCCGACAACTCCAGTTGGCGCTGGTGGTCGCGATAGCCCTTGGCGAGCTTGAAACGATCGAGCACGTCACTGTCCAGTTCCTTATTGGTGAAGGCGAACCAGCCGGAGCGCAGGCGTTCTTCAAAGGTCAGTTCGATGTAATCGTCGATGTCGTCCACCACGCGGGCGGCCTGGTAGATCATCGAGGCGGCGATGAGCAATCCGGCGGCGACCAGCCCGACCGGCCCGGCGACGCTACCGAAACCGGCCAGGGCGGCGACGCCCAGCACCAGACTGATGCCGGCTCCCGCAACGCTCAGACCACCGCTGACGTAGTGATCCTGGGCGGCTTTGCCCTGCGCCGCCGCGGCAGCGTTGAACGACTTGATGGCATCGGCGATATCGAAGGGCAGGGTGATGGCGCTGGCGAACATCCCGGCACCGCGGCTCATGTATTTGCCCACCGACGTCAGCGGGAAATACTTCAGCGCGTTGCCGCCATTTCTGAGCATGGCCTCACCGGTCTTGGTCAGCCCGCGTTCGATGATCAACGAGCCGAATTCGGCGGCGATCGAGCCGCCCTGGAAAAACGCTTCCAGGGTGTCACCGTGCTTGATCGCGTCGATCATCGCCTTGTAGCCGCTGTAGATGCCGAACGCTTGCATGCCGACCCCGGCACCGCTCATCAAGTAGCTTTTGTTTTTGCTGATCCAGCCCGGGGCATTTTCCAGTGCGTCGGCACGATGGATATCCAGTTTTTGCGCAGCCTTGCCCAACTGATTCAGGCGATCCACTGCGCTGCCGGGGTCGATGGTGGTATCGGCGACGAACAGCGCCCCGGCATCGACCGAGCGCTTGCAGGCAATTTCATAAAACAGCATCGCTGCCACATTGCTGTCCGGGGTGTCCACGGACAGCAAACGTGCCTGCACCCGGTCTGCGTCGAAATTGAGCCCATCGAGAAAGTGTTGATCGACACGCTGCATGCCGGCATTCGCCGGGCTGATGGGCTGGCCGTGCACGGTCGCGCCCAAGGCCTGGAGTTCCACGCGACTGGTCAGGATCTCGCCGATGCGCAAGGGGCCGAAATGTTTGTCGAGGGATTTCAGCGTGCGTCGATAGGCGGCGTCAGCATCCTCTGCTGGCATTGCGCTGTTGAGCGTGCCCGCCTGCGGTGCATGGGGGTTGGCCGAGGCACTGACGGCGGTGACCTGAATCAGGCTCTGGTCGGCCATGTGTGCGGGCGGAGCGATAAGTTTTGACATGTCATTAATCCTTTAATGAAAGCGCATGACCGGTGTCCCTACCGGCGTGTCACTGATGTTGCGTTGTCGACGTTGCCGGTGCGGGCCAAGTGATGTCGTAGGCGAATTCGTTGCCGTTGCCGGACAGCCTGATTACGGGCTTGCCAGCGGCCTCGACGTTGTCGATCAAACGGTCGTATTCAGAGGTGTTGTGGTGTCCGGCATGGGTGGCGCCTTCGATGCGCTCCGCGCTTGCGCCTGCCTGGTCGTTGAGGTCATCGATCCTGACGGCTTTGGACAGGTCCGAGTGCAGCAACCAGATGCGATCGGCGTCCAGTCCGCTGCGGCTGACCGAGATCAGTCCTTCGAAATCATCGGAGGGAAACCAGGTGGAGGAGGTGTTGCGGGCCGCTGAATTGAAACTCATGTTGTCTTCATGGGGGACCACTTCCAGATTGCGGGTGTCCAGCACGTACAGAAACATTGCATTCTGCTTTTCACGGATGCTCCGGTACTTGCGATCGTGATCCCATGGAATCGGGCTGTCAGGGTTGGACCAGCCGGAAGAGCTGCTGCTATCGCTATCACTGCCGCTGGCATCGCTGTCCGAGGACGACTCGTACCTTTCGCGCCCCGGGTGCTTGTTGAGTTGCCGGCTGAAACGCAAGTACTCAGGATCGGGCTCGCTCGCGTACATCTTTCCTTCCTTGAGACTGAAGGTGGCGCTCATCGGTTTGTGCGTGGTGGCTCCGCGCTCGTGGTGATACCGCGGCAGCATGAAGCCGTCACTGGCGAGTTCGAACGGTGTGCGATCATCGCCACGGAACAGCGCCGGCACATCCGTGCGATACAGGCAATTGTGCTGGTTGCGCAAATAGCCGAGTTTGCTCAAGAGCGCTTCGCGTACTGTCTCGGTCATGCTGCTTTCGAGGCTGTACCAGTCATGCCGCACATCGCGCTTGAGGTTGAGTTCCTGGACAGCGTCGCGGCTCAGTTGGTCGAGACGTTGCGGATGGTTGATGTCGTCGACCAGGCGTTTGTGCGCCTGCGCCCATTGCGGCATTTTCAGTTCGGTCTTCAGATCCTGTTGCAGGCGGGTCAATTGGCTGGGCAGCAAGTTGTAGGACTGCAGGAATGCCTTGCGTTGCGCAAGGTTCATGGCTGGATTCAGCCAGCGCAGGGCGTCGTGCAGCAAGTCGACGAACGGGTCCTGCGTCGCCTGGGAGATAACCCATTGCGGACGTTTGCCACTGGCCTGGGCGTCAGCACGAAAACGCAAGAGATCCTTGCCATGAATGCCGTATGCCAGCCAGATCTGGTGATCGGTCCAGTGTTGCAGGTGCGTGGGCCGGGCGCCGAAACCGCCGGCAGGTGGATCGACCGGGATCCAGCGACCGGAGTGATCCTTGAAGGCAAACTGCGGGGCCATGCTGTCCGCGCCGAAGGTGGGAGTCAGTTCGTAATAGCCTTGGGCGTCCGGCGAGCGCAGTGACGCTCTGTACAGGTGCGCCGCGAGGTGGGCAGGCCGAGGCTGTTTTGCGACGGGCGTGATACCGGGTTGATCGCCAGCGGGCAGTGCAGGTCGTTTCGTCGAGGGCATGGCGGGCGCCGGATGTTCCGTCAGGCGCCAGGTTTGTCGGCCCTCGTTCCTGTAAAGCGCCGGCCCGGATGCGGAGCGCTCGGTGATCAATTTGCAGCGATACTGCCCGGCGGTATCCTGGCCGACATGGGTGGTGCGCACGCCTCCTTGATATTCGACGTCGACAAACTGTCGTCCGACGATCCAGCGAAAACCGTCGTCATCCGCCGTGTTCATCCCGCGCAGGAAATCCTCGCGCAGCCAGTAGATGTCCGGCCCGTTCTCCCGTGCATGATGGGGCGCGCGTGCTGTCGGCATGGCCTGGATGACCACCGCTGGCGGGGTGGTGTCCATGCTCGGCTGGCCTCCCGCGAATTGGCCGGAATCATGGCTGCTCGGCAAACCCGGTAAGCGGAAGGTGGATGGTCCACTTGCCGCAAAAGGAGGATCGGTTCGCAGCGGCGCAAATGGGCCCGGTTCAGGTTGTTGCGTTGAGGCTGGGGCGGGTTTGCGGGGTATCTTCGGACTCATGGAATACTCGAAATCAGTTGATGAATTGAAACCCTCGCTCGCTAAGTTGAGTTGTTTGGCAGGCAGGCAAGTGCAAACAGGCTCACTTGGGATGGCGAGCAAGTATCGGCGGGTTTCAAAGGTTGTGGATTTAATCTAACGGGTTTTTCGAGTTATGGAAGGCGTAGTTAAGCGGGTTTTTATCTAATGTGTAACTTCAATTCTTTTGGTTTTTTATTGTGGGAAGTTGCAAGTTTTCAAGTAAGAAGTTTTATCTCGGTTGAGCAAAATTTAATAAGAGAAAAGCGCTGCTCTTGTCGGAGAATTCCTAAAAGAGCAGTGCGAAGGGAATAAGGCTTGTGCATCGCCTGATTCAGTAGGCGTAACGCAACAGGGTATGAGGCAAGTGTCGCAGGACGAAGAAACCGAACAGCGCCAACATCGCCGGCAGGATCAGCCACCAGATTTTGAATGGCATGGAGTTGAGTGGGGTTTTGCGCTGACTCAGCCACAGGGCAGCGGCGCAGACACCGGCGGCAAGCATGGCGCCGGCCAAGACGTCGGTTGGCCAATGAGCCCCCAGATAAACTCGCGACAGGGCGATGGAAAGGGCCGGAATACAGGCGATCAGCAGCCAGGTCAGGCGCATGCGTGGCGGCTGGCCACGGCCGGCGAGTACCGCCAGCGTCAGAAACAGTGCGAACGAACCTGAAGCATGGCCACTGGGCATGCTGTAGGTGGTCAGTGGATCGGTCAGCACTTCCGGGCGCACCCGGGCAAAAAAGTATTTGGTCCCGGTGTTGGCCAGTGCGGTCACCAATAGCGTGCCGCCAACGAAGATCGCCTGACGCCATTGCCGGCACAGCAGCAACAGACCGGTCAGCAGGACGCTGAACAGCAGCATGTTGCGGAACTCGCCGATCAGGGTCAGCGTGACCGCAATTTCATCCAGCATCGGCTGGCGATGTTCCTGCACCAGCGTCATCACGCCTTGATCGAGTGCTGTCAGGTACGGATAGCCGATAAACAGGCCAATCAGGATCAACAGGCTCATGCTGCTGATCCAGATGGTCGCCCGGCGGTGGCGACGCAGACTGCTGTTCACGCTGAGACCAATCATGGCGGCGATGCTGCCAGCAACGATGCCGGCTTCCAGCCAGAACCCTTCAGGCAATGGCAGGCGGAAGGCGGCGCCGGTGGCCCAGCCCGGCAACAGGTAGGCCAGACTCCAGCCGGCGGCGGCCAGCAGACTGACCGCGGCAAAACGCGGAAAGGGCATGTCGCACATACCGGCGACCATCGGCAGCATCGGCCGCAACGGGCCGATGAAGCGGCCAACCAGCAGACTGGCGATGCCGTAGCGCTGGAAATACGACTCGGCGCCGGCCATCCATTCCGGATGATGCCGCAGCCCCGGCAGGCGCCGAATGTTCTGATGGAAATGGCGGCCGAGGAAATATGAAACGGCATCGCCGAGAATCCCGCCAAGGAACCCCAGCAATAGGGTTTCACTCAGCGACAGGGCGCCGCTGCCGGCCAGCACGGCGACGGCAAACAGCAGCACGGTGCCCGGCACGATCAAACCTGCAATCGCCAGGCATTCCACAAAGGCAACAATGAACACCGCCACAGCCAGCCACTGTGGATTGGCCGCCAGCCACCCGGTAATGCTATCGAGCCATGGGCCCATACAGAAAAACTCCAATCATTGATTAACCCCGCAGGCGCAGCCGTCGGCAGCCCGCAATGGCGTGTGTTTACCGCAAGAAATAATCCCGACCTTCGACCTGACCGCGTCGCAGCGGGTTCCGCGTGCACCATTGCGCATAGTTGGCGTCGACAAAGCGGTACATCAGGTGCTCGTCACGGCCATGGGGAATGCCCAGGCGTGTGGTTTGAATGATGTGCGAAGGTGCCGGCCCGGTGTCTTCTACCAGAAGCACTTCATGATCGAAACGCTTGGCGTCCCACACTGGCACTTTCAATCCCAGCGCTTTGCACAGCAGGGTTTGCCCGGCGCAGAGCTTTTGCGAAGGCCGCGCACGTCCCTGTGCGTCGGGATTGTTCAGCAGCATCTGCGCCAGACTTGCCGGCCCGCTGATTTCATCGACCCACGGATAGGCGGACTTGATCAATACCGCATTGCCCGGACCCTGGGCGCTGAAATTCAGCGAATCACCGCCCCGGGCGTAATACATATAGATGTGGCCGCCATCCAGAAACAAAGCCTTACGCTTTTCTGTGTAGCCCAGCGAGGCGTGGCTGCCTTTTTCTGCGCAGTAATAGGCTTCGGTTTCGATGATTCGCGCGCTCAGCCACAGGTCGCCGACCCGGTGACGAATGACTTTGCCGAGCAGATCCTGCGCCAGCACTTGCGCATCTCGGTCGAAAAAGGCGTCCGGCAGCCCCAGCGGCAGGCGTTCGGCGCGGTTGCGAACGGTCAGGTTGGACATGGCAGGCAATGTTTATCCAGGCTCAGGAGGTCGTGATGATAACAACGCGCGGCTTAATTGGGCCTGAACGCCGGCGAATCCGCGTTCATTTCGACCATCCGCCCGTCACCGCTGTTAGTCCCGGGACGCGACAGCTATAATCTGCCGCTTTCCTCTTTGCCAAGACCCCAGCAGACCATGACTGAGTCCGTTCTTGACTACATGACCCGATTGGGTCGCGCCGCCCGCGAAGCCTCCCGGGTCATCGGCCGTGCCAGCACCGCGCAGAAAAACCGCGCCTTGCAGGCTGCTGCCAATGCCCTGGACGCCGCCCGCGCCGAGCTCGCCGCAGCCAATGAACAGGATCTGGCCGCCGGTCGCGCCAATGGCCTGGAGCCGGCGTTGCTGGAACGTCTGGAACTGACCCCGGCACGTATCGACGGCATGATCGTCGGTTTGCGTCAGGTCGCCGCGTTGCCGGATCCGGTCGGTGCGATCCGCGACATGAGCTTCCGTCCGTCGGGCATTCAGGTCGGCAAGATGCGCGTGCCGCTGGGGGTGATCGGGATCATCTACGAATCCCGTCCCAACGTGACCATCGATGCTGCCAGCCTGTGCCTGAAGTCCGGCAACGCGACCATTCTGCGCGGCGGCTCCGAGGCGATTCATTCCAACCGGGCGATTGCTGCGTGCATTCAGCGCGGTCTGGCTGAGGCCCAATTGCCGGCTGCCGTGGTGCAAGTGGTCGAAACCACTGACCGTGCCGCCGTTGGCGCGATGATCACCATGCCCGAGTACGTCGATGTGATCGTGCCGCGCGGTGGCCGTGGGTTGATCGAGCGCATCAGCCGCGATGCCCGGGTTCCGGTGATCAAGCATCTGGACGGTATCTGCCACGTTTACGTCAGTGCCCACGCCGATCTGGCGAAAGCTCAGCGCATCGCCTTCAATGCCAAAACCTATCGCTACGGTATCTGCGGTGCGATGGAGACGCTGCTGGTCGACCAGACTGTCGCCAAGGATTTCCTGCCGTCGATGGCGGGCCAGTTCCGCGAAAAAGGCGTCGAACTGCGCGGTTGCGAGCGCACACGGGCGATCATTGAGGCCGTTGCCGCCAGTGAAGACGACTGGAGCACCGAGTACCTGGCGCCGATCCTGTCGATTCGCGTGGTCGACGGCCTGGATCAGGCCATTGAACACATCAACCATTATGGCTCCCATCACACCGACTCGATTGTCAGCGAAAACCTCGCCGATACCCGCCGCTTTGTGGCGGAAGTCGACTCGGCCTCGGTGATGATCAACACGCCGACCTGTTTTGCAGATGGATTTGAATACGGATTGGGTGCCGAGATCGGCATTTCTACTGATAAGCTGCACGCCCGCGGCCCGGTGGGCCTTGAAGGACTGACCTGCGAGAAATACATCGTGGTCGGTGACGGCCAGTTGCGCGGCCAGGCGCCGGTCTGACTTGACCGACCTCGACCTGACAGCGCCGCAAGCCGGCAGCGAGTCCCGCCCCCGACGCATTGGCGTGCTGGGCGGCACGTTCGACCCGGTGCACATCGGCCATTTGCGCGGTGGGCTGGAAGTCGTCGAAGCGCTGGCGCTCGACGAGTTGCGCTTGATGCCGAACGCTCGGCCACCGCATCGCGGTACGCCGCAGGTGTCGGCGCGGGATCGCTTGGCGATGGTCGAGTGTGCGGTGGCCGGATTGCCGCCGCTGATGGTGGACGCCCGCGAATTGCAGCGGGACAAGCCGTCATGGACCATTGATACCCTGGAGTCGATGCGCGCTGAAATGCCCGCCGAGACCCAGGTTTTTCTGCTTTTGGGCTGGGACGCATTTTGCGGCCTGCCCACTTGGCACCGCTGGGAAGAGTTGCTCCAGCATTGCCACATCCTGGTGCTACAGCGCCCGGACGCCGACAGCGAACCGCCGGATGCCTTGCGCAACCTGCTGGCAGCGCGTTCGGTGAGCGACCCGCTGGCCCTGAAAGGGCCGAGCGGACAGATTGCATTCGTCTGGCAGACACCGCTCGCGGTTTCTGCCACCCAGATCCGTCAACTGCTGGCCAGCGGTAAGTCGGTACGTTTCCTGGTGCCCGACGCGGTCCTGGCCTACATCGATGCGCACGGTCTGTACCGTGCGTCGAACTGAACAAGGCGTGCTTCACTGATACGAATCCACGTGTCGCCAAGCCGCCGAATATATGAGCAAAACGAGTTTTATATGACTGACAAAGACCAAACCAAAGTAAAGCGCAAAGGCACATTCAAGAGCGCTCCGCTGCCTGAGCCGGTCAACACCAACGAGCCGCTCACTGGCGCGCAACTGGTCGACCTCGCCAAGGAGGCCCTGGAAGACGTCAAGGCGCAGGATATTCAGGTCATCGATGTTCGCGACAAGCAGAGCATCACTGACTACATGATCATCGCCACCGGTACGTCCAACCGCCAGATCAACGCGATGCTCGACAAGGTTCGTGAAGAAGTCAAAAAGAAGGGCGCCAAGCCGCTGGGCGAAGAAGGCAAGGGCGACAGCGACTGGGTGCTGTTGGACCTGGACCTGGTGATCGTGCACATGATGACTGCCTCGGCACGTCAGTTCTACGACCTGGAGCGCCTGTGGGCCGGTGCCGAGCAAAGCCGTGCGGCCGACGCCAAGCACCACAGCCCGGAAAACACCCACGAGCATTTCACCAAGCTCAACAAAGACCAGCTGTAAGGGATTGCTGTGCGACTGCGCCTGATCGCCGTCGGTTCACGCATGCCCAAGTGGGTGGAAGAAGGCTGGCATGAGTATGCCAAGCGTCTTCCGTCCGAGCTGGCGCTGGAACTGGTGGAAATACCGCTCAATACCCGTGGCAAGAATGCCGACGTGGCCCGATTCATCCGCCAGGAAGGCGAAGCCATGCTGGCCAAGGTCGGGCCGAACGAGCGGATCGTCACGCTGGAAGTCCACGGCAAACCCTGGAGCACCGAGCAACTGGCGGTCGAGCTTGACCGCTGGCGGCTGGATTCGCGCACGGTCAACTTCATGGTCGGTGGCCCGGAAGGGCTGGCGCCGGAAGTCTGCGCCCGTGCCGATCAGCGCTGGTCGTTGTCGCCGCTGACGTTGCCGCACCCGCTGGTGCGGATCCTGATCGGCGAACAGTTGTACCGTGCCTGGACCGTGCTGTCCGGTCACCCTTACCACAAGTAAGCCAGCCCTCATGTCTCAGCCGATCCGCATCAAGGACCACGAAAAGGACGCACGCCTGGTGCGTAGCCGCGTCGTGTTCGGGGCCATTGCGATCATGCTGCTGATCGGCGTGTTGATCGCGCGGCTGTATTACTTGCAGGTGATCCAGTACGAGTACCACTCGACGCTCTCGGAAAACAACCGTGTCCACGTGCAGCCGATTCCGCCGACCCGTGGGTTGATCTTCGACCGTAATGGCGTGGTAGTGGCGGACAACCGCCCGAGCTTCAGCCTGAGCATGACCCGCGAGCGTTCCGGCGACTGGCAGCAAGTGCTCGACGTCATCGTGGAAGTGCTGGAGCTGACGCCCGAGGACCGGGTGATTTTCGAAAAGCGCATGCGTCAGGGGCGCCGGCCGTTCGAGCCGGTGCCGATCCTGTTCGAGCTGAGTGAAGAGCAGATTGCCCGCATCGCGGTGAACCAGTTCCGCCTGCCGGGTGTGGAAGTAGTTGCGCAGTTGGTTCGTCACTATCCGCAGGGCGCGCACTTTGCGCACTCGGTCGGTTACATGGGGCGGATCAACGAGAAAGAGCTGAAAACCCTCGATCCGGTCAACTACAGCGGCACCCACCACATCGGCAAAACCGGCATCGAGCGTTTCTACGAGCCGGAATTGCACGGTCAGGTCGGTTACGAAGAAGTCGAGACCAACGCCCGTGGCCGCGTGCTGCGTGTGCTCAAACGCACCGATCCGATCCCCGGCAAGGACATTGTTCTGAGCCTGGACATCAAGTTGCAGGAAGCTGCCGAAGCCGCATTGGGCGGGCGTCGCGGTGCGGTGGTGGCGCTGGATCCGAAGACCGGTGAAGTGCTGGCCATGGTCAGTCAGCCGAGCTTCGACCCGAACCTGTTCGTCACCGGGATCAGCTTCAAGGCCTACGCCGAGTTGCGTGATTCGATTGACCGGCCGCTGTTCAACCGTGTGTTGCGCGGTCTGTACCCGCCGGGTTCGACGATCAAACCGGCGGTGGCGATTGCCGGTCTCGATTCCGGTGTGGTGACAGCTTCGAGCCGGGTGTTCGACCCGGGCTATTACATGCTGCCCAACTACGACCACAAATACCGTAACTGGAACCGTACCGGTGACGGCTTCGTCGACCTCGACACGGCGATCATGCGGTCCAACGACACCTACTTCTATGACCTGGCGCACAAGCTTGGTATCGACCGGTTGTCGTCCTACATGAACAAGTTCGGCATCGGCCAAAAGGTCTCGCTGGACATGTTCGAAGAATCCCCCGGCCTGATGCCGTCCCGCGAGTGGAAGCGAGCGACGCGCAAGCAGGCGTGGTTCCCCGGCGAGACCCTGATCCTCGGGATCGGCCAGGGCTATATGCAATCGACCCCGCTGCAACTGGCCCAGGCCACCGCGCTGGTGGCCAACAAAGGCGTGTGGAACCGTCCGCACCTGGCCAAATCCCTCGAAGGGGTGAAACCGGTGGACGAGAATCCGATGCCGGACATCATCCTGCGTGATCCGTCGGACTGGACCAAGGTCAACCACGGCATGCAGCAGGTGATGCACGGTGCTCGCGGTACCGCGCGCAAAGCCGCTATTGGCGCGCAATACCGCATCGCCGGCAAGTCGGGTACCGCGCAAGTCGTGGCGATCAAACAGGGTGAGAAATACGACCGCTCCAAGGTTCAGGAACGCCACCGCGACCACGCCTTGTTCGTCGGTTTTGCCCCGGCCGATGATCCACGCATCGTCGTGTCGGTGATGGTCGAGAACGGTGAGTCCGGTTCAGGCGTTGCCGCGCCCGTGGTGCGTCAGGTCATGGACGCCTGGCTGCTCGATCAGGACGGACGTTTGAAGGCCGAATACGCCAGCCCAATCAGTGCGGAGGCTACGGCCCGTGATGAATAACTTTGATCGCATGCTCTCCAGTGAGGATGTGATGCGTCGCCGCGCGACACTGCTGCAAAGACTGCATATCGATGGTCCGCTGCTCATTCTGCTGCTGATTCTCGCTGCCGGCAGCCTGTTCGTGCTGTATTCGGCGAGCGGCAAGAGCTGGGATCTGCTGGCCAAACAGGCCACGTCGTTCGGCATCGGTCTGGTGTCGATGATCATCATCGCCCAATTCGAACCGCGTTTCATGGCGCGCTGGGTGCCGCTCGGCTATGTGATCGGCGTGGTGCTGCTGTTGGTGGTGGACATCATGGGCCACAACGCCATGGGCGCGACACGCTGGATCAACATTCCCGGGGTGATCCGCTTCCAGCCCTCGGAGTTCATGAAGATCCTGATGCCGGCGACCATCGCCTGGTATCTGTCCAAGCGCACGCTGCCGCCGCAGCTCAAGCATGTCGGCATCAGTTTGATGCTGATCGGCGTGCCCTTTGTATTGATCGTGCGTCAGCCGGACCTCGGTACTTCGCTGCTGATTCTCGCCGGCGGCGCGTTCGTGCTGTTCATGGGCGGGTTGCGCTGGCGCTGGATTCTCAGTGTATTGGCGGCGGCGATTCCGGTGTCGGTGGCGATGTGGTTTTTCATCATGCACGACTACCAGAAGCAGCGAATCCTGACTTTCCTCGACCCGGAAAGCGATCCGCTGGGCACTGGCTGGAACATCATTCAGTCGAAAGCCGCGATCGGTTCCGGCGGCGTATTCGGCAAAGGCTGGTTGCTCGGCACCCAGTCGCACCTGGACTTCCTGCCGGAAAGCCACACTGACTTCATCATTGCCGTACTCGGCGAAGAGTTCGGCCTGGTGGGCATTTGCGCGCTGCTGCTGATCTATCTGTTGTTGATTGGCCGCGGGCTGGTGATTACCGCTCAGGCCCAGACGCTGTTCGGCAAATTGCTCGCCGGGGCGTTGACCATGACGTTTTTTGTTTACGTTTTCGTCAACATCGGTATGGTCAGTGGCCTGTTGCCGGTTGTAGGGGTGCCGTTGCCATTCATTAGCTACGGAGGAACTTCGCTGGTGACGCTGCTGTCAGCGTTTGGGGTTTTGATGTCGATCCATACCCATCGCAAGTGGATCGCACAGGTTTGAATAAGGTGAAGAGTTCAATGCAAGTTATGCGTGGCTGGGCGACTCGATGCGCGCCATTGGTAGGTCTGATGGGCCTGCTGGGTAGCGTGCAGGAAGCGCTGGCCGGCGAATACGAAGGCTCGCCGCAGGTGGCCGAGTTCGTCGGTGAAATGACCCGCGACTATGGTTTCGCCGGTGAGCAACTGATGGCAGTGTTCCGCGAGGCGCAACGCAAACAGGCGATTCTCGACGCCATTTCCAGACCTGCCGAGCGGGTCAAACAATGGAAAGAATATCGTCCGATGTTCATCACTGACGCGCGTATCGCCCGGGGTGTGGACTTCTGGCGTCAGCACGAGGCCACCCTGGCCCGGGCCGAGCAGGAATACGGCGTGCCGGCACAAGTCATCGTGTCGATCATCGGCGTTGAAACCTTTTTCGGACGTAATACCGGTAATTACCGGGTGATCGATGCCTTGTCCACGCTCGGTTTCGACTATCCTCCCCGTGCCGAATTTTTCCGCAAGGAACTGCGTGAGTTTCTGCTGCTGGCGCGCGAGGAGCAGGTCGATCCTTTGACTCTGAAAGGCTCGTACGCCGGGGCCATGGGCCTGCCGCAGTTCATGCCGAGCAGCTTCCGTGCTTATGCGGTGGATTTCGACGGTGACGGCCACATCAACATCTGGAACAACCCGGATGATGCGATCGGCAGCGTCGCCAGCTATTTCAAGCGTCACGGTTGGGTCGCCGGTGAGCCGGTGGTCAGCCGTGCCGATGTCCGCGGCGAACAGGTCGATGAAGGCCTGACCAGCGGCATCGAGCCGACGAAAACCGTTGGAGAGTTGCGGGCGCTGGGCTGGTCAAGTCATGATGCGCTGCGCGATGATATGCCGGTTACTGCATTTCGCCTCGAAGGCGACAACGGCCCTGAATACTGGATGGGCCTGAAGAATTTCTACGCGATCACGCGTTATAACCGCAGCGTGATGTACGCCATGGCCGTACATCAACTGTCTGAACAGCTGGTACAAGCACGGGGCGTCAAGTAATGCGGGCATTGCCTAACAATAAACCCCTGAAGCTGGTGGCATTCGCTGCGTTGGCGGTGCTGGTCGCCAGTTGCTCGACCAGCCGTTCCCCGACTCAGAAAACCTCCTCGACCGCTGTGCGTGCGCAGCCGGGCCTGGATATCAACCGTGCGCACAAAGATGGCGCGCCATGGTGGGACGTCGACGTATCGCGCATTCCGGATGCCACGCCGACCCTGCACACCGGTCCATACAAGGCCAACCCGTACACCGTGCTGGGCAAGACCTACTTCCCGTTGCAGGAATCGAAGACCTACGTGGCTTCGGGTACGGCGTCCTGGTACGGCACCAAGTTTCACGGTCAGAACACCGCCAACGGCGAGGTCTATGACCTGTACGGCATGAGTGCCGCGCACAAGACATTGCCACTGCCAAGTTACGTTCGGGTGACCAACCTGGACAATAACAAGAGCGTGATCCTGCGGGTCAATGACCGTGGTCCGTTCTATTCCGACCGCATCATCGACCTGTCCTACGCCGCGGCGAAGAAGCTCGGTTACGCCGAGATCGGCACCGCGCGGGTCAAGGTCGAAGGCATCGATCCTCAGCAATGGTGGGCCGCCAAGGGCCGTCCGGCGCCTTTGATGCTCAACGAGCCGCAAGTCGCGCAGAATAGCGCCCCGGTGATCACGGCCTCGGCCGGCACCGTCGAGCAATGGACGCCACCGCCGCAGCAACATGCCGCTGACACCGTCCCAGTGCCGATGAGTGCAAAAAAAAACGCTTCTGCACCAGCGTCTGGCCAGTATCTGCAGGTGGGCGCGTTCGCCAACCCGGACGCTGCAGAACTGCTGAGGTCGAAGCTCAGCGGGATGGTGAGCGCTCCGGTGTTCATCAGCTCGATCGTGCGCAATCAGCAGACCCTGCACCGGGTACGCCTGGGGCCGATTGGCTCGCCGGGTGAAATCGCCCAGGTGCAGAACAGCGTGCGCCTGGCCAACCTGGGTTCGCCCAGTGTGGTCACCGAGTAATACGTAGAACTTGATTGACGGTTCACTTGCGGTATCGGGGGGTGAACCAGGTTGTTGGCTCGTCGAAGAACAAAAGCCCGGCAAGGGTGACTGGAGTGAGCAACTGAACACGCGATGGCTCGTTAGAAAGTCATCTGATTAAATTTTGTCCGCAAGGACAGTTTCCATTAGCGATTTCGAGAGACGGATGAACATCACCACCTTTGCCAAACGCCTGTGTCTGCTAGTCCCGCTGCTCCTCTCGCCAGCCGCCTTCGCGGCCGAGATGATGCCGTCGCCACCGCAACTGGCCGCCAAAGCCTACGTCCTCATGGATGCCGCCAGCGGCAACGTGCTGGTCGAGAACAACGGTGACCAGCGTCTGCCACCGGCCAGCCTGACCAAACTGATGACCGCGTACATCGCTACGCTGGAAATCCGTCGTGGCCAGATCGGTGAAAACGATCCAGTGACCGTCAGCGAAAACGCCTGGCGCACCGGCGGTTCGCGCATGTTCATCAAGGTCGGCTCGCAGGTGACTGTCAGCGATCTGCTGCACGGCATCATCATCCAGTCCGGTAACGACGCCAGCGTGGCGCTGTCCGAGCACATCGCCGGCAGCGAAGACGCGTTCGCCGACCTGATGAACAAGACGGTCACTGAACTGGGTATGACCAATACCCACTTCATGAACCCGACCGGCCTGCCGAACCCGGAGCACTACTCGTCGGCTCACGACATGGCGATCCTGGCCCGCGCGATCATCCACGAAGACCCGGCTCATTACGCGATCTACTCGCAGAAAGAGTTCTTCTGGAACGGCATCAAGCAGCCTAACCGCAATCTGCTGCTGTGGCGCGACAAGACCGTTGACGGTCTGAAAACCGGTCACACCGACGAAGCCGGCTACTGCATGGTGTCTTCGGCTGTACGTGACGGCCAACGTCTGATCGCCGTGGTGTTCGGCACCAACAGCGAAGTGGCCCGCGCCGCTGAAACCCAGAAGCTGCTGACTTACGGTTTCCGCTTCTTCGAAACCCAGACCTTCTATCAGAAGGGCACCGAACTGGCTCAGGCTCCGGTGTGGAAAGGCACCACCAGTCAAGTCAAGGCCGGCCTGGCTGAAGACCTGACCATGACCTTGCCAAAAGGCCAGCTGAAAAAGCTCGCTGCGAGCATGACCATGAACCCGCAACTGACCGCGCCAATTGCCAAGGGCGACGTGATCGGTAAAGTCGAAGTCAAACTGGAAGACAAGGTCGTGCACAGTGCTGACCTGATCGCTCTGGATGGCGTCGAGGAGGGTGGTATCTTCCGCCGCATGTGGGATAGCATCCGTCTATTCTTCTACGGCTTGTTCAACTGATTAGTGTTGACCTGCATGGCCCCGCCCCGATCCGGTGCGGGGCCATGCGCGTTATCACGGCTTGCGCTCTAGAGGCCGTTACGCCATGACCGATACCGAAGTAAAGGCGCCAAAGATCGAATTTCCCCAGACTGATTATCCGATTAAGGTGATCAGTGACACGGGCGTCGGCAACAAAGACAAGATCATCGACATCGTCAAGAAACACGCGACCATCAATGATGAGCGCATCGACGAGCGTCAAAGCAGCAATGGCAAATACACCACCATCCAGTTGCACATCGTCGCGACCGATCAGGATCAGCTGTACAACATCAACAGCGAACTGCGGGCTTCCGGTTTCGTGCACATGGTGTTGTGATGCCGGGCACGCTGGGCTTTCGCGAACTCGGCCAGATGGCTTACGAGCCGGTCTGGCATGCCATGCAACGCTTCACCAACGAACGCGGCAGCGATGCCGCCGACGAAATCTGGCTGGTCGAGCACCCGCCGGTGTTCACCCAGGGCCAGGCCGGCAAGGCCGAACACTTGCTGCTGCCGGGAGATATCCCGGTGGTGCAGGTCGATCGCGGCGGGCAGGTGACTTATCATGGTCCCGGCCAGTTGGTTGCCTACCTGTTGCTGGACGTGCGCAAGCTGGGTTTCGGCGTACGAGATCTGGTCACGCGCATGGAACAGTGCCTGATCGAACTGCTGGCCAGCTACGGTGTGACCGCCGCAGCCAAGCCAGATGCTCCCGGCGTGTACGTCGACGGAGCGAAAATCGCTTCTCTGGGTTTGCGGATTCGCCACGGTTGCTCCTTTCATGGCCTGGCTCTGAACGTGGATATGGACCTGGAACCGTTTCGACGGATTAATCCCTGCGGCTATGCCGGGCTGGCGATGACCCAGCTGAGCGACCACGCAGGATCGATTGAATTTGCCGAGGTAAGTGCCCGGCTGCGCGCGCAGCTCGTCAAACACCTCGACTATGCTGAGCAGACGACCCTGACGGGCGGAATCGACTGATATGACTACTGATGCAGTGCAAACCATGATCCCGACGCTCGACGTGACCGAGCGCCCGGCCCCGCGTCCCAAGGTAGAAGCGGGCGTCAAGCTGCGCGGCGCCGAGAAGGTTGCACGCATCCCGGTAAAGATCATTCCGACCACCGAACTGCCGAAGAAACCTGACTGGATTCGCGTGCGCATCCCGGTTTCGCCGGAAGTCGACCGTATCAAGAGCCTGCTGCGCAAGCACAAGCTGCACAGCGTTTGCGAAGAAGCATCCTGCCCGAACCTCGGTGAGTGCTTCTCCGGCGGCACCGCGACCTTCATGATCATGGGTGACATTTGCACCCGTCGCTGCCCGTTCTGCGACGTCGGCCACGGCCGTCCGAAGCCACTGGACGTCAACGAGCCGGAAAGCCTGGCCATCGCCATTGCCGACCTCAAGCTCAAGTACGTGGTGATCACCTCGGTTGACCGCGACGACCTGCGTGACGGCGGTGCTCAGCACTTCGCGGACTGTATCCGCGAAATCCGCAAACTGTCGCCGAACGTGCAGCTGGAAACCCTGGTTCCGGATTACCGTGGCCGCATGGACATCGCCCTGGAAATCACCGCGGCCGAGCCACCGGACGTGTTCAACCACAACCTGGAAACCGTACCGCGCCTGTACAAGGCTGCGCGCCCGGGTTCGGATTACCAGTGGTCGCTGACCCTGCTGCAACGCTTCAAGCAGATGATGCCGCACATTCCGACCAAATCCGGCCTGATGCTGGGGCTGGGTGAGACCGATGAAGAAGTCATCGAAGTGATGAAGCGCATGCGCGAGCACGACATCGACATGCTGACCCTCGGTCAGTATCTGCAACCGTCGCGCAGCCATTTGCCGGTGCAGCGTTTCGTGCACCCGGACACCTTCGCCTGGTTCGCCGAGGAAGGTTACAAGATGGGCTTCAAGAACGTTGCTTCGGGCCCGCTGGTGCGTTCTTCGTACCACGCCGATGAGCAAGCGAAGCTGGTCAAGGCTGAGCTGCTGGGTTCCTGATCCTGCCCTGAATGAAAAATGCCCGCCGAGGCTTTAACGCCCGGCGGGCATTTTTTTGCCTGTCTTACATTCAATGCTGACTTTTCCTGCAACCTGCGGCGTAGCCTAGCCTCTTCTGTTTACCGCCGTTCCTGACTACTGTGTGTGCAATGACTCACAGGGAGATCCAAGGATGACCGTTCGACCGACCCACACACTTTGCCCGCACAGAGCCGTGCCCGCGTTGCCCTCAGAAGGGTTGATCGGCGTTATTGCACCTGCCGGGCCCGGTGCTCTGGACACTGACAAGGCGGTGCAATGGATGCGCGCCCGTGGCTATGGGCTGAAGGTGTTTCCCGGTGTCTACGAGAAGGACGGCTATCTGGCCGGCAGCGACGACGTGCGCCTGCGCGATCTGCACGCGGCGTTCGCTGATCCCGAGGTCGACGCCATTATTTGCCTGCGCGGCGGCTACGGCACACCACGGCTGCTTGACCGGATCGATTACGGCCTGCTGAGCCGCCATGCCAAGCCATTCGTTGGCTACAGCGACATCACCGCGCTGCACCTGGCCATCAGTCGATACGCAGGATTCGTGACGTTTCACGGGCCGCTGCTCAATGCTGACCTGTTGGGCGACAAGGAGCCGCCGACCGTCACTTCGTTCTTCGCCATGCTGCGTGGGCAAATGAAGGCGGGGAGTGTGCTCAGACATCCGGTGGCGTATCCGTTGACTACGGTCGAACCCGGCATCGCGCACGGGCGCTTGCTCGGCGGCAATCTGGCGATGATCGCCGCAACGTTGGGCACGCCTTACGAGATAGATGTCGAAGGTGTGATTCTGCTGATTGAAGACATCAACGAGCCGTTGTATCGCATCGACCGGTTGCTGACGCAGATGCGTCTGTCCGGCAAGTTGGCCAGATTGCGGGGCGTGCTGGTCGGGGACGTGGCGGGGGTGGAAGTCGCGGCACTGAACCGCTTGCTCAAGCAGACTTTCGAGCCGTTGCGGATTCCGGTGTTGTCGGGGTGGCGTAGCGGGCATTGCGATCCAAACCTGACGTTACCGATGGGCGCGCTGGTGCGGCTGGATGCGGGGAAGCAGGAATTGATGCTGGAGCAGGATGTCGTCACCCGATAGTGTGTGGGTGAAGCAAAAAGATCGCAGCCTTCGGCAGCTCCTACAGGGGATTGATATTTGCCCTGTAGGAGCTGCCGAAGGCTGCGATCTTTTGATTTTTACTTTATTGATTGCGCAGGCTTTCCAGCAGCTTATGCGTCGGATAACCATCCGCCGGCCAGCCAAGTGACTGCTGGGCACTGCGAATCGCCTTGCGCGTATTCGCGCCGATAATCCCGTCCGCCGTGCCGGCATCGTAATTGCGCGCACTCAGCAGGGTTTGCAACTCGATACGCTCGGTACGGCTCAGCGGCAGGTCATCTTTCGGCCAGCTGCCGTTGATCAGGCCACCACCGTTGAAGCGCTCCGACAACAGACCGATAGCCAAGGCATATGATGAGGAGTTGTTGTACCTGAGGATCGCCCGAAAGTTGTCGAAGATCAGGAACGCGGGGCCACGATAGCCCGCCGGCAGCAACAGGGCAGCAGACAATTGCTCCGAACCGGCTGGCACCTGAGCGCCGTTTGGCAGGGTTACGCCCAACTGACGCCATTCAGCGACGCTCTTGCGAATCGCACCGTCCGCCAGCGTGTAGTTGAACGTGCTCGGCAGCTCTACTTCAAAACCCCAGGGTTGACCACGTTGCCAGCCGGAGCTTTGCAGGTAATGTGCAGTCGAGGCCAGGGCATCAGCAGGGCTGCCCCAGATATCGCGGCGGCCATCGCCGTCAAAATCCACGGCATGGGTGTGGTAGTTGGTCGGAATGAACTGGGTCTGCCCCATGGCGCCAGCCCACGAGCCGAGCATTTTCTCCGGCGTGATATCACCCTGTTGCAGGATCTGCAGCGCCGCGATCAGTTGTGCATGGGCAAACCCCGGGCGGCGGCCTTCATAAGCGAGGGTGGCCAGCGAGTTGATCACTGACTTGCTGCCCTGGAACTGGCCAAAGTTGCTTTCCATGCCCCATACCGACACCAGTGCCCGACGGTCAACACCATAACGCTGCTCGATGACTTGCAAAATATCGGCGTACTGGCTGATCAGCGCCTGACCTTTACGCACACGCAGTGGCGAGATTGCGCCGTCAAGGTATTCCCACACTGGGCGGGAAAACTCCGGCTGGCTGCGGTCGGCCCGAATCACGCTGGCATCGAAACTGACATTGGCAAAGGCGCGATCGAACACGTCGGGGTGAATCCCGGCGGCCAAGGCATCCTTGCGGAAGCCTGCCTGCCATTCGGCAAAGGTCTGGGTAGGCTGAAGATCAAGAGAGTCAGCGGACGGCACTACCGGCGGGATAATCGCTGGGGCCGTGGCGACAGGCGCTGCTTGAAGGGGTTGCGCATCGGCGGCGGTCGGTTTTTCCGCGCAGGCGACAAGCAGAATGAAGCTGGAGGCAGCGATCAATTGGCGAACAGGCCAACGACGGGAAAGACTTAGGGGCATGCACAGTTCCAGGAAAACGAATCAGGTGCAGACCTTAACATGAGCGGGGGGTACTGCGCTTCAAGCAGCCAGAAAGTAAGAAGCCTCCCAGCTGTCAGACTGGAAGGCTTCGCGGCGGTAGCTGCCTTTACCCTTGGTTGGTCGTTCCTGGCGACTGCGGAACAGGGGCTGGGCGACGATGGATTTGGCCTTGTTGGGGCCATGTTTCGCTGGCTTTTTGCTCATGAGGGTTCTCTCGATCGGGTGGTTTTGCGGGGGAAATAATCTGCCTATGTTGGGTGTCTGTCTATAGGGCAAATGCAGGTGTTTTTGTAGGAAAACAAGATCAAAAGATCGCAGCGTGCCGCAGTTCCTACAGGGATCAGTGTAGGAGCTGCCGGAGGCTGCGATCTTTTGAGCTTATTCGGCAGGCAATGACAGACGCTGGCCAGACATCAACAGCGCCAAGCGACTCAGGCTCATCCAGGGTGAGCCGGCCGCCTGGCCCTTGATCTGCGCATCAATACGCTGCGCCTCAAGCAACAACTGCGCCCAGCGTCGCGCCGAATAGCGTTGCAACGCTTTGCTCATCAGGGGTTTGCGCTTGTCCCAGACCGGCGGTTTCGCCTGGCTGAAGCACTTGTCCAGCGGCGTGCCCTGACTGTATTGCAACGAGATGTTGGCCAACAGCCGCAGCTCCCGCGCCAGCGCCCAGAGAATCACCGGTGGTTCGACACCTTCACCGCGCAAGCCTTCAAGCATGCGCAAGGCGTGAGCCGGTTCGCCGTTGAGCACGGCATCGGTCAGGCCGAACACGTCGAAGCGGGCACTGTCGGCCACGGCGGCCTGCACGGTTTCGACGGTGATCTGCCCGCCTTCTGCCATCAATTTGAGCTTCTCGATTTCCTGCGCGGCGGCGAGCAGGTTGCCCTCGACGCGCGCGGCAATCAGTTCGACCGCGTCCTGACTGGCGGACAAACCGGCCTGAGACAAGCGCTGACGAATCCAGCTCGGCAACTGATTGGCGTCCACCGGCCAGATCTGGATGAACTGGGTCTGCTGGCCTTCCACCAGCGCCTTGCCCCACTTGGTCTTCTGCGCGCTGCCATCGAGCTTGGGCAGGCTGACCAGAAGAACCGTGTCTTCAGCGGGACGCGAGCAGTATTCGATAAGCGCCGCAGCCCCTTTGTCACCGGGTTTGCCCGAAGGCAGGCGCAGCTCCAGCAGGCGTTTTTCCGCGAACAGCGACATGCTGGCGCCGGCTTGCAGCAACGTGCCCCAATCGAAATTGGCGTCAGCGGCAAAGACCTGGCGTTCGTCAAAACCTTGCTGGCGCGCAGCACTGCGGATGGCGTCGGCGGCTTCCTGGCACAGTAGCGGGTCATCGCCGCTGATGATGTAGACAGGGCCGAGAGCGCCTTGCAGGTGTTTTGCGAGTTGAGCGGGTGCGAGCTTCATAAGAAAGGTCGAGCGGGGCGCCTGAGCGCCCCGAACGTCTTACTGCTGCGGTACTTCGAGCGGCGACTGGCGCGGGGTTTCCGCTTCAGCTTTTTGCGCCGCTTCGAGCGCGTCGGCTTCTGCCTTGGCGCGGTTATTGGCAGCTTGCTGCAGTTGCTCCAGTTGACCTGGGGTCAGCTGTTGCAGACGCAGCATCATGCGTTGAACCAGCTCGCGACGCATTTCACGACGGGCGTCGTTGGCTTCCTGATCCGAGCCCACGAGGTTGTTACCGTCGTGGATAAACACCTTTTGCACTTCAAGCTTGTCATTCAGCAGTTGCAGGTTCTTGTCACCACGGATCTCGTAGTTCAGGACAGTGTTGACCTGATATTCGCCTGTGCGGCCGGCACCGGCATAGCTGAGGATGCGCTGGCTTTCCTGCTCGTCAGCCAGGAACAGCTTGTATGGCGCGCCGCTGTAAACCTTGACGCCGCTCGACTCCAGTACCTGACGCAGTTGCGTCACAGTCTCGCCGTAGGCGTTGCGGGCGCTCAGATCAAGTTCCTTGATCGTCAGTTCGTTGGTGCCGGTGCCGCGCAGCTGGAAACCGCAGGCGCTCAACAGAACGGCGAGGCCCATCACCAGCAGATTGCGTTTGATCATTGTGTTGCTCCCCTTGAAACCACGTGGGCCGACTGTACGACCCGAAAGGTTTTACTTGGCGCCAGGCGAACCTGACGCCCGATCCAATTAGCTGGCGACGATGTTGACCAGTTTCCCCGGTACAACGATCACTTTGCGAATCGTCAGGCCGTCGACGAAACGCAGGACGTTTTCGTTGGCGCGAGCTGCCGCTTCCACTTCTTCACGCGTTGCACTGGCCGGCATTTCGATCTGGCCGCGCAGTTTGCCGTTGACCTGGATAACCAGGGTCAGGCTGTCCTGCACCAAAGCGCTTTCATCCACTGCTGGCCAACCAGCGTCGATAACGGCGTCGGCGTGGCCCAGCTTGTTCCACAGTTCGTGGCTGATGTGCGGCGTGATAGGCGCCAGCAACAGCGTCACGGCTTCCAGACCTTCGTGAATCAGTGCGCGATCCTGCTCGGTCGCTTGCGCGGCTTTTTCCAGCACGTTCATCAGCGTCATCACCTGGGCGATGGCGGTGTTGAATTTGTGGTTCTGGCCGACGTCGTGGCTGGCTTGCTTGATGGCCACGTGAATGGCGCGGCGCACGGCTTTCTGTTCGTCGTTCAGGCTGGCGATGTCCAGTTTGCCAGGCAGACCCTGACTAACGTGGGCTTGCGCCAGGCGCCAGACGCGCTTGAGGAAGCGGTGCGAACCTTCGACGCCGGAGTCGGACCATTCGGCGCTCATGTCGGGCGGCGAAGCGAACATCATGAACAGGCGGCAGGTATCGGCGCCGAACTGATCGATCATCGATTGTGGGTCAACGCCGTTGTTCTTCGACTTGGCCATCTTCTCGGTGCCACCGATTTCCACCGGCAGGCCGTCGGATTTCAGCTTGGCGCTGATCACCTTGGCTTTGCTGTCACGCTCAAGTTCTACGTCTGCGGGGTTGAACCAGGTGTAGGCACCATTGGCTTCGCGACGGTAGTAGGTTTCGGCGATCACCATGCCTTGGGTCAGCAGGTTCTTGAACGGCTCGTTGGAGCTGACCAGGCCTTCGTCACGCATCAGCTTGTGGAAGAAGCGCGCGTAGAGCAGGTGCAGAATCGCGTGTTCGATACCGCCGATGTACTGATCGACCGGCAGCCAGTGGTCGGCGGCGGATTTTTCCACCAGGCCACCTTCAAAGTGCGGCGAGGCGTAGCGGGCGTAGTACCACGACGACTCGACGAAGGTGTCCATGGTGTCAGTTTCACGCTTGGCAGGCTGGCCGCATTTCGGGCAAGCGCACTCGTAAAACTCGGGCATGCGTGCCAGCGGCGAACCGGCGCCGTCCGGCACCACGTCTTCCGGCAGAACGACAGGCAGTTGATCTTCCGGTACCGGCACGTCACCGCAGGCATCGCAGTGGATGATCGGGATCGGGCAGCCCCAGTAGCGCTGACGGCTGATGCCCCAGTCGCGCAGGCGGAACTGGGTGCGCGAGGCGCCCAGTTCTTTCTTGATCAGGGCCACTTCCATGGCGTCGAACGCGCCGGCGAAGTCGAGACCGTCGAATTCACCGGAGTTGATCAGCGTGCCGTGTTCGCCGTAGGCGTCTTGCCACGGGGCCGGGTTGGTGTCGCCGGAGCTGGTGCGCACCACCGATTTAACCGGCAGGTTGTACTTATGAGCGAATTCGAAATCGCGCTCGTCGTGCGCCGGTACTGCCATTACAGCGCCATCGCCGTAGTGCATCAGTACGTAGTTGGCGACCCATACCGGCAGTTTTTCACCGGTCAGCGGGTGCTCGACGAACAGGCCGGTCGGCAGGCCTTTCTTCTCTTGTGTGGCGACATCGGCTTCAGCGACGCTGCCGCCCTTGCATTCAGCGATGAACGCTTGCAGCTCGGTGTTGTTTTTCGCTGCCAGGGTGGCCAGTGGGTGCTCGGCAGCCACGGCGACATAGGTCGCGCCCATCAGGGTGTCCGGACGGGTGGTGAAGACTTTCAGGGTCCCGGCTTCGCCGATCGAGTCGACGTTGTACGGGAACTGCACTTCCATGCCACGGGATTTGCCGATCCAGTTACGCTGCATGGTCTTGACCTGTTCAGGCCAGCCAGTCAGCTCGTCGAGGCTCTCCAGCAGCTCATCCGCGTAAGCGGTGATCTTGAAGTAGTACATCGGGATTTCGCGCTTTTCGATCAGCGCGCCGGAACGCCAGCCGCGACCGTCGATCACCTGTTCGTTAGCCAGAACGGTCTGGTCGATCGGGTCCCAGTTCACGGTGCCGTTTTTACGGTAGATCACGCCTTTTTCGAACAGGCGAGTGAACAGCCATTGTTCCCAGCGGTAGTAATCCGGCTTGCAGGTGGTCACTTCGCGCGACCAGTCGACCGCCAGACCCAGGCTACGCAGCTGGGTTTTCATGTAGGCGATGTTTTCGTAGGTCCACTTGGCCGGCGCGACGTTGTTCTTCATCGCGGCGTTTTCCGCCGGCATGCCGAATGCGTCCCAACCCATCGGTTGCAGAACGTTCTTGCCGAGCATGCGCTGGTAGCGGGAGATCACGTCGCCGATGGTGTAGTTGCGCACGTGCCCCATGTGTAGCTTGCCGCTGGGGTAAGGGAACATCGACAGGCAGTAGTAGGTTTCCTTGCCTGGCTGTTCACTGACTTCAAAGGACTTTTGCTCGTCCCAGAATGATTGGGCGGCGGCTTCGATTTCACGGGGCTGATATTGTTCGTGCATGGCTACTTTTGTACTGGATAGGGGTGGCCTAATCCTCTTCAACGCAGGTGCCGGGGTTGGCCCGGACGAGCTGGAAGTGGAATTACAGGAAGCGCCGTAGCATACATGACCGCGCTCGGCCTAGGGAAACCCTGATTACAGCTGTTTGCCCCGGCAAATCCGTGGCGAGGGCCGTTGGTCGCGGCGTGCAGCCGGTTTGTACAGCGAAGCTAAGCTCTTAATGGGGAGTGAGTCTTATCTTCAATGAGGTGAGGGATGGTGGAGCAACGGCAAAAAAACGTGACGAAACCCGAGTTGTACGAAAGGTTGATCGATCGTCTGGGTGTGGCCCTGGACGCTGTAAAAACCGCTGACCGGCTGCGCGACGAGCGCCCCCTGGAACTGGAATTGCGTGGCTTGAGCCCCGCCGAGTTCAAACTGGTCAAGGCCTATCTGGATCGCAGTGAACGTGAAACGCACGGTTGCTTGTCACAGGCAGTGAAGCAACTCGATGCAACACATTCGGCCAAGGTCATCTGGCTCAAGGACAAGGCACCCGGCAGAGACACCGTCAAGGTTCGCTCTGTGCAGGCCAAGTAAGCGCATGGCAGGTCAAGAACCGGATCTTTTTCAACAGGATCCCACCTATTGGTTGTAACGCTTTATTAACACTCTTAGGCTTCGGGCATCTGTGGAGATGCTCGATGCCTTTTCGTTATTTCATCAAACAACTTTTATTGCCGCCCGGCATTCTTTTACTGCTGTTGCTGGCTGCGTGGTGGCTGCGCCGCTCGCGGCCGCGACTGGCGGGCGTGTGTTTTGCCCTTGGCTTTGGCGGCCTGTGGCTGATGAGCCTGCCGGTGGTCGTGCAGTGGGGCGCCAAAGCACTTGAGCGCGAACCACCGCTGGCCCGTGAAGAATGGGCGACGCTGGCGCAACGGGCCGATGCGATCGTAGTGCTGGGTTCCGGTCGCGAGCGCGGTGATCTGGCCTGGGGAGAGGATCAGCCGACCGGTGTGGGGCTTGAGCGTCAGCGGTATGCGGCACGGCTGGCGAAGGCATCCGGTTTGCCGATTCTGACCACGGGTGGCTTGCATTACGGTACGCCGCCGACCGAGGCGAAGTTGATGGCGGATTCGCTGCGCGACGATTTCGGTGTGACTGTGCGTTGGCAGGAAGGTGAGAGCCGTACCACGTGGGAAAACGCCAAGTTTACCGCCGATATCTTGTTGCCGCAGGGGATCAAGCGCGTGGTGGTCGTGACACAGGCCTGGCACATGCCGCGCTCGGTGTGGAGTTTTCAACAGGCGGGTTTTGAGGTGGTGCCAGCGCCGGTCGGGTTTCTGGGCACCGATAACGCAAGGCCGTTTGGTGGCTGGCTGCCGGAGTTCAAGTCGATCTGGCAGAGCGGGCAATTGTTGAATGAGGCGGTTGGGCAGGTGGGGTATTCGCTGTTTTACCGCTGAAGATCAAAAGATCGCAGCCTGCGGCAGCTCCTACAGGGAAAATACAAATTCTGTGTAGGAGCTGCCGCAGGCTGCGATCTTTTGCTTTAGAGGGTTTTTGACATCCGGCTAGCCATCAGTGCCCAGCCAAACAACAGCACGCACAGGATGATCAATGGCCACGAGCGCCATTGCAGGTACGGCGTCAGGTTGTGCATCGGCACCACTTCACCGTACAGAATGCCCTGTTCAAACTGCGGGATCTGTTCGGTGATCTGCCCGAACGGGTTGATCAGTCCGGTCACACCATTGTTAGTCGCGCGGATCATCCAGCGTCCGGCCTCAAGCGCACGCATCTGCGCCATCTGCAGATGTTGCAGCGGGCCAATCGAGGTGCCGAACCAGGTGTCGTTGCTGATCGTCAGCAGCAAATCGCTGCGCGCTGACAAGCTGGCGGCAAACTCTGGATACACCACTTCGTAGCAGATGAACGGTGCGATCTGATAACCCTTGGCCTGCAACAACGCCTGATCGGCCGGGCCACGGGCGAAGTCGGACATTGGCAGGTCGAAGAAGGCGATCAGTCCGCGCAATACATCCTGCAACGGCACGTATTCACCGAACGGCACCAGTTTCTGCTTCAGGTAGGTGCCATCGCCTTCGCCGACCACGGTGATGCCATTGAAGAAGCGTCTTTCGCCGTGCACCGTCTGGCGGATCGGCACCCCCGTGATCAACGCCGATTTACGCTCGGCGGCGAAGGTGCCCATCATGTTCAGGTAGCCTTCGGCGGACTCCTTGAGCACTGGCACGGCGGTTTCCGGCCAGATCAGCAGGTCCACCGGTTTCGAACGGAAGCTCAGATCGCGGTACAGCGCCAGTTGCGCATTGAGTTCGGCCGGGTCCCATTTCATGCTTTGCGCGACGTTGCCTTGAATCGCGGCAACGCTCAGTGGTGCGCCGGACGGGCTGGTCCAGGCGTGGCCCTTGAGCGCAATGCCAGCCAGCCATGGCCCCACCAACAGCACCAGACCGGCAGCGACAAAACCTTTGCGGCCGGTTTGCAGCAGGCGTGGCGCGTTGTAGATCAGTGCTGCGGTCAATGCCAGCACGAACGACACCAGCCACATGCCACCGACTGGCGCGAGTCCGGCCAACGGGCCGTCGAGCTGGCTGTAGCCCGAGTACAACCACGGAAAGCCAGTGAGGAACCAGCCGCGAAACGCTTCCTGACCGACCCACAACGCGGCAAACGCCAGCGCGTCGGCCAGCGGAGCCTCGTTGCGGCGCAACCAGCGCGCCCAGACCCACCCGGGCAGGGCGAAGAAAAACGCGATCGCTGCGGTAAACAACAACATCAGGAAACCGGCCAACAGCACCGAGGCACCACCGAAATGGTGGATGCTGTAATAGATCCAGCTGGTGCCGGCACCGAACAGGCCGAAACCGAAGCACCAGCCACGGCCCAGCGCCTGACGCGGGCTCAGCTCGCGCAAACCGGCATAGAACAAGCCGACCGCCAGCAGAGCCAGCGGCCAGATGTTGAACGGCGCGAGAGCGAAGGTGGTGATTGCACCGGCCGCCACGGCCAGCAGATTACCGGGCCAGCCGGGGCGGGTTGTCCAGCGCATTTCAGTCCTTAGAATTAACGAGCAATTGGCGTCAGTCGCAGCAAATGAATCCGACGGCTGTCGGCGTTCAGAATGCGGAAACGATAGGCGCCGATTTCAGTGATTTCGTTGCGTTTTGGCAAGTGCCCGAACGCGCTCATCACCAGGCCGCCGACCGTGTCGAACTCGTCGTCGGAGAATTCGCTGTCGAAGAACTCGTTGAAGTTCTCGATCGGCGTCAGGGCCTTGATCAGGAAGTCACCGCTGGGCAGCGGCTTGATGTAGCTGTCTTCTTCGACGTCGTGCTCGTCTTCGATATCGCCGACGATCTGTTCCAGCACGTCTTCGATGGTCACCAGACCGGCCACGCCGCCGTATTCGTCAATGACGATGGCCATGTGGTTGTGGTTGGCGCGGAACTCGCGCAGCAACACGTTCAGACGCTTGGACTCCGGCACGAAGGTAGCCGGGCGCAGCAGATCCTTGATGTTGAAGCTGTCGCCGTTCTCTTTGAGGATCAGCGGCAGCAGATCCTTGGCCAGCAGCACACCCATCACGTCGTCATGACTTTCGCCGATGACCGGATAGCGCGAGTGGGCCGAGTCGACCACGGCCGGGAGGAATTCACGGGGAGTCTGGGTCGCCTTGATGCTGATCATCTGCGAGCGCGGCACCATGATGTCGCGAACTTGCAGGTCAGCCACCTGAATGGCGCCTTCGACGATGGCCAGCGCTTCACTGTCCAGCAGTTTGTTCTGATGTGCATCACGCAGCAGCTCAAGCAGCTCCTGGCGGTTCTTCGGCTCGTGGGCAAAAGCCTGGGTCAGTTTACCCAGCCATGACTTCTGCCCGTTGCTCGATCGATCTTCGCTCATAGCGATTACTCTGAATCCTTTGTTGTAACGATAGGGGATGTTTCGGGTTCGTCGTCCGCGTACGGATCGGGATAACCCAATTCGCCAAGCAACTCGCGTTCCAGTGCTTCCATTTCTTCGGCTTCTTCGTCATCTATATGGTCGTAACCAAGCAGATGCAAGCAGCCGTGAATGACCAGATGTGCCCAGTGGGCCTTTAGTTCCTTGCCTTGTTCGGCCGCTTCGCGCTCAACCACGGCCACGCAGATCACCAGATCGCCGAGCAGCGGGATATCGAGAAACTCGTCGGGCACGTCAGCCGGGAACGACAGGACGTTGGTCGCGTAATCCTTCTGGCGCCAGGTGTGATTGAGCTCACGGCCTTCTTCCTCGTCGACCAGACGAATGGTCATTTCCGAGTCAGCGGTGCGCTGGCGCAGAGCCAGTTCGCACCACAGGCGGAAGTCGGCTTCACTCGGCGCAGACGCTTCGGTCGCGATTTGCAGATCCAGCTCAAGCATCGCGCGAGGTTTCCTTGGGTGCTTCGTCACGGTTTTCGAAGCGCTCGTAGGCTTCGACGATCCGCTGTACCAGAGGATGGCGCACGACGTCTTTAGGCTGGAAGTGCGTGAAGCTGATGCCCGGCACGTCTTTAAGGACTTCGATCACATGGTGCAGGCCCGACTTGGTGCCACGCGGCAGGTCGACCTGGGTGATGTCGCCGGTAATGACTGCAGTGGAACCGAAGCCGATCCGGGTCAGGAACATTTTCATCTGTTCGACGGTGGTGTTCTGGCTTTCGTCGAGAATGATGAAGCTGTTGTTCAGCGTACGACCGCGCATGTAGGCCAGCGGCGCAACTTCGATCACTTGACGTTCGATCAGCTTGGCCACGTATTCGAAGCCGAGCATTTCGTAGAGTGCGTCATAGAGCGGGCGCAGGTACGGGTCGATCTTCTGCGACAGATCGCCGGGCAGGAAACCGAGCTTTTCACCCGCCTCAACCGCCGGGCGCACCAGCAGGATGCGGCGGATCTGCTCGCGCTCCAGTGCATCGACCGCGCAGGCCACGGCCAGATAGGTCTTGCCGGTACCGGCCGGGCCTATGCCGAAATTGATGTCGTTACCGAGTATTTCCTTCACGTAGCGCAACTGATTCAAGCCGCGAGGGCGAATCATGCCTTTTTTGGTGCGCAGGGCGACGGAGGCTTCCGCAGGAGCGTGGTTATCCAGCTCGACGACGGCTGATTCCTGCAGAAACAGGTGAACCATATCTGGCGACAACTCCGTACCCTTGGTTTCGCGGTACAGGCGGCGAATCAGATTTTCCGCAGACGTGGTGTGCTTGGAGTCGCCGATCAGCTCGAACTGGTTTCCGCGGTTGCGGATCTCGATGCTCAGGCGCTGTTCGATCAAGCGCAAATGCTCGTCGAATTGCCCGCACAGATTGGCGAAGCGATGAGCCTCAAAGGGCTCGAGAATAAAACGATGTGGTTCTATGGGAGCGTTCAAGGTCGTATTTAGCCGCCCTGGGGCAATTGAGATGAAATCAAGGATAACGCCAGAGGCTTGGGTGCGAAAGCTCTTAAATATTCTTGGCGTCGAGACCGTCAAGATCGCAGCCTTCGGCAGCTCCTACAGGGGAATGTAATCCATGTAGGAGCTGCCGAAGGCTGCGATCTTTTGCATTTATTGGATCAGCGAGCCGCGCAGCGAGTGCGGTTGCGCCGCGTCGATGTGCACGTCGGCGAACTGGCCAATCAGGGTCGGATTATCGCAGCGGAAATTGACGATACGATTATTCTCGGTGCGCCCTTGCAGTTCGCCCGGGTCTTTCTTCGAGTAATCGGTGACCAGAATGCGCTGGATCGAACCGACCATTTGTCGGCTGATCTCGAAACCTTGCTGGTTCAGGCGATGTTGCAAGGCATTCAGGCGTTCTTTCTTCAGCTCTTCCGGGGTGTCGTCGGCCAGATCGGCCGCCGGCGTGCCCGGGCGCTGGCTGTAAACGAAGGAATAGGAGAAGTCGAAACCGACATCGGCAATCAGCTTCATGGTCTGTTCGAAGTCTTTCTCGGTCTCGCCGGGGAAGCCGACGATGAAGTCAGAGCTGATGCAGATGCCCGGTACAGCGGCGCGCAGTTTGCGCAGCTTGGACTTGTATTCCAGCGCGGTGTGGTTGCGCTTCATCGCCGCCAGAATCCGGTCCGAACCCGATTGCACCGGCAAGTGCAGGTGTTTCACCAGCTCCGGCACTTCGGCATGGGCCTGGATCAGGCTGTCGGAGAACTCCAGCGGGTGCGAAGTGGTGTAGCGGATGCGGTCGATGCCGTCGATGGCGGCGACTACGCGGATCAGTTCCGCCAGATCGGCCAGTCGACCGTCATGGGTCGTACCGCGATAACCGTTGACGTTCTGCCCCAGCAGGGTCACTTCACGCACGCCGTTTTCGGCGAGGTGGATGATCTCGGCGATCACGTCGTCAAACGGCCGGCTGACCTCTTCGCCTCGGGTGTAAGGCACTACGCAGAACGTGCAGTACTTGCTGCAACCTTCCATCACCGATACATAAGCACTCGGGCCGTCGATGCGTGGCTCGGGCAAATGGTCGAATTTTTCGATTTCCGGGAACGACACGTCGACTTGCGGCAGCTTGCTGCTGCGCGCGGCGTCGATCATTTCCGGCAGACGGTGCAGGGTCTGCGGACCGAAGACCACGTCGACGTACGGTGCGCGATCACGGATCGCCGCGCCTTCCTGGCTGGCCACGCAACCGCCGACGGCGATCACCATGTCCGGGTTGGCCAGTTTCAGTTCGCGCCAGCGACCCAGTTGCGAGTACACCCGGTCCTGAGCGCGCTCGCGGATCGAGCAGGTGTTGAGCAGAATCACGTCGGCGTCTTCCGCGCGCGCGGTGACTTCCAGGGCCTGATGTTCACCCAGCAGATCGACCATGCGCGAGCTGTCGTACTCGTTCATCTGGCAACCGTGGGTTTCGATGTAAAGCTTCTTGGCCATGGATTAGGGTCATCACGTGATTCAAAGAACCGCGCATTATAGGGAACAAGCCCTCAGGTTCCTACCGCTGCGCGTCCGGTGGCTATGCTATAGTTTGCGCCCTCATTTTTATCCCCGATGTTATCCCCCCGCCATGACCAAACGCGAAGCTCCAATCTATAAGGTGATTTTCCTCAACCAGGGCCAGGTGTTCGAAATGTACGCCAAGCAGATCTATCAAAGTGATCTGTGGGGTTTTCTGGAAGTGGAAGAGTTCGTCTTTGGCGAGCGCACGCAAGTGGTCGTCGACCCGAGCGAAGAAAAGCTCAAGGCGCAGTTCGAAGGCGTGGTGCGCAGCTTTGTGCCGATGCATTCGATCGTGCGCATCGACGAGGTGGAACGTCTGGGCACGCCGAAAATCAGCGAAGCCCGCGGCGCGGTCGGCAATGTGATGCCGTTTCCGATGCCGATGCCTGAGAAGTAACAGCAGATTCTGGATGCTGATCATTCCCACGCAGAGCGTGGGAACGATCGCTGATCAGGGAAGAGGCGAGAACGGCGTACGCCCATCGGCGCTCTGCAGTTCCATGAGGTATTTACGGAAAATTTGCCCGAGCACCTGGGTCGCGGTTTCGAGATCTTCGCGGGACATTTTTTCGGCGACTTCGTCGGCCGTGTCCAGTGCATCTTCGGCACCGTTGACCGCAGCCATCTTCAGCACGATATACGCCTGGATATTGTTGGCCTGCACGCCTTCACCGTGGAAGAACATGGTGCCGAGTTTGAATTGCGCCTGAGCGTGGCCTTGCAGCGAGGCTTTTTCGAAATAGCTCAGGGCTTGATTGAGGTCGCGCGGCGCGTTCTTGCCGTCGTAGTAGAACTCACCCAACTCGTATTGCGCTTGTGCATCCCCTTCGTCCGCCGCTTTCTGGCAGGCGGCCAGTGCCTGCGTGACGTCTTGCGGCTGAGTATTGAGGGTGCAACGACCCATCGCCGGGATCAACAACGAGTTGCCGCCTGCTTGTGCATGCGCGAGCAGGGGCTGAAGGAGCAACAGGCAGCCCAAGGCAAGGGTGCGGCCGGTGCGGTTCATGGGAATCGACTTACCTCTGAAGGGCACGCGGACCCATCGAGGGATCCAATAAGCGCGCATTATGAAATAAGCAGGGCCAACCTTACAAAGTCTTTACTCGTTTTTCTGCTGCGCGGGGAATATATCGCCCGCTTTAGGGGAGATTTTTAGCAGCAGGGTGGGAAAAACGGCGTGGGTGTAGGTGAAAGCTGACGCTGGCGATAGCCAACGTCAGCGGTGCGACGATTATTTCAATGCGGCGAAGGCGCGCTCGGCAGCGTCCAGGGTCAGTTGCAACTCGGCTTCACCGTGGGCAATCGAAGTGAAACCGGCTTCGAAGGCGCTTGGTGCCAGGTACACGCCACCTTCCAGCATCAGGTGGAAGAAACGACCGAACAGGGCCGCGTCGCTGGCCATCACGTCTTCAAAGGTGACGATGTCATCGGCGCCGCTGAAGTACAGACCGAACATGCCGCCTGCCTGAGTGGTCACGAACGGAATGCCAGCCGCATCAGCGCGCTGTTGCAGACCGTCGAGCAGACGCGTGGTGTAGTCGGTCAGCTCGGCGTGGAAACCCGGACGGCTGATCAGACGCAGGGTGGTCAAACCGGCGGCCATGGCCAACGGGTTACCCGACAGCGTGCCGGCCTGATACACCGGGCCCAGCGGCGCGATGCGCTGCATGATTTCACGCTTGCCGCCGAAGCAGCCCACCGGCATGCCGCCGCCGATGATCTTGCCGAACGTGGTCAGGTCAGGATTGACCCCGTAGTACGCCTGAGCACCGCCGAGGGCGACGCGGAAACCGGTCATCACTTCGTCGAAAATCAGCACCACACCATGCTTGTCGCACAGCGAACGCAAACCTTCGAGGAAGCCTGGCGCCGGAGGTACGCAGTTCATGTTGCCGGCCACCGGCTCAACGATGATGCAGGCCACTTCCTGGCCGACTTCAGCGAGCATCTTTTCCACAGCGTCGATGTCGTTGAACGGCAGGGTCAGGGTGTGTTTGGCGAATGCTGCCGGCACACCGGCCGAGCTTGGCACGCCTTGGGTCAATGCGCCGGAACCGGCCTTGACCAGCAGGCTGTCGGAGTGACCGTGGTAGCAGCCTTCGAACTTGATGATGCTGTCGCGGCCGGTGTAACCACGGGCCAGACGGATCGCACTCATGGTTGCTTCGGTGCCGGAGCTGACCATGCGCACCATGTCCATCGACGGCACCAGCGAGCAGACCAGATCGGCCATCTCGGTTTCCATCGCGGTCGGCGCGCCGTACGACAAGCCGTGTTGCAGCTGATTGCGCACCGCGTCGAGCACGTCCGGGTGGCTGTGACCGAGGATCATCGGCCCCCACGAGCCGACGTAATCGACATAACGCTTGTCGTCTTCGTCAGTGACGTAAGCGCCTTCGGCGTGCTTGAAGAACAGCGGCGTGCCGCCCACGCTCTTGAACGCGCGAACCGGCGAGTTCACGCCTCCGGGAATGTGTTTCTGGGCATTGGCAAACAGCGTTTCGGAACGAGACATGATCGGGCTCTCAAATCAGATTTTCAGTAATTCGTTGAACGCGCGGGCGCGGCGGGTCACTTCAGCGGTGTTTTCGGCGCCGAACAGGCCGTGAACCACAGCGAGCAGGTCGACCCCACGGGCCACCAGCGGCGCGGCGTTGTCGAGGGTGATGCCGCCAATCGCGCAGATCGGCAGGTGCAGCGTACGTTTGGCCTCGTCGAGCAGGTCGAGGCTGCAGGTCGGCGCGCCAGGCTTGGTGTTGGAGTTGAAGAAGCGACCGAAGGCGACATAGCTCGCGCCCTCTTTGGCCGCTTGTTCGGCCAGCGCGATTTGCGCGTGGCAGGTCGAACCGATGATGGCTTTGGAACCGAGCAGCGCGCGGGTCGGCGATAGTGGGCCGTCGGTCTGGCCCAAGTGCACGCCGACGTTGAGGCGCGCGGCCAGTTCGGCATCATCGTTGATGATCAGCTGCGTCTTGTAGCGCTCGCACAAATTGCGCAACGCTTCGGCCTCGCGCAGACGACGGGCCTCGTCACTGCTCTTGTCGCGGTATTGCAGCAGGGTGACGCCGCCTTCCAGCGCCGCCTCCACGTACGACAGAAACTTGCCCGCCAGCAGTGTGCTGTCGGTAATGGCATACAGGCCACGTAGTTTCATCAGGCAGACCTCACGACGTTACGAGCAAAAATCCAGCGGCAGACGACGCGGGACGAACTGGCCTTTGCCCAGTTGTTCGGCATCGCGCAGGGTTCGCCAAGTGTAATCCAGTGCACTGCGTACAGCGCTGGCCAGATGTTCGCCCTGAGCCAGACGACCGGCCAAAGCGCTGGCCAATGTGCAGCCGGAGCCGTGATAGCTGCCCGGCAGACGCTGGCAGATAAAGGTTTCACGCAGACCATCGCGGCTGTACACGCGATTATGGATTTCAGTTTCGTCGCCGTGGCCGCCGGTGATCAGCAGGTTCTTGACGAACGGCAGGAGTTTTTCAGCGCACTCGTCGGCGGTGCCTTCCGGCAGTTCGGCGAGGATGCGCGCTTCGGGAAGGTTGGGGGTGGCAATGATCGACAGCGGCAGCAGGCGCTCGCGCATTGCATAGCCGACCTCGTCCTTGCCCAGGCGTCCGCCGCCACCGGCGCGCAGCACCGGGTCGCAGACCACCGGCAAGTGCGGGTGCGCCGAAAGCAGTTCGACAACGGTGTCGACCATTTCCAGCGAACCGAGCATGCCCAGTTTGACCGCCGCGACTTCGGAGTCGTTGAGCACGGCATTGGCCTGGGCCAGTACCCACTCACGGTCGAGGACGCGGAAGTCAGTGACGTTGACGGTGTCTTGCACGGTCAGGGCGGTGACGGCCGGAGCCGCATGGCAACCCTGCGCGAGCAAGGCTTCGATATCTGCCTGCAGGCCGGCGCCACCACTGGGGTCGTGGCCGGAGAGACAGAGGACAACGGGGCGGGAGCTGTAGATATTCATGGTGCGCGAGCTTACCACCAAAGCTGATTTTCGGGTGTGGGCGGTAGCGCAAGATCAAAAGATCGCAGCCTGCGCCAGCTTCTGCAAGGATCGCGTTTCCATGTAGGAGCTGCCGCAGGCTGCGATCTTTTGATCTTCTTGACCAACTCAACAGCTCTAGCCCGCTGCTTTGCTCTGAAACGCCCGTTCTAGAGCCTTTGTAGGAAAAATTTCGATGGTGCTCAATGGCCATCAACGGCTATGCTAGTCTGGATCCAAACCAATAACAGGTAATACCGGTTTTACGTCTACTCAAAGGGAATGGGGGGGCTTCCTGACACAACCGGACGAGCCACGCTGGGGCTTCAATGCGCTATTTGCTGATGTTGTTGTTCTGCTTGCCCCTCATGGCGAGCGCCGTCGAATTCGACGAATTTACCCAGAGCCTCCCTCTGGGCCGGTCGCTGCAAGTGTTCGAAGACCCGAGCGGTCAGGCGAGCATTGCCGATGTTCGCGCGCAGGCCGCTGCCGGTCATTTCAAAGCCCACGATAAAGCCACGCTCAATGCCGGTTACTCGCGCTCGGCGTTCTGGCTGAAGATCGACCTGCATTACCGTCCGAGCAATTCCGCCGCCCAGCGCACCTGGCTGCTGGAGCTGGCGTATCCACCGCTCGATCATCTCGACCTCTATCTGCCTGACGCCAGTGGCGACTACCGTCTCGTCCGGCAGACCGGCGATGCCTTGCCGTTCGCCAGTCGCGAGATCCGCCAGAACAACTATTTGTTCGACCTTTCATTCAAACCCGATCAACAGCAAACCGTGTACCTGCGACTGGCCAGCGAAGGCTCGATTCAGGCACCGGTAACGTTGTGGTCGAGCACGGCGTACCTCGAAGATCAGCCGGTGCGCCTGTATGTGCTCGGCATCATTTATGGCGTGCTGCTCGGGATGCTGGTCTACAACCTGTTCATCTACCTGAGCGTGCGTGACACCAGTTACCTCTATTACATCTTCTATATCGCTTCGTTCGGCCTTTATCAGTTGTCGGTGAATGGCGCGGCGGTGGAGTATTTCTGGCCGGACAATCCGTGGTGGGCCAACGCGGCCACGCCGTTCTTCATCGGTTGCGCGGGCTTGTTCGGCAGTCAGTTCGCTCGTAGCTTCCTGCAGACCAAACACCACAGCCGCTGGCTCGATCGCTTGCTGATTGCACTGATCGCGTTCGGCGCGCTGGTGGTTGGCTTGTCGCTGATGACCAGTTACGCGTTGTCGCTGCGCCTGGCGACGATACTGGCGCTGACCTTCACCGTGGTGATTTTCGCCGCCGGGATTCTGGCCTGGTGGCGCGGCTTGCGGGTGGCGCGTTATTTCATCATTGCCTGGTCGGCATTTCTGCTCGGCGGCATCGTCAACACGCTGATGGTGCTCGGCCTGCTGCCGAACGTGTTCCTGACCATGTACGCCAGCCAGATCGGCTCGGCCATCGAAGTCGCGCTGCTGTCGCTGGCACTGGCCGACCGCATCAATGCAATGCGTGAGCAACAGGCGCAGACCTTGTACGACGCCGGGCAGAAACTCGAAGTGCTCAACCAGCAACTGGCGCACAGCAACAAGCTCAAGGATGAATTCCTCGCGACCCTGACCCACGAACTGCGCACGCCGATGAACGGTGTGATCGGTTCGCTGGAACTGATGCAGACCGTCGAGCTGGATCCGGAACTCGAGCAATACCAGCAGACCGCCGCCGGTTCCGCGCGGGACATGATGCGCATGGTCAACGGCATCCTCACCCTCACCGAATTGCAGGCCGGCAAGCTCAAGGCCTCGCCGGGCAGCTTCAGCCTGCGTGCGGTGGTCGAGGCGTTGCGAGTGCAGTTCGACGGCAACGCGGCGAGCAAGTCGCTGGACTTCAAGGTCGAGGTGCTGCCGACCCTGCCGGATCGCCTGCACGGCGACAGCGCCAAACTGGCGCAATGCCTGGAATGCCTGCTGGACAACGCGATCAAGTTCACTCGCGTCGGTGGGCTGGCGCTGCGCGTGACTGGCAAACCATCGACGGACAATCGTCTGGCGTTGTCATTTGCAGTGATCGACACCGGCATCGGTTTTACCGATCTGGGCGAGGCGACGATGTACCAGCGCTTCTTCCAGCTCGACGGTTCGATGACCCGCGAATACGGCGGCCTGGGCGTGGGGCTGGCGATCTGCCGACAGTTGGTCGAGCTGCTTGGTGGCAAGCTTACTCATCGCTCCGAACCCGGGCGTGGCAGCCGTTTTCAACTGGACGTCGAGTTTGAACTGCCGGCGGTTGAATCTGCACCGATCGCCGCGCCTTCGCACGATTGCGTACGTGCGGCGCAGGACTGCACAGTGCTGCTGGTGGACGACAACAGCGTCAACCAACTGGTGATGCGCGGGATGTTGCTCAAGCTCGGCTTTCGCGTGCGCACCGCCGACAGTGGCGTGGCGGCACTGGATTGTTTGCAGCGTGAAACCTTCGATGCAGTGCTCATCGATTGCCAGCTACCTGCTCAGGAGGGCGCAGCGCTGTGCTGCCAGATTCATGCATTGCCGGGCTGCGCGAATTTGCCGGTGTTTATGCTCGCGCTGACCGCTGAGCGGGAACTTTGCACACTTGGCGCGCCTGTCGATTACTTGAACAAACCGGTGAAATTCGAAGAGTTGCAGTCCGCGCTGGAGCGGCGGGTGCTGTGCTGCTGATAGGGTAAAAGCGCCGCCAGTTCGGCGGATATGACACTTTGATCGATCCTGGGGCGGTGCTTAACTGACCTTCTGGATGACCAAGGAGTACCGTCATGAACCTGCATCAGTTCGCCGAAACCCACGAAGTCACTAACCAGCCACCGTCGCTGGACGGCACCAACCTGTACCGCATCGACCTGCCGTTGCAGGAGTGGTCGCGGCGCTTTGGTGCCGGGTGGGCGGAGTCGCGGATCGATGCCTACGGTGCACTCGCTGGTGGGCCGTTGATGGAAGCCGGGTTCCTCGCCAATCAAAACAAACCGGTGTTTGCCAGCCACGATCGCTACGGCCATCGCATTGATCTGGTGGAGTTTCACCCGGCGTATCACCAGTTGATGCGCACGGCGATCGAGCATGGTCTGACGTCGATGCCGTGGACTCATCCACAGGACGGCGCGCATGTCGCGCGAGCCTCGATGAGCTATCTGCACAGCCAGGCCGAAGCCGGCAGCGGTTGTCCGTTGACCATGACCTTCGCCAGTGTGCCGGCTCTGCGTTTGCAGGCGAATATCGCTGAGCAATGGCTACCGAAAGTCCTCGCCAGCGAATACGACCCGCGCAATGTCGGCATGGCGCACAAGGCCGGCGTGACCATCGGTATGGCCATGACCGAAAAACAGGGTGGCACCGACGTGCGCGCCAACACCACCAAGGCTTACCCGGTCGGCGCCAGTGGCCCGGGCGAGGCGTATGAACTGGTCGGGCACAAGTGGTTCTGCTCGGCACCGATGTGCGATGCCTTCCTTACGCTGGCGCAGACCGACAAGGGCTTGAGCTGCTTCCTGCTGCCACGCCATCGCCCGGATGACACGCGCAATCAGTTCTACATCCAGCGCCTGAAAAACAAACTCGGCAACCAATCCAACGCCTCCAGCGAAGTGGAGTTCCGTGGTGCGCTGGCGTGGATGGTCGGTGAAGAAGGGCGAGGCGTGCCGACCATTATCGAGATGGTGGCGATGACCCGTTTTGATTGCATGGTCGGCTCCAGTGCGCTGATGCGTCAGGCGCTGACCCAGGCCAGCCACCACTGCGCACACCGTAAGGTCGGCGGCAAACTGCTCAGCGAGCAGCCGCTGATGCAAAACGTACTGGCCGATCTGGCCCTGGAAAGCGAAGCCGCGCTGGCGCTGAGTTTGCGCATGGGCAAGGCGCTGGATCATCTGGATGATCGCCACGAAGCGCAATTTGCGCGGTTGGTGACGGCGGTGGGCAAATACTGGATCTGCAAGCGTGCGCCGGGGATGATCAACGAAGCGGCGGAATGCATGGGCGGCGCCGGATATGTCGAGGACAGCATTCTGCCGCGCTTGTATCGCGAGGCACCGGTGAATTCGACGTGGGAAGGTTCGGGGAATGTGCAGTGCCTCGACGTGCTGCGGGCGTTGTCGAAAGAGCCGGGCGTGCTGGACGTGTTGTTCAGCGAACTCGGTGACGGGCATGGCGACCAACGCCTGGCCGCGCATATTCAGCAGTTGCAGGCGCAATTCAAGGACACCAGTGATATTCAGTATCGGGCGCGGCAACTGACCGAAGACATTGCGCTCGGTTTGCAGGCCAAGCTTCTGTTGGAGGCGGGGAATTCAGCCGTCAGTGATGCGTTCATTGCGAGCCGTCTGAGCGGTGGCGGCCGAGTCTACGGCGCATTGCCGCGTGGGCTGGACGTCGAAGCCCTCGTCGCCCGCTCGACCCCACAAGGCTTCTAATCACACAAAATCCCCAACGCCACAAAACCCTGTGGGAGCTGGCTTGCCAGCGATGGCGGTCAGTCATTCAACATCGATGTTGAATGTGACGGCCTCATCGCTGGCAAGCCAGCTCTCACAGGGATTCGAGTTGTCTGAAAGATTTGGCTGTAGCTACAACGCCACTGTTCCCGTGACGCCACGATGCAGGCAAGATGAAGCTCTGCAAGTCAGAACACAGGAAGCTGATCGTGACCGAAGCGTTTATTGTCGTTCAAACCGCCGAACAAGCCGTGGACCGTCTGGCCGAGCTGCATGAGCGGGCCACCACTGCGCTGAACTCGGCGCTCAAGCGTTACCTCAAGGATCGCGTCGAACCCGACGCTGCGCAGCGTGCTCTGTTTCGTTATCCCGAACTGCGTCTGACCTATCACTGCCAGGGCGAAGTCCCGCAGACCACCCGCGCTTACGCCAAGGTGCAACTGCCGGGCACGTACAGCGTCACCGTCACCCACCCGGCGGCGTTCCGCAAATACCTGCTCGAACAACTGACCCCGTTGATGCACGACTTCACCGTGACCGTGGAAGTCGGCGTCAGCCAGCAAAACATTCCGTATCCGTATGTGGTCGAGCAGGGCGATGAACTGGCCGGTTCCGGTGTCACCGCTGCCGTGCTGGCGCGGGTGTTCCCGAGTACCGATCTGTCCGCCGCAACCGATGGCATCGCCGACGGCCTCTACGACTGGGAAAACACCGATCCGCTGCCGCTGGCGCTGTTCGATGCGGCGCGCGTGGATTTCTCGCTGCGCCGTCTGGTGCATTACACCGGCAGCGACTGGCGCCATGTGCAGCCGTGGATTCTGCTGACCAACTATCACCGCTACGTCGACCAGTTCATCGTCCATGGCCTGGAGCAGTTGCGCAAAGACCCGCGTTTCGTGCGCATGGTCTTGCCGGGCAACGTGATCATCGAGAAGGGCATGGATCATGGCGAAGCCTCGGCGATTGCTGCCGGTGTGGTCTGGCACCGCTACCAGATGCCGGCCTATCACCTGATCGCCAGCGATGGCCACGGCGTGACGCTGGTCAACATCGGCGTCGGCCCGTCCAATGCCAAGAACATCACCGACCACTTGGCGGTGCTGCGCCCGCATTGCTGGCTGATGATCGGCCACTGCGGCGGCCTGCGTCAGTCGCAGACCATCGGCGACTACGTGCTGGCTCACGCTTACATGCGTCGCGACGGCATTCTCGATCGCGTGGTGCCGCCAAACATTCCGATCCCGGCCCTGGCCGAAGTGCAAATGGCGTTGCAGCAAGCCGCGGCGAATGTCACCGGCGAGAAGGGCGATGACCTGAAAAAACGCCTGCGCACCGGCACCGTACTGACCTACGACGACCGTAACTGGGAATTGCGTTGGGCGCAGGAGCGGCCGTTGATCAACCTGTCCCGCGCTGTCGCGGTAGACATGGAAAGCGGCACGATTGCCGCACAGGGTTATCGTCTGCGGGTGCCGTACGGCACGTTGCTTTGCGTTTCGGATAAACCGCTGCACAGCGAAATCAAACTGCCGGGTTCGGCCAATGCCTTCTATGAGCGGGCGGTCAGCCAGCACTTGAAGATCGGCATCGAAGCGGTGGATCTGCTGCGCACCGAACTCAACTCGCTGCACTCGCGCAAACTGCGCAGTTTCGACGAACCGCCGTTCCGTTAACGCTTAGTCGTGGTCATTTGGCGGTCGGGGCACTAGCATTGTCAGCCCCGACCGTTAGATGTTCTTTTCGCCATGTCCCGTCCCCCGCGTCCCCCTTCCCGCCGCCCAGGCGTGAAGCCGCAGTCTTCTTCCCCACGCCGTGTTGCCAAGGCACCACCGGCCGAGCCGAAGCTGATCCTGTTCAACAAACCGTTCGATGTGCTGACGCAATTCAGCGACGGAGAAGGGCGGGCGACGCTCAAGGATTTCATCGATGTGCCGGGCATCTATCCGGCCGGACGCCTGGATCGCGACAGTGAAGGTTTGTTGTTGCTGACCAACGACGGCCAGTTGCAGGCGCGTATCGCCGATCCGAAACACAAACTGGCGAAGACCTATTGGGTGCAGGTCGAAGGCGTGCCGACGGCCGAGCAGTTGCAACGTCTGCGTGATGGCGTCGATTTGAATGACGGCATGACTTTGCCCGCCGAAGCGCGGCAACTGGATGAACCCCAGTTGTGGCCGCGCAATCCGCCGGTACGCTTTCGTGCGACCATACCGACTTCATGGCTGGAACTGGTGATTCGAGAAGGGCGCAACCGTCAGGTACGGCGCATGACCGCGGCGGTCGGGTTGCCGACGTTGCGCCTGGTGCGGGTCAGGATTGGCGACTGGACGCTTGAAGGGCTCGATCAGGGCCAGTGGAAGGAAGTGCCTGCGCGCTTATAAAGCGCCGGATTCGATCAGGCCGATCACCACACTCTTGATGATGAACGCGGCCACGCCCAGGCCCAGCACGAAGAACAGAATGAACGAGCCAAAGCGCCCGGCCTTGGACTTCTTCGCCAGATCCCAGACGATGAAACCCATGAAAATGATCAGGATGCTGACCAGGCCAGTCATCATCCACTCTTCGAATACTGCTGGATCCATTGGGACTCTCCGGCACGGGCGCGGCTAAAAGGGCGCGGCGAGTATACGCCAAGGTGTGTGGGGTGGCATTGATCTGGGTCTGATCTGACGACTGGCCCTCACCCTAACCCTCTCCCAGAGGGAGAGGGGACTGACCGAGGCGTCTGGCGTCATACATCGACCTGAAAAATCGAGTCGATTATGGATTCACAGCAGCATTTTCAGGTCGGCGTACTTCGAGAGCATCTCTCGATCGGCCCCCTCTCCCTCCGGGAGAGGGCTGGGGTGAGGGGCTTTTGATCAGTTGCGCAGGTGGGTCAAGGGCAGTTCAGTGCTGTTGAGCACCTGATTCAGTACGAAGCTTGAGCGCACACTGGTCACGCCTTCAATCCGGGTCAAATGCCCCAGCAACAGCTTCTGATAGTGATCCATGTCCGGCACCACCACTTTCAACTGATAGTCAGCATCCACCCCCGTCACCAGACTGCACTCCAGCACCTGCGGCAACGTACGAATCGCCGCCTCAAAATTCTCGAAACGCTCCGGCGTGTGCCGGTCCATGCCGATCAGCACATACGCGGTCAGGCTCAGCCCGAGCATCTTGCGATCGAGCAATGCCACCTGGCGCGAGATGTACCCGTCGTCTTCCAGTTGCTTGACCCGGCGCGAGCAAGGGGAGGGCGACAGACCGATGCGCTCGGCCAGCTCCTGGTTGGAGATGCGGGCGTCGCGCTGCAATTCCGCCAAAATACTCAGGTCGTAACGGTCGAGTTTGCTCATCAATCTGTCCTTGGTTGTAACTATTGCGGCAGATTATCTATCCAGGGTTAAAAATTGCGCAAGTGGTGTTTATTTCAGCAATCTTCGCAATCCTCTGTCGCGGGCTCAGGCTTATTCTTATCACCAGAATCACTGCTCGGTAACACAGTCCACAGCGGCCCGCCCTATCAGGCCCGCCGCGGTCGCCGCCCCCACCGGGGTTGTGCCGGCCCCCGAGCTGCACACTGTCCAGAAGACGGCGTGAGGTGAGCCGACGTCAAAAGCGTCGAGCCAGGACGAAGTTCTCTAGAAGGGAGGCCGACGGGTCTCCCTTTTTTCTTGCCTGCGATTTCATGCCGGACGCTCAATAAATAAGTTGCGTGACTGATAACCTGTTGCAGAACTGGAGGTGGATCTTCCCAGTCTTAGTTACAAGTTGTCTTGCATTTACAGGCCCCCGCAGTGAGGAAGAGCATGAATTCGCACATCTGGCGTCTGGCCGGTGTTGGTTTGTTGTGTGTCAGTGTCAGTGTGCAGACACTTGCCGATGAACCGCAGAATCGTGGACCGGATGGCGGTGGCCACGGCCAGGACCATCAGGGCAATAATCAGAGCCATGGCGGCAACAATCAGCCGCGTCCGCAGAACAACGAAATCATTCGTGGCGACAACAGCCGCCAGTTCGAACACAACGGTCAGCCGCACAACAACAATGGTCAGTGGCAAAACCACGATCAGAGTCGTCCGGCTTACAACCCCAACCCGGTACGCCAGCCGCCACCGCCGCCACAATTGCCGGCCAATAGCCTGCCGATCCAGCCACGGCCCGATGCAGTGCGTCAGACTCAGGAACCCCGTCAGGGCTACTACCGCGACGAGCGTCCGCAAAACGGTTATCACAACCAGCAATGGCAGACCAACAATCGGCCCAACGACAATCGCTGGCCGGGACGCCCGGACGGGCACGGCAACGGTTGGGGCCCAGGCCCGCAATATCGGCCGGGGCATGTGATCGATCGCTTCCCGGATCGTGACTACCGCGTGCCGTATCGCGGTCAGGATTACTTCTATTCCGGCGGCTATTGGTATCGCCCGCAAGGCCCGCGCTACATCGTCGTGCAGCCACCACGCGGGATTCGCATCCAGTATTTGCCGGACTACGCCCGTGAAGTCTGGATCGGGGGTTCGCTGTTGTTCCTCGCCGCCGGTGCCTACTACGCCTATCAGGAAGCGACGCAGGATTACGTGGTCGTCGAACCGCCGGTGCAGCCGCAGCCGCAATCCCAGGGCTATGACGTCGAAGCCTATCCGGCCAACGGCCAGTCACCGGAGCAAGTACAGCAGGACGGTTACCAGTGCTATCAGTACGCGGTGCAGCAAAGCGGTTTCGACCCGCGCACCGCAACCTACCAGCCTGCGCCTGAAGTGGTGCAGGCGTACCGCCAGGCGCAGGGCAATTGCCTGAGCAGTCGCGGTTATCAGGTCCAGTAAGAGCAGCGGCGAGCTACAAGCTTGAAGCTTGCGGCTCGCGGCTTGTAGCTGCTTTTATCGGGTCGGCGTGCACCAGCACTTCGGCTCGCGGGTAGGCCTTGTGAATGGCATCGGCGGCTTGGTCGCTGATGCCGTGCGCCACTGACAAGGTCAATTCCCCCGGCAATTCCAGGTGCAACTGCACAAACCAGTGGTTACCGGAGATCCGCGTACGCAGGTCATGCGCGCCCAACACCCCCGGCACACTGCAGGCCAGTTCGAGCATGTGCTGACTGACATCCGTTGGCAGTTCCTCATCCATCAGCACCGAAAAACTCTCCCGGGCGATCTGGATCGCACTCCACAGAATGTAGGCGGCAATGCCGAGTCCGAACCAGGCATCCAGTTGATGCCAGCCGAACCCGGCCAACACCAGCGCCAGCAGAATACTGCCGTTGAGTAACAGATCGGATCGGTAATGCAGTGAGTCGGCACGCACGGCGTTGGAACCGGTCTGCTTGATCACTCGATGCTGCAGCATCAGCAAGGCCACCGTCAGCAGCAATGAGAAAATGATCACGCCAATGCTGATCCATGGCGCGCCAAGCGGTTCCGGCTGCTGGATGCGTTCATAGGCCTGAAACGCGATCAACACTGCACTGCCGCCAATGAACAGCGCCTGCGCCATGCCCGCCAGCGATTCTGCCTTGCCGTGACCATAGCGGTGATCGTCATCGGCCGGGCGCAGCGCGTAATGCACCGCCAGCAGATTGAGCATCGAAGTAACACCATCCAGCGCCGAGTCGGTGAGGCCGGCGAGCATGCTCACCGAACCGCTGAGCCACCAGGCGATGGCTTTGGCGATGATCAGTGTGCACGCCACCGCTACCGAGGCGCGGGTTGCCAGCCTGAGCAGGCGGGCGTGTTCGGGGCTGGATGTCATTGAACGTCCTTTTTAAGCGGCGGGTTGCAGGCCGAACATCGCCAGTTGTTGAGTGCTGCCCTTGTGTTGAATCAGGCGCGGATCGTCGAGAGGGAAGTCTCGGCCCAACTCGCTTTCGAGAATAGCCTGCAACTTGTGATTATCGACCTGACCGTCCGGGCCGATGGCTTGTTTGAGTTTGGCCGGGTCGATCTGCGCCGTGTGGCCCGGTTCGAAATAGATCGCGCCGGTGGCGAAGTCGACGGCAAACGCGATCAGCCCGGGAATCACGTAGAACAGCAGGCCCACGGCATCGAGCACGGCAATCGCCGGGTCGATCTTGCCGTCGATTTGACCGCGCCGGTCCGGGTAGAAAATCGAACCGCACGCGGTGATCTGCGTGAGCAGGGTGGCGACCAGTACACCGCCGATCAGGCGAAAAGGTAAGCGCATGGAAAAATCTCCTGAGTCATCTGATAACGAAGCTTCGTCTTGTGAAGTTAAGACCCTGACGAACGCCTGGCAGTTCGCCGTTATACTCGCGCCTCTGTTTTGGAGCCAGCATGATTTCTTTGCCAATCGATGACGTTTTACCCGCCCTGCGTGAAGCCCTCGCAACACGCCACGAAGCCGTGCTCGAAGCACCGCCCGGCGCCGGTAAAACCACCCGTGTGCCGTTGGCCTTGCTCAATGAAGCGTGGCTGGCCGGGCAGACCATTCTGATGCTTGAGCCGCGCCGTCTCGCCGCGCGTGCAGCCGCAGAACGTCTCGCCAGTGAGTTGGGCGAGAAGGTCGGTGAAACCGTCGGTTATCGCATTCGTCTCGACAGCAAGGTCGGCCCCAACACACGTATCGAAGTGGTCACCGAAGGCATTCTCACCCGCCGCTTGCAGGATGACCCGGCGCTGGAAGGCGTGGGCCTGCTGATTTTCGACGAATTCCACGAACGGAGCCTCGACGCCGATCTGGCGCTGGCGTTAAGTCTGAACGGTCGCGAGCTATTCCGAGCTGAACAGCCGCTGAAGATTTTGCTGATGTCCGCCACGCTGGAAGGCGAACGTCTGGCCGGGCTGCTGGATGATGCACCAATCCTGCGCAGCGAAGGGCGCATGTACCCGGTGACGATGCGCTGGGGCCGGCCGTTTCAGCCTGGCGAATACATCGATCAGCGCGTCACGCAAACCGTGCTCGAAGCGCTGCACGATGAAAGTGGCAGCCTGTTGGTGTTCCTGCCGGGGCAGGCGGAAATCCGTCGCGTCCATCAACAACTGGCCGACGCCATCGGTGAGCGCAGTGATGTGTTGCTGTGTCCATTGCACGGCGAACTGGACCTCAACGCCCAGCGTGCCGCCATCGACCCGGCGCCGACCGGCCAGCGCAAAGTGGTGCTGGCGACCAACATTGCCGAGACCAGTCTGACCATCGACGGCGTGCGCGTAGTCATCGATGCCGGGCTGGCGCGGGTGCCGCGTTTCGATCCCGGCAGCGGCATGACGCGCCTCGATACCCAGCGCATTTCCAAGGCCAGTGCTACGCAGCGCGCAGGTCGGGCAGGGCGTCTGGAACCGGGCGTTTGTTATCGCTTGTGGTCGCAGGATCAGCACGAGCAATTGGCCGCTTACGGCAGTGCGGAAATTCTGTCGGCGGATCTCGCCAGTCTTGCGTTGCAACTGGGCCGCTGGGGTGTGACGCCGGGCGAACTGGTCTGGCTCGATGTTCCGCCTGCGGCCGCTTATGCCCAGGCGCAGGAGTTGTTGCAGCGGCTCGGTGCGCTGGAAGGGGAAACGCTGACTTCCCACGGTCAGGCCATGGCTGAGTTGCCAGCGCATCCGCGCATCGGGCATTTGCTCCTGCGCGGGCAGGCGTTGGGTCTGGCGCACATGGCCTGCGATGTTGCTGCGCTGCTGGGCGAGCGCGATATCTTGCGCGGTGCCGGGGCGGATTTGCACAGTCGATTGGCGCTGCTTTCCGGCGAAGAGCGCGCGGCTCGTGGTGCGCAGAGCGGGGTGCAGCGGGCCAAGCAACTGGCGCGGCAATATCGCGGTTACCTGCGTGGCAAGCCGAGCGAGCCGGTCAGCGATCCTGATCATCCGCGCTGGCTCGGCGCCTTGCTGGCGCTGGCCTACCCGGATCGTGTCGCGCAACAGCGGCGTGCCGGTGGCGCCGAATATCGTCTGGCCAACGGTCGCGCGGCGCTGTTCGCCGAAGCCGACAGCCTGATGAAAGAGCCGTGGATCGTCATCGCCGACCTCGGCAGCCGTCAGGGCCAGCGCGAAGAACGGATTTATCTGGCGGCGGATTTCGATCCGGCGCTGTTCGATTCGGTGCTCGCCGAACAGGTGCGCAACGTTGATCAACTCGACTGGGACGAACGCGAAGGCGTATTGCGCGCCGAGCGCCAGCGCAAGGTCGGCGAGCTGATTCTCAGCCGTGAACCGTTGACCGGTCTTGATGAAAATGCGCGCAGTCAGGCGCTGGTCAACCTGGTGCGACGCAAAGGGCTGGAGTTGTTGCCGTGGACGCCGGAGCTGCGCCAGTGGCAGGCGCGCGTGGCGCTGTTGCGCCAGTTGGATCTCAGCACTCAGGACGACAGCCAATGGCCGGATGTCAGCGATGCGACGTTGCTCGATACCCTTGAAGACTGGCTGATGCCTTATCTGGGCAAGGTCTCGCGACTCAGTCATTTTGCCAATCTGGATCTGTCGAGCATCGTCCGTAATCTGCTGCCGTGGCCGTTGCCGCAAAAGCTCGATGAGCTGGCGCCGCATCATCTGAGTGTGCCGTCGGGGTCGTCGATTCGCCTGGATTACAGCGAGTTTCCGCCGATTCTCGCGGTGCGTTTGCAAGAGTTGTTCGGGCTCGCCGATACGCCGCGAATTGCCGGCGGGCGACAGGTGGTCAAGTTGCACCTGCTGTCGCCAGCACGGCGGCCGGTGCAGGTGACGCAGGATCTGGCCAATTTCTGGCGCAGCACTTATGCCGAGGTGAAGAAGGATCTGAAGGGGCGGTATCCGAAGCATTACTGGCCGGACGATCCCTTGGTCGCCGAAGCCACAGCACGGGCAAAACCTCGGGGCACTTGAGCAGCAATGGCAGCGCGCCATTAGCCCATCCGCCCTAATTGCCCCTGTCCGAGCCGCCTCCTAAAGTGGCGGCCCGAACAATAACAAGTTGCTGCCTGGCAACGTGTACCCAAGGAACGGAACTGCTCATGTCATCTTTCTTCAAGTTCAAGAAGTTGATCTTCTTGTCGGCTGCGCTGCTGTTCGCCTTCAATTCGGCAAATGCCGAAGAGCCCAACCCTGTAGGCGACTGGTGGATTATCTACGGCAATGGCGTGGCCCAAAAAAACATCATGTATGTCGCCGATGCCACGTCGGTAGTGCCTTCTGAAAAAACCAAAGGCGCGACCATGGTGGCGGTTACGCTGGTTTATGAAGAGCCGGGCAAACCAATGATCGACGTGTACAACCTCGAAGCCCAGTGCTCTACGGGCAAGGTGCGCTTTATCAATGGCCAATCCGTCGAGCGTCTGGCTTACACCCTGCGCCATCTGAAAGTTGCCAATCAATGGCAGACCCCGAAAGAGTTCTGGGTACAGCAAGCGCTGAAGTTTGTCTGTGCGCCGGGCAGTCGAGCAAAAAACGACATGGCCGCCGTGGGCAAGATGGAATACCTGCAGATGATCGAGATGCTGCAGCAGATGTTCTTCAAACTCGCACCGATTCAGGAAAAGAGCCAGATGATGGACAACATCGACAGTCTGCTCGAACTGAAAAAATAAGCCGGGACAGCCAATGACTTACATACGCTTATTGTTGGCCGCTCTGTTGGCCGCCTTGCTCTTGACTGGCTGTTCCGCTATTGCGCAAAGCCGCTGGGAAGGGCGTGATATGCAGGAAGCGCTGGACTTGTTCGGCACGCCCGATTCGATGCAAAAGGAAATCGCCCCGAACGGCGAACCCTTGGCGGTGCTGACCTGGTACAAGTCCGCGAGCTGGACAACCACCGAAGCGGCCGGCACCTCGATGAACCATACCGGCAATGGCATGGTGTACACCGAGTATTACCAACAGGTCGGGCACAGTTCCGATTGCAAATTGCAGGCGAAGATCAACCAACAAAAGAAGATTGCGCAGTTCCTGATCGAAGACGGGCGGCTCCTGCATGGCAAGTGCCTCAACGTCAGGTTTGTCCCCGGTTATATTCCCCCAGGAATGTGAGCGGTCTGGGCGGTCAGTTGTTCGCGGCAATAATCGGCGAACAACTGCGCCGGTTTGGTCAGTTGCCCGCGCTTGAGCCACGCCGCCACCAGCCCTGAACCGGTGACATCTTCGACGATATCCACGCACACGACTTTCTTGCCGTCGTACGTGCATTCCGAATGCGGTTTGGTCACCAGAATCGAAAAACCGAAACCCTGGCCGACCATCCCGCGCACCATCTCGATCGACGGCGAGCTGAACTCGATGCGCGGCGTTAATCCAAGCTCTTCGAAGAGGCTGACAAAATAGGTCCGGCTCGGCTGCACATCGAGCAGGATCATCGGATCCAGACACAGATCGCGCAGCGAAACCTGCTTGTACTGGGCAAAACGATGATCCGCCGGCAACAGCGCATACGGCCGTTGCGCCGGCATCAGCGGTTCGGTCTGGATGGTCGCATCGAGCTCGTGTTCGTACAGAATCACCAGATCGAACGCCCCCGAGGTCAGGCCTTGCACCAGCTCTTGCTGCTCGCCGTCGCGGATGCGGATTTGCACCCCCGGATACAGCGCCGAGAACCCCGCGATCAACTGGGGCAAGTACAACGGCGCAACCGTTTCGAAACAGCCGATATCGATCTGCCCGGCGACCACGTCATTGTCGGCGAGGGCGTTCTGCTCGAACTCCTTGGCCATGCGCAGCAGTTCCTGCGCCTTGCGCAGAAAGCGTGCACCGCTCGGCGTAAGGGAAACCCCTTGCGCGTGATGGCGGATCAGCAGTTGCACGGCGAAGCTGTCTTCCAGCGCCTTGATCGCGGTGGAGATCGCCGGTTGCGCGATGTACAGCTTGCGCGAGGCCTCGGCGACGCTGCCGCATTCGACGGTAGTGATGAAGTATTTCAACTGACGCAAATTGTAGGCGGCCACGGCAAACCTCAGGACGAGCGGACTCGACTTCCAAGCAATTTGTGCGCCGCCACGTCCGTTGCGCGACGATGTTCTTATCCCTCAACCATAGCCACCTGCGCAGCATTTGGGGGAAGTCATTGCCCAGTGTTTTTATTGCCTGCGAAGACATTTTTACTATTTTTAGCCCCCGCGAGGCTGAGCGACCATCGATGGACAATAACCTCCAGGAGCATCCGTCGTGTTCGAGCTTGCAGAGTGGCAGCGCCGCGCCGTTGCATTGAAATTTCCCGACCAGGCCATGATCGATGGCAAGCATTGCTCCGCGCAATCGGGGCAGACGTTTGCCGCGATCAACCCGGCGACTGGCGAGTGTCTGGCCAATGTCGCGGCGTGTGGCGAAGACGATGTCGACGCGGCGGTGCGCAATTCACGTCAGGTGTTCGAGTCGGGCATCTGGTCGCAACGCGCGCCTGCCGAGCGCAAGCAAGTGCTGCTGCGTCTGGCTGATCTGCTGATGAGCCATCGCGAAGAACTGGCGCTGCTTGATTCGCTGAACATGGGCAAACCGGTAATGGACGCCTACAACATCGATGTCCCGGGCGCCGCCGGGGTGTTCCGCTGGTACGCCGAAGCTATCGACAAACTTTACGATCAGGTCGCACCCAGTGCACCGAATGTGCTGGCGACGATTACCCGTGAAGCTCTGGGGGTGGTGGCCGCTGTGGTGCCGTGGAATTTCCCCTTGGACATGGCGGCGTGGAAGCTTGCGCCGGCGCTGGCAGCGGGTAATTCGGTGATCCTCAAACCGGCCGAGCAGTCACCGTTTTCGGCGTTGCGTCTGGCTGAGCTGGCGCTGGAAGCAGGGCTGCCAGCGGGTGTGCTCAACGTGTTGCCGGGGCTTGGCGAGCAGACCGGCAAGGCGTTGGGGTTGCACGCGGATATCGATTGTCTGGTGTTCACCGGTTCGACTCAGGTCGGCAAATATTTCATGGAGTATTCCGCGCAATCGAACCTCAAGCAGGTGTGGCTGGAGTGCGGCGGCAAGAGCGCCAATCTGGTGTTCGCCGATTGTCAGGATCTCGATCTGGCGGCGGAAAAAGCTGCATTCGGAATTTTCTTCAATCAGGGTGAAGTCTGCTCGGCCAACTCGCGTTTGCTGGTCCAGCGTTCGATTCATGATGAGTTTGTCGAGCGGTTGAAAGTGCAGGCCGAGCGTTGGCTGCCGGGGGATCCGCTGGATCCGCAGAGCAGCGCTGGCGCCATCGTCGACCACAAGCAGACGGCGAGCATCATGCGCTTTATTCGCAGTGCCGGGCAGGCGGGGGCGACGCGGGTTTGTGGCGGCCAGCAGCGGCGCTTCAACGGCTCGGATAATTTCATTGAGCCGACGATTTTCACCGGCGTCACCGCGGACATGCCGCTGTTTCGCGAAGAGGTGTTTGGGCCAGTGCTGGCGGTGCTGCCGTTCGATGATGAAGCGCAGGCCATACGGCTGGCCAATGACAGCGTGTATGGACTGGCCGCGTCGTTGTGGACCGATGACCTCAACCGTGCGCATCGTGTGGCGCGGCAGTTGCGCGCGGGTACGGTGTCGGTCAATACGGTGGACGCGCTGGATGTGACGGTGCCTTTTGGCGGTGGCAAGCAATCGGGATTTGGCCGGGATCTGTCGCTGCACTCGTTCGACAAATATACCCAGCTGAAAACCACCTGGTTCCAGTTGCGCTGATACCGTGTCGCCCTTATCGCTGGCAGGCCAGCTCCCACACTGGATCTAAGTCGCACGGCAGATCCCCTGTGGGAGCGAGCCTGCTCGCGAAAGCGGTGGGTCAGCAGCGAAAATGTCGACTGACGCGGCGCCATCGCTGGCAAGCCAGCTCCCACAGGTTTTAGTGGTGTACGCAAATCTAGAGCACACCCACGATCCCTGTGGGAGCTGGCTTGCCAGCGATAGCATTCTCCCAGTCGCCGAAAATCCACAATTTGCACCCACCTCGCGCACCCCCGCAATCCCCGCCCTTTAGCAGTGCGCACTACCCAGTTTTTTCATCATTTGCAGCCAACAATTTCCTGATTTTCCTCACCGCGCACATGGGCCACCATCGGTCTTGCCCGCCAGCCGAATGTTGTCCGCCCAAGTGTCCGTGAGAGACCAACGGCAGCAACTGCACAACGGCCGGTGACCGTACTGCCCATGACAAAACTAAATCAACAGCGTCGGGAGTGCTCCATGATCAAGTCCTTGTGTATTCGTCTCACTCATCCTCTGGCAATCACTGCCCTGGCTGTCACGGTCGCGACCAGCGCCCAGGCCGGCACCTTGTCCATCGGCCACACCACGTGGGTCGGCTACGGCACTCTCTATCTGGCTCAGGACCTGGGCTACTTCAAGGAAAACGGCCTGACCGTCGAATTGCCGGTGGTTGAAGAGGCGTCGATGTACATGGCCGCGCAGGCGTCCGGGCAACTGTCCGGCTCGGCGTCGACCATTGATGAAGTGCTCAAATACCGCCCGCAGTTCTGCTTCAAAGCAGTCGCGGCGCTGGATGACAGCCATGGCGGCGATGGCGTGCTGGTCGGCAAGGATGTGAAAAGCCTGCAAGAGCTCAAGGGCAAATCCGTGGCCGTCAACGAAGGTTCGACCTCGCAGTTCTGGCTCTCCTATTTGCTGAAAAAGCACGGCATGAAGATGAGCGACATCACCGTGCAGAACATGACCGCTGATGATGCCGCCACCGCGTTCATCGCCGGTCGCGTGCCCGCTGCCGTGACCTGGGAACCGCACCTGTCGATGGTGCGCGACAAGCAGCAGGGCAAAGTGCTGATCGACAGCAGCAGCACCCCCGGCGTGATCGTCGATGTGGTCGCGCTCAATTGCAGCGTGATCGAGAAGCAACCGGAAGACGTCAAGGCGCTGGTCGCCGGTTTGTACAAAGCCGTGCAGTACACCAAGGATCATCCGCAAGACGCTTACAAAATCATGGCCAAAGGTGTCGGCGGTTACCTGTCCGATCCGAAGGAACTGGCCGCCGCCGCGCAAGGCGTGCGTTTCTACGATCAAGCCATGAGCGAGAAACTTCTCGGCTCGCCGGGCAAACCGGGCGACAGCGCCGCGCTGATCAAACTGGCCAACGAAACCGCCAGCGAATTGCAGGGCAAGCCTTACAACGTCAGCAACGACGAGCTGGTCGACAACCGTTTCGTCAGCCCGCGCTAGGAGTTTTGCCATGTTCAAGCGCAATTCATGGCTGAGCCGCAGCCTCACACCGAAAACCGCATTGCCGGTGCACGTGGTGTGGAGTGCCAGCGGTCTGGCCTGGGTGTTGTTGGTCGGCCTGTGGGCCTGGCTTTCTTATGGCGGCATCGTGCCGGGGATGTTCTTGCCGACGCCAGGCGCGGTGGTTGAAGCCGCCGTGCGCCTGGGCCGTGATGGCACCCTCGGCACGCATGTGTGGGCCAGTGTCGAAGTGGTGATGGTCGGCTTCATTGTTTCGTCGCTGGTGGCGGTGCCGTTGGGGTTTCTGATGGGCAGCTTTCGCATCGTCCAGGCATTCCTTGAACCGCTGGTGAACTTCATTCGTTACTTGCCGGTAACCTCGTTCGTGCCGCTGTTCATTTTGTGGATCGGTATCGGTCTGGAGCAGCGCGTTTCGGTGATCATTTTCGGCGTGTTCTTCCAGCAACTGGTGATGATCGCTGACGTGTCGAAGGGGATTTCCAAGGACTTGATCAACGCTTCTTACACCCTGGGTTCCAACCGCCGCGACGCGGTGTTGCACGTGATCGCCCCAGCCTCGGTGCCCGGTGTGCTCGACACATTGCGGGTCACCATGGGCTGGGCCTGGACCTATCTGGTGGTGGCTGAACTGGTCGCTGCGTCCAGCGGTTTGGGTTACCTGAGCCTGAAGGCCATGCGCGGTTTTCAGGTCGACGTGATTTTCCTCGCTATCGCGATCATCGGCCTGCTCGGTCTGATCACCGATCAACTGTTCCGTTTTCTCCGCTTGAGGGTTGCCGCATGGGCTCAGTGACTGCTGCCAATCATCGTTTTATCGAACCTGTTGCGACCCCGGCGCACGCCGCGCCGCGCTTGCAGGTGGACAAGGTCAGCCTGCGTTACAAGAAACCTGATGGCGGCACGTTTACGGCGCTGGAGGAAGTGTCATTCGAAGTGCCGGATCAGCAGTTTGCTGTGCTGGTCGGGCCATCGGGCTGTGGCAAGTCGAGCCTGTTGTACCTGACTGCCGGGCTGGCTGAGCCAACCTCCGGCGAGATCTACGTCGGTGGTCAGCAAGTGCAAGGCCCCGGCGCGGATCGTGGCATGGTCTTTCAGAGCTACACACTGTTCCCGTGGCTGACCGTGCGGCAGAACGTCGAGTTCGGCCTCAAGCGCCGGGGCATGCCGGCGGCGCGGCGCAAGGAGATTGTCGATTACTACGTCAACGAAGTCGGCCTCGCCGGGTTCGCCGACAACTACGCCAAGCAGCTGTCGGGCGGGATGATGCAGCGTGTGGCGATTGCCCGAGCACTGGCCAATGACCCGCAGATTCTGCTGATGGACGAACCGTTCGGCGCGCTCGACAGCCAGACGCGTCTGCAGATGCAGCAGTTGTTGTTGCGGGTCTGGGGCAACAGCAAGAAGACCGTGTTGTTCGTCACCCATGACATCGACGAAGCGATTCTGCTCGGCGACCGTGTCTACGTGATGGGCGCCAAACCGGGGCGTATCAAACAGATTCTCGATGTGCCGATCGAGCGTCCGCGCTCACTGGACATGGTCATGGAGCGCTCGTTCATCGACATGAAACGGCAGATTTTCGGGCTGCTGCATGACGACCTGGAAGAAGTGCACTGAATCTGGGCCGACACCGAACCTTGTAGGAGTGAGCCTGCTCGCGATGGCGTAGTGTCAGTCGCCGTCTCTGTTGCGTGATACGGCGCTATCGCGAGCAGGCTCACTCCTACAGGAATTACGGAGCGGCGGGCAGGAGGAACCGCGCAATCACCGGCAGGTGATCGGAAATGCGCAACGTATCGTCCTGGCGCACCTTCGCTTCGACCCGCTTGATTTTCGGGCTGTAGAACAGATAGTCGACCGTACGATCCGGGCCATTCAGGCCGGGGTCGTTGGGGTAGTGGGTCAGCCACTGCGCACGGTCGATACCGCTGGCTTCGTTGTTGGTCGGGATCATCGGGTACTTGTCCCACAGCAGATGCAGCTCGCTGTCGGCGGAATAGGGCGTGCGCTGTTCGGCGGGGAGGCGACGATACTGGCCTAGCGGCAACAGGTTGAAGTCGCCGCCGATCAACCACGGTAGGCCCTGACTCTCGTATTTGTCGAGCACCTTGGCGACTGCGGTTACCTGCGCGAGCGAGGTGTCGTCCGGTTGGCTGGCACGCTCCAGATGCGTGTTGAACACGGTCAGTTGCCCGCCGTCACTCAGCGGCAGTTTGGTCGCGAGCAAAGCATCTTTCGGCTGGAACTGACGGCTGATGAAATTGGCGGAGGCCACCGGCAATTGCAAGCGTTCGGCGTGCTCGATGCGGTAGCGGCTCAGGGTCGCCAGTTGTCGCCCGACGCTGCCGTAAATATGCGGATCGGGGACGAATTCGGCTTTCCAGTCGAACGCACTGGCGCTGCATGGATAGAGGTCGGCCACGCGTTCCTGCAACAGCTTCAGCTGATCCTGATAGTCGCTGGCCTTGGCGCCGTCATCCAGTTCCTGCAACAGCACCACATCAGGCTGCTCATCGCGGATCACCCGCGCCACTTCGTCGAGGCTGAAAGCCATGTCTTCCAGGGTCGGCGCTTCATCACTGCCCTGGGCCAGATCATTCCAGAACACGTAGCGTTTGCCGGCGAGGTACTGCACATTCCAGGTCATGACTTTCACTGCCTGGCCCGGCACCAGCGTCGGTGGCGTTCCCGTGCAACTGACCGGCAGGGTTTCGCGGGCGTCCGGGCGCCAGGTCAGGCTGAACATCAACCCGCCGATCACGACGATGGCGAGCACGACAAGCAACAGGGTGTAGCGCAGTAGGCGGGTCATGGCTCGGCTTATGGCGTTACAGAAAGTGGCCCCGAGCATACCTGACGGCTGTCTCGAAGCCCAAGCGCAGAGCGGTCAGATTACTCTGTCACGTTTGTCAGGCAATTCGCTGATCAACATGAACAGGCGGAACAACACCACGCTGGTGAACAGTTGCAGGAAACTGTGAGCGCTGTCGATCAGTATCGCGATCACCGGGTTTTGCGGCTCGGGGTACACCGCCAGCGTCGCGCCTTTGAGCAACCACAGCGGCGTCATCACACAGAGAATGCACAGCAGGATCCGCCAGAAATGCCCGCGGGTCAGGCGCAGGCTTTCTTTCATCGCCTGCAATGGCCCCATGCCGCGCAGCACAAGCAGGTATTCGCCGAACGCGAGCATCACCATCAACATCAGGCCTGGCAGGAAATACAGCGACAGGCCCAACAGAATCAGCAAGGTGTTCAGCGCCGTGAGCAGGGCGAAACGCGGCCACAGGGTGGCGGCCATCGCCAGCAGATCACGGTTGCGCGGCGCCTCGCCACGGCTGCGCGCATCGAGAAAGAGGATCAGCGCCGCGGTGTACAGCGGATACACCAGCAGACCGACGACGATACTGATCGCCGAAATGTTTTCCGGCCCGCTGGCGTGATCGACCACTTGTTGCAGAAACGCTTCGAAAATCACCAGCGGCAGGCACAACCGCACGATGCTGCCCAAATGGCGTTTGAAAAAATACAGAGAGTCGCGCAGTACTTCGAGGGCATTCATCAGTCGGTATCGCAGGTCGAAAACAGTGGCTCACTTTAACCGATGATGGCTGGCGCGACACAAACGTAAACATTCGGTAAAGCTCATTGAAACATCCTGTCACTGTCTCCATTACGGGAGAGCACCTTGTCCACAGTGGACGAGGGCAACGTTATCCCCGGCAATCTACGAGGTCGCCATGAACAGCGAAGAGCAAACCCTGATCGATGGACTGTTTTCCCGGCTGCAACAGGCCGAAACGGAGGCAGCCCCGCGCGATGCCCAGGCCGAGGCGCGGATCAAGGAACACCTGACCCGCCAGCCGGCGGCAGGTTATTTCATGACCCAGGCGATTCTGGTGCAAGAGGCTGCGCTCAAGAGCCTCGACGAGCAGAACAAGCAACTGACTCAACAGGTTCAGCAGTTGCAGGCCGAACTGCAATCGGCCAAGGCGCAGAGTGCGGCACCCGCGCCGAGCGGCGGCGGTGGTTTTCTGTCGAGTATTTTCGGTGGCAGCCCGCGTCCGGCGCCGACCCAGAGTGCCCCGGCCTCGACTGGCGGCTGGCGCGAACCGGCACCGCAGCAGAATTATGCCGCCCCGGCGCCACAGCAGAACTTCGGCGCAGCGCCGCCTAATTATGCGCAGCAAGCGGCTCCGGCAGCCGGCAGCAGTTTCCTTGGCGGCGCCTTGAAAACCGCTGCCGGTGTCGCGGGTGGCGTGATGCTGGCACAGGGCATCAGCAGCCTGTTCCATCACAACCAGCAGCCGGAAGAAATCGTTGAAGTGATCAAGGAAGAGCCGGCGCAAGTCGCGGACCAGAGCAACAATGGCTGGGGCGATGATCAGCGTGTGGCCGATAACGGCTTCTCCGGCAATGACCAGGGCGGGTTCACCGACACCGACTACGGCAACGACAACTCCTCGTTCTTTGATGATGACGATTCCTTCGTCTGATTCACCATTCGTCCGGAGCCCCTGAGGGCTCCGGGCCGATTATTCGCGGAACCTTCCTTCGGACTGGCATACTGGGCGCCTTTTTCGGGCCAGGCGCCTGATCCCGCTTCGCGCGCTTGCGCGCCCACAGGAACTCCGGTGAAAAAAATCGCAGTGTTCGCCGACGTGCAGAACCTCTACTACACCGTGCGTCAGGCCTATGGTTGTCACTTCAACTACGCCGCATTGTGGGCCGACATCAGCAAGGACGGGCAGATCGTCGAGGCCTACGCCTACGCGATCGACCGCGGCGACAGCAAGCAGCAGCAATTCCAGCAGATCCTGCGCAACCTCGGTTTCACGGTGAAGCTCAAGCCCTACATCCAGCGCAGCGACGGCTCGGCCAAGGGCGACTGGGACGTAGGCATCACCCTCGACATCATGGACGCCGCCGACCACGTCGACGAAATCGTCCTGGCCTCCGGTGACGGTGATTTCGACATGCTGCTCGAACGCATCATCAGCAAACACGGCGTGCAAGCGGTCGCCTACGGCGTGCCCGGCCTCACCGCCAACTCGCTGATCCGCGCCGCCAGCCGTTACGTGCCGATTGAAGGCGCGCTGCTTCTAAAGAATTGATTTGACGGAGTACCACCCGGTTTGGAACGCATTGCAGTCATCGACTTTGAAACCACCGGCCTGTCGCCGAACAGCAGCTGCCGCGCCACGGAAATCGCCGTGGTCATGCTGGAAAACGGCCGCATCGTCGAGCGTTACCAGAGCCTGATGAACGCCGGCGTGCGCGTCCCTGCGTTTATCGAGCAACTGACCGGTATCAGCAACGCCATGCTGCGCACCGCGCCGCTGGCCGAACGGGTGATGGAAGAGGTCAATGAGTTTGTCGGCTGCACGCCGCTGGTCGCACACAACGCCTCGTTCGACCAGAAGTTCTGGGACTTTGAACTGGGACGGATCAAACGCACGCGGTTGCAGAACTTTGCCTGTTCGCTGCTGTTGGCCCGGCGGTTGATGCCGGCGGCGCCGAATCACAAGCTCGGTACGCTCACCACGTTTGCGCGTTTGCCGCATACCGGCCAGGCTCACCGGGCCATGGCCGATGCCGAGATGGCGGCCAATCTGATGGCGCATCTGACGGAAGAGTTACGGCACAAGCACGGTGTCAGCGAGCTATCGCACGACCTGCTGTGCAAGTTGCAGAAAGTCCCTGCCGCGAAAGTCATCGAACACCTGCAGCGCTATCGCTGATTCCCAATCCAGTACACAACCCCTGTGGGAGCGAGCCTGCTCGCGAATACGGTTTTCCATTCAACATTGATGTTGTCTGATACACCGCTTTCGCGAGCAGGCTCGCTCCCACACGGGGCATCATCGTTCTCAGGATTTGCCGTTGTTTTCGATCTGGCCGAGCGGCACACGCTTTTCGATGGCACTCGACAATACAATCGAGGTTTTGCTGAAGCCGAACTTCGCTACCCGATTGATCAACTCCTCCAGCTCCGTCATCGAACCCACCGCGGCTTTCATCATCACGCACGGATCGCCTGTCACTCGGAAGCACTCGGTCAGTTGCGGAATTTTCACCAGTTCGTCGTAGACCTTCTGGCTGCCGTTCTGGTGCAGGCGCAATTCGATCATGCACTGGATCGGCAGGCCGATTTTCGACAGGTCGATTTTCGCCTCATACCCGGTGATCACCCCGGCTGCCTCTAGCTTGGCTACGCGCTCGGCGACGGCCGGGGCGGAGAGGTTCACTTTGCGTGCGAGGTCGGCGTAGGACGCACGGCCGTTTTCGAGCAGGGCGCTGAGCAGCATGCGGTCGTATTTGTCCAAGGCCGGACTCCTGAAAATGCCAGACTTTCGAAATCGTGGTTTATCCCGCCGATCTCCGTGTTTTCTAAAGTGTACCGGCGCTATAAACAGGTTTTGTAACTTATTTTTGCTCGTGCGCCTTTCTAGAATAATCCATCCACCGAGCCTGACTTTCGAGCTGCCCATGCCTGCCTTGCGCCGTTTTTCCTTGCCGCTGATCGCCGCGTTTTTTGCGTTGTATGTGATTTGGGGATCGACCTATCTGGTGATCCGCATTGGCGTCGAATACTGGCCGCCGCTGATGCTCGGCGGGGTGCGCTTCGTGATCGCCGGCAGCCTGATGTATGCCTTCCTGCGCTGGCGCGGGGCGCCGGCGCCGACTTGGGCGCAATGGAAAGCGGCGGGGATCATCGGCATTTTGCTGCTCAGTTTCGGTAATGGCGCGGTAAGCGTGGCCGAGCATACCGGCGTGGCTTCCGGTGTTGCGGCATTGGCGGTGGCGACGGTGCCATTGTTCACGTTGCTCTGTGGATATTTCTGGGGCGCGCGTAATACCCGACTGGAATGGGCCGGGGTGGCGTTGGGGATTATCGGCATCGCCATGCTCAACATGGGCTCCAACCTGCAATCGAGTCCGATGGGTGCGGCGTTGCTGATTTTTGCGGCGGCGACCTGGGCGTTCGGTTCGGTATGGAGCAAACATCTGCCGTTGCCCCAAGGCGCGATGGCCAGTGCGGTAGAGATGCTGGTCGGCGGTGTGGTGCTGCTGATTGGCAGTGCGGCGAGCGGTGAACACCTGCAGGCGCTGCCACCGATTGAGGGCTGGCTGGCGCTGGCGTACCTGATCTTCTTCGGCTCGATCATCGCCTTCAACTCTTATATGTACCTGCTCAAGCACGTGCGTCCGGCAGCCGCGACCAGTTATGCCTACGTCAACCCGGCGGTGGCGGTGTTGCTCGGGATCGTGTTTGTCGGCGAGACCATTGGCATCGAAGAAGCCTTGGCGATGCTGGTGATCATCAGCGCTGTGGTGTTGATTGGCTTGCCGCAGTGGCGTCGGCCGGCACTGCCACCAGTCGTGGTGTCGACAGCCGTTCCCACAGAAACGCGTACGAATTAGGGTAAACTGCGCGCCATTGCATGCCTGCGTTATTTTTTCCTACGGTACTCCCATGACTTTCGCCTCCCTTGGCCTGATCGAACCCTTGCTGCGCTCTCTCGAGACGCTCGGCTACCAGACCCCGACGCCGGTTCAGGCGCAAGCCATTCCGGCCGTGCTGGCCGGTCGTGACCTGATGGCTGCCGCACAGACCGGCACCGGCAAGACCGCCGGTTTCGCTTTGCCGCTGTTGCAGTTGCTGGCCATGGAAGGGCCGAAAGTCGCTGCCAATTCGGCGCGTGCGCTGATTCTGGTGCCGACCCGCGAGCTGGCCGAGCAGGTTCATGAGTCTGTGCGCCAGTACGCCGAAAACCTGCCGCTGCGCACTTATGCGGTTTACGGCGGTGTCAGCATCAATCCGCAGATGATGAAGTTGCGCGGCGGGGTCGATGTGCTGGTCGCCACGCCCGGTCGCCTGATCGACCTGTTCCGCCAGAACGCGCTGAAACTCGATCAATTGCAGACTCTGGTGCTGGATGAAGCCGATCGTATGCTCGACCTGGGCTTCTCCGAAGAACTGGCGAACATTTACCGCATGTTGCCGAAGAAACGTCAGACGCTGCTGTTCTCCGCGACTTTCTCCGATGATATCCGCCTGCTGGCCGGGCAGATGCTTAACGATCCGCTGAGCATTGAAGTCAGCCCGCGCAACGTCGCGGCCAACACCGTCAAGCAATGGGTAGTGACGGTGGACAAGAAGCGCAAGGCCGAGCTGTTCGTGCACCTGATGCGCAAGAACAAGTGGAAGCAGGTGCTGGTGTTTGCCAAGACCCGCAACGGCGTTGATGCACTGGTGGAAAAACTGCAGGGCCTCGGTGTCAATGCCGACGGCATCCATGGTGATAAACCGCAGGCGACCCGTCAGCGTGCGCTGGACCGTTTCAAACTCAGCGAAGTGCAGATTCTGGTGGCCACCGACGTGGCTGCACGGGGTCTGGATATCGAAGATCTGCCACTGGTGGTCAACTTCGACTTGCCGATTGTGGCTGAGGACTACATTCACCGAATCGGCCGCACGGGGCGTGCGGGCGCGACGGGCGAGGCGATCTCGCTGGTGTGCGCGGATGAAGTGAACATGTTGTCGGCGATTGAAATGCTGACTCGCCAGACCTTGAAGCGTCAGAACGAGCCGGATTTCGAGCCTGAACACCGCGTGCCGGATACCGATGCCAGCGGTCAGGTGATCAAGAAGCCGAAGAAACCGAAGAAGCCGAAAGCTTCAGGTGGTGGCGGCAAGCGCAATCTGGGCAAGTGGGTCGACAGCGGCGAGACGCAGGCGCCGGAGCCTTCGATCAAGCCTGTGCGTAAAGTGCCGGTGTTCAATACCGGGCCGCGCAAGCGCAAACCTTAAAGTCAAAAGCCCCTCACCCTAACCCTCTCCCGGAGGGAGAGGGGACTGACCGAGTTGGATATTCGAAATACGCCGACCTGATCTTGCAGGGTTGAATCCATAATCGACTCGGTGTTTCAGGTCGATGTTGGACGCCAGACACCTCGGTCGGCTCCCTCTCCCTCTGGGAGAGGGCTGGGGTGAGGGTTTAGCTTTTCAGCCACTGCACAATTCCCAACCCGGCCGCCCGCCCACTGGCAAAGCATCCCGTCAGCAAATAACCGCCCGTTGGCGCTTCCCAGTCAAGCATCTCGCCCGCGCAGAACACCCCCGGCAACGCCTTGATCATCAAGCGTTCGTCCATCGCCTCAAACGTCACGCCCCCGGCACTACTGATCGCCTCGTCCAATGGCCGCGTTCTGACCAGAGTCAGCGGCAACGCTTTGATCGCCCGCGCCAACAGCGTCGGATCAGCAAACGTCGCCGCATCAGTCAACTCACGCAACAACGCCGCTTTCACCCCATCAATCCCGACCTGACTGTGCAGATGCTTGGCCATTGACCGCGAACCGCGTGGCTTGCTTAACGCTGCCTGCACTTTATCCACAGGTCGGCCGGGCAGCAGATCGATGTGAATGACCGCCGCGCCTTGCTGATTGATCGCCTCACGAATCGGCGCCGACAGCGCATAAATCAGACTGCCCTCGATTCCTGTAGCGGTGATTACACATTCGCCCAAGCGCGGTACATCGTCGTTCAAGCCGATGGCGATATTTTTCAGCGGTGCGCCGGCGAATTTGCTCACCATCAATTCACTCCAGGCCTGCACCTCGAAGCCGCAATTGCTTGGCTGCAACGGCGCCAGTCCTACACCGCGTTGTTCCAGCGGCAACATCCACGCACCGTCGGAACCGAGGCGCGCCCAGCTGCCGCCGCCGAGGGCGAGCAGGGTGGCGTCGGGTTTTACGGTGATTTCACCTTCCGGGCTGTCGATCCGCAGCGCGCCGTGTTCATCCCAACCGAGCCAGCGATGGCGGGTGTGGATAACTACGCCGCTGTCGCGCAGGCGTTTGAGCCAGGCGCGTAGCAGTGGCGCGGCTTTCATGTCCGTAGGAAAAACCCGGCCGGAGCTACCGACAAAAGTTTCGATACCCAGATCGTGAATCCATGTGCACAACGCATCGGCGTCGAAGCCGCGCAGCAACGGTGCGATCTGCGGTGCGCGCTCGGCATAGCGCGAGAGGAATGCCGGATAGGCTTCGGAGTGGGTGATGTTCATGCCGCCGACACCGGCCAGCAGGAACTTGCGGCCCACCGAGGGCATGCCGTCGTAGAGATCGACGCGGATTCCGGCCTGGCTCAGCACTTCGGCGGCCATCAGGCCGGCAGGGCCACCGCCGATGATGGCGACGTGAGCGGGGGAGGAGGCGGAAGTCTGGTTCATGGCTGCGCTGCGGTATGGCGGGATAAGGCGCGCATTCTAACAGCGCAAACCAATGTGGGAGATCCTTGTGGGAGCGAGCCTGCTCGCGAAAGCGGTGGGTCAGTCAGTGAAATGTTGAGTGTACCGACGCCTTCGCGAGCAGGCTCGCTCCCACAGTAGGATTTTGGTGGATTCAGTATCTGGTTAAAAAATAGCCAGTGTTCTGTGGGCCGCAATTGGCATGGCCTGTAGTCCCTTTCACTCAGGTTATCCACAGGCCGTTCCACAGCGATTGTGGGTAACGCAGCACAACTCAATGACAACCGTGTGACTGCCAGACCCGCTGCGCGCTGTGATGGAGGATGCCGTGGCGGCGGGCGAGGGCGTGGCGATCCTTGCTGTAGCCACCGCCGATCACGCCCATCACCGGAATGTCGCGGCCCAGACAATGACGCATCACGCTTTCATCGCGGGCGGCGACGCCTGCGTCGGTCAACTGCAGATAACCGAGGGCATCGTCCTTGTGCACGTCTACACCGGCGTCGTACAGCACCAGATCCGGTTGATACAGCGGCAGCAAATAGTTGAGCGTGTCATCGACCACTTTCAAGTAATCAGCGTCGCCCATGCCTTTGGGCAGCGGGATGTCCCAGTCGCTTTGCGCTTTGCGTGCAGGGAAATTCTTCTCGCAGTGCAGGGAAACGGTAATCGCCTCCGGCGTGTCATGCAGGATTCGCGCGGTGCCGTCGCCCTGATGCACATCGCAATCGAAGATCAGCACGCGATTCACCCGCCCGCTTTGCAGCAGGTAATGGCTGATGATCGCCAAGTCATTGAAGATGCAGAATCCCGCTGGATAGTCGTAATGCGCATGGTGGGTGCCGCCCGCCAAGTGACAGGCCAGTCCATGCTCCAGGGCTTTTTCCGCTGCCAGAATCGAACCGCCGACTGCGCGCACCGTACGCCGCGCCAAGGCTTCGTTCCACGGCAGGCCAAGGCGCCGTTGGTCTTCGCGGGACAACTCGCCGCTCATGTAGCGTTCGATATACGCACGGTCATGGGCGAGGGCGAGGATGTCGTTGGGGCAGATCTCCGGGCGCAGCAGATCAGCGTCGCGGGTCAGACCGCTGTCGACCAGGTGATCGCGCAGCAGACGAAACTTGTCCATCGGGAAGCGGTGATCCGCCGGAAACTCGGGGCTGTAGTCTTCGTGGTAGATCAGCGGCAGTGGCATGGCGGTTTCATGTAGGAACGTAGGAAAGAGTGAAGGATCCTACCAGCGATGTAGACTTGCGGCATGGAAACGGAGGGGCATGATGGAGCCGATACTGGAACTCGAAAGCGCGCGCTTGCTGATGCGTCAGTGGCAAGACGAGGATTTGCCGGCATTTGCCGCGATGTGCGCCGATCCTCAGGTGATGCGCTATTTTCCGGCACCGTTGAGTCGTCTGGAAAGCGCGTCGATGATCGGCCGTGTGCGCGGGCATTTTGCCGAGCACGGGTTTGGCCTGTGGGCGCTTGAGCGCAAGGACAGCGGCGAATTCATCGGTTTCACCGGCCTGGGCGTGGTCGGTTTTGATGCACCATTCACCCCGGCAGTGGAAATCGGCTGGCGCCTGGCCAAGGAACATTGGGGCCTGGGTTACGCCAGTGAAGCGGCGTGGACTGCTCTGCGCTGCGGCTTTGATCGGTTGGCGCTAAAGGAGATCGTCTCCTTCACCGCGCAATCCAATCTGCCCTCGGAGAAAGTCATGCAGGCGATCGGCATGCACCACGCCCCGGAAGATGATTTCGATCACCCCAAGCTAGCCGCCGATCATCCGCTGCGCCGGCATGTGCTGTACCGCATCAGCCGCGAACAATGGCTGCAAACCTTGCATGGATAAGCCGACACGGACGTTTACAATGGCCGCCAAATCATTGGCCCGCGCCAGAATCTGAATCGGCCGCCGCAGCCAAGACTGCGCGGCAAAGCGTTGTGTGAGGAGAGTCTGAATGAGCCAAGTGTTGGAAGATCTGGTCGACCTGCTGACCCTGGAACCGATCGAAGAAAACCTGTTCCGTGGCCGTAGCCAGGATCTTGGGTTCCGTCAGTTGTTTGGTGGCCAGGTGCTGGGTCAGTCGCTGTCGGCGGCCAGTCAGACCGTTGAAGAAGCGCGTCATGTGCATTCGATGCACGGCTATTTCCTGCGTCCGGGCGATGCCAAGTTGCCGGTGGTCTACTCGGTTGATCGCGTGCGCGATGGCGGCAGTTTCAGCACTCGCCGCGTCACGGCGATCCAGAAGGGCCATCCGATTTTCACTTGTAGCGCATCGTTTCAATACGACGAGGCGGGCTTTGAGCACCAGAGCCAGATGCCGGTGGTGGTCGGTCCGGAAAACCTGCCTTCGGAGCTGGAGTTGACCCAGCAACGCGCGCACCTGATCCCCGAGCACATGCGTGAAAAACTGCTGTGCCCGAAACCGATCGAAGTACGCCCGGTCACCGAAAAAGACCCGTACAACCCGCAACCGGCGGATCCGATCAAATATGTGTGGTTCCGTGCCGATGGCGCACTGGCCGACATTCCGGCGCTGCACAAATACCTGCTGGCCTACGCCTCGGACTTCGGCCTGCTGACCACCTCGATGCTGCCCCACGGCAAATCGGTCTGGCAGAAAGACATGCAGGTCGCCAGCCTTGATCACGCACTGTGGTTCCACAACGATCTGCGCGCCGATGACTGGTTGCTCTACGCGATGGACAGTCCGTGGGCCGGCAATTCCCGTGGATTCTCCCGTGGCAGCGTGTACAACCGCGCCGGGCAACTGGTCGCCTCGGTGACGCAGGAAGGCCTGATCCGCCATCGCAAGGATTGGGCATGAGCCTGCAAGAGGTGAAGCATTGGGTGTTCGACATGGACGGCACGCTGACCGTCGCCGTGCATGACTTTGCGGCGATTCGCGTGGCACTGGCGATTCCGCCGGAGGACGACATCCTCACTCATCTCGCGGCATTGCCGGCGGACGAGGCGGCGGCGAAACACGCCTGGCTGCTGGAACACGAAAGGGATCTGGCGCTGGGGTCGACCCCGGCGACCGGGGCGGTGGAGCTGGTGCGTGACCTGCACGCGCGCGGTTACCGCCTCGGCATTCTGACCCGCAATGCGCGGGAATTGGCGCATGTGACGCTGCAAGCGATTGGCCTGGCCGACTGCTTTGCGGTGGACGATGTGTTGGGCCGCGATGAAGCGCCGCCGAAGCCGCATCCGGGTGGACTGTTGAAGTTGGCAGAGGCCTGGGCTGTGCCGGCCAGCGATATGGTGATGGTCGGTGATTACCGTTTTGATCTGGACTGCGGGCGAGCGGCGGGGGCGCGGACGGTGTTGGTGAATGTGCCGGAAAACCCTTGGCCTGAGTTGACCGATTGGCATGCGAAGGATTGTGTCGAGTTGCGCAGGATGTTGTTTACCTGACATTTCGGTTGTTTGATCTGGCCTCATCGCTGGCAAGCCAGCTCCCACAGGGATTTTCAGTGAATGCAAAATGTATGCGACACAACCCACTGTGGGAGCTGGCTTGCCAGCGATGAGGCCAGATCATTCAATACAGGACTTATTCGAACAACGCCTTCTGCCCCTCCGGCGAGGTCAGCATTCCATCACCGTTATGCCCGACCCCGGGCACTTCCACCAGTCGCTGATTCACCCCTTCCGGATGCCGACGCAGCAAATAGCCGAAGTACAACTTGCCACGCTCCAGGCGATACGCACCCTGCGCCTCGGCTTCACAGCGCTTGTCCAGCGCTGGATGATTGGGATCGATGTCCTGCTGCCCAAGCAGATAAATCACCTCGCGTTTGATGTAACTGCTCTCAAGCTGCAACGGCGTTTGCCCACCGGCATACACCGGCATGTCTGACAGACCATACTTCCAGCGATTGAAACCCGCGCACTTGGCGTGATCGAACGCCACTGGCCGTTGCTCATTGAAATAGGCGTACGACGATGGGTTGGCGACGACATAGCGCAGGCGAATGCCGTTGGCTTTCAGTGCCGGCTGCTCCTTGGCGAGCAGGGCATAACGCTGCACCACCTGGCCGCCGCCGGAGTGCCCGAAGATCACGATCTGCTTGACGTCGGGAAACTGTTTGCGATCGCTGATCCGTCCGACGATCTCATCGAGCGCAGCATAGGAACTCAACGGATTCGGCCCTGTGGATAAGCCGCCGCCCATCCACTCGTTGCCTTGCCAGCGCAGCAACGTGGCGGGGAGCGAGTACAGCGCGACATCGCTTTGATTGAGAAACTGCGGCGCAATCACCAGCGTGTGCGCGCTTTGTCCTGCCAGTTCGGCGGCGCTCTCGGCGCTTTTGCGATAGGTTTCCGAGTTGCGCAACCGGCCATGAATGACGATCAGCACGCGCTCGATCTTCTCCGGCGCAGGACCGATGCCCACCGCCATTTCCCCGGCCTTGAATTGCAAACGACCGGGGCTGATCGCATCGACACCTGCGGCGTGCGCGGTGCTGCCAACGATCAGTAACGCCAAAAGCCATTTATGCATTTACAGGTTTTTCGCCGCGAAGGTGTCGCACTGGCCGACCTGGCCCTGCGCGAATCCGGTTTTGAACCAGCGCACCCTTTGCGCCGACGTACCGTGGGTAAACGAGTCCGGCACCACACGGCCCTGACCCTGTTGTTGCAGGCGATCATCACCGATGGCGTTGGCCGCATTCAAGGCCTCTTCGATATCGCCCGGTTCCAGCCAGTTCAAGCGCTTCTGTGCGCTGTAGGCCCAGACGCCGGCGAGGCAGTCGGCCTGCAATTCCTGACGCACCAGCAGGCCGCCATCGCCTTCCATCTGCCGACCTTGCTGGCGGGCTGTCTGAATTTTCGCCGAGACGCCGAGAAGTGTCTGCACATGGTGTCCGACTTCGTGAGCGATCACGTAGGCCTGAGCAAAGTCGCCAGCGGCTTTGAAGCGCTGGGCCATTTCCTGGAAGAACGCCATGTCCAGATAGACCTTCTGATCTGCCGGGCAGTAGAACGGGCCGGTGGCCGAGGTCGCCAGACCGCAGGCAGAATTCACTCGATTGCTGAACAGCACCAGGGTCGGGTCCTTATATTGGCGCCCGGCCTGCTGGAAAATCGCACCCCAGGTGTCTTCGGTATCGCCGAGGATCGAGCGCACGAATTCGGCCTGTTCATCGTTGGCCGGTGGAGCCTGGCGGGTTTGCGAGGTCGGCGCCGATTGTTGTGTCGATTGCCCGGCGAGCTGACCGAGAATCTGCAGCGGATCCTGTCCGGTGATCCAGCCGATACCGACGATCAGCAGGATAGCCCCCAGACTCAGGCCCTTGCCGCCGCCGAAGCGCATGCCGCCGCCACCGCCGGCATCATCACCACGGGCATCGACGACGTTGTCACTGCGTCGGCCTTTTTTCCATAGCATGTGGGAATCCTCTGTGTGTATCGGGTGGTGATGAGTGTTGCTGTTGTGTGAGTGTGGCGCCAGTCCGGTCGTCCGTCTATTCGTACGCCCGCAGCCCAGTCGACGGGTAAGAACCCGTTGTGTTCAGTGAATTCCATTCAACAAAGATAATTTGTGAAATGTTCACCGGGTTCCATATTTTGCTTTGTATTGTGCATATTCTAGAATTCACCAAATTTAACTGAGATCTCACTATGGCCGGCAGTCAAATCGAACGGGTTTTCAGCGTGCTGGAAAACCTCACCAGTGAGCCCCGTGGATTGGCGTTGCAGACGCTCGCCGAGCAGATCGACATCCCGAAAAGTGCGACGCACCGTTTGCTCGCCGAACTGACACGACTCGGTTACGTGCGGCAGAACCCGGAGACTTTGCGTTATCACTTGTCGACCAAACTGGTGGCGATGGGTTTTCGTTACCTGTCGAGCAGCGGCGCCGATATCGTGCAGCCGGTGCTCGATCGCCTGGCTCAGGAAACCGGCGAGCTGGTGCGTCTGGGTGTTATCGATGGCGAACGTCAGACCTGGATCGCCAAGTCTCAGGGCGCACGCAGTGGTTTGCGTTACGACCCGGACATGGGCCGCGATGCGCCGCTGTTCTACACCGCGTCGGGCCATGCGTGGCTGGCGTGCATGAGCGATGCCGAGGCATTGTCGCTGGTTGAACGCCAGGGCGCCGAGGTGCCGGCGGACATCGGGCCGAATGCGCCGCGCTCCAATATCGAATTGCTCGAGCTTCTTCGGGTCGCGCGCGAGTTGGGGTATGCCTGTGTCGAAGAAAGTTCGGCGGTGGGGACGTCGGCGATTGCGGCGGTGGTGCGCCATCCCGCTGACGGGCGGGTGGTCGGTGTGCTGAGCATCGCCGGGCCGAGTGCGCGGATGCCGGGGGCGAGGCTGCATGAGTTGGCACCATTGCTGCTCAGGTTTACTGAGGAGCTGTCCGCTGCGAGTCTGGCTTCGGAGCTGTTCGTCTAACCTGAGTTCACTTGGCCCCGCTTCGCCTGCGGTTGCAAAGTTGTGCGCTGTTCGCACACTTTTATTGTTGGTGGGTGTCGGGATCTGGAACCGGGTTCTAGATTGTTGCTTGGGATCTTTCCTCAGTTTGTTTTCTTCAGAGATAGCCAATGACTGTCAGCACCCCGCTTTCCGGAGTCAACCAACCCTTCAAAGGGATCATGCTGATTGTCGTGGCGACCTTTCTGTTCTCCAGCCATGACGCGCTGTCGAAGTATCTGTCTGGGTTCTATCCGATCGTGATGGTGGTGTGGGCACGTTATGTGGTGCACACGCTGTTGATGGCGGGGATTTTTCTGCCGCAATCCGGATTGCGCGTCCTGCGCACCAAGAAGCCGTTATGGCAGTTGGTTCGGGCACTCTGCCTGCTCGGCACCAGCCTGTTTTTCACCACGGCGTTGCTGTACATCCCGTTGGCGGAAGCCACAGCGGTCAACTTTCTCGCGCCGGTTTTGGTGACAGCCTTGTCCGTGCCGCTGCTCAAAGAGCGGGTGACGCGTGGTCAATGGATCGCGGTGATCTGCGGCTTTGTCGGCGTGCTGATCATCGTCCATCCCGGCGGTGAGTTGTTCACCCCGGCGGTATTGCTGCCATTCTGCTCGGCGCTGTTTTTCTGCTTCTATCAGTTGCTGACCCGCAAGCTCGCCGAAGTCGACAGCCCGACCACCAGCAACTTTTTCGCCGGGTTATGCAACACGCTGGTGATGAGTGCACTGGTGCCGTTCTTCTGGCAGGTGCCGACGTTGACCCATGCCGGGTTGATGCTGGCGCTGGGCAGTTGCGGGATGACCGCGCATTTGTTTCTGACCCAGGCGTTTCGCCATGCCGCACCAGCGCTGCTGGCGCCGTTCGGTTATTGCCAGATCGTGTTTGCCGGGTTGTTGGGCTGGCTGCTGTTCAACCACACGCCGAGTCTGTTGACGGTGATTGGCATTGCGGTGATCTGTTGCAGTGGACTGGCGGCAGCGTGGCAACAGAGCAGAAAACAGCAACCCGTGTAGGAGCTGACGAGTGAAACGAGGCTGCGATCTTTTGATCTTCAAAATCAAGATCAAAAGATCGCAGCGTGCCGCAGCTCCTACGAGGGAGTGGTGTGTAGGCAGGTTACTCGGTGACGGTAGGAATCTTGCGCGGTGCCATGAAGTACATCCACGTCAGCGCAATGAAGTACATCGCCGGAATCAGGGTGAACAACACGGTGTAGTTGTTGTTGGTCACGGTGAGGATGTGGCCGACGATCTGGGTCATGAACATCCCGCCAATCGCTGCGCACATACCACCGAAACCGAACACCGTGCTCATCATGTGCTTGGGCGTGTAGTCCATCACCAGGCTCCAGATGTTCGCCGTCCACGCCTGATGCGCACCGATGGCCAGAGAAATCGCGGCCACCGCCACCCACAGGTTGGCAGAGCCGGCGGCCATGATCACGCCGATGATGCAGCAGGCAAACAGGAACATCGACAGCAGCCGCGCCTTGATCGAATTCATCCCGCGACCGATCAGGAACGAAGACAGAATGCCGCCACCGACGCTGCCGAAGTCGGCCGTAACGTAGATGATGATCAACGGAATACCCATCTGGGTGACGTTGATGCCCAGGTTGTATTGCTGATTGAGAAACGGCGGCAGCCAGTACAGGTAGAACCAGAACACCGGCGCGGTCAGCGAGTAGGCGAGGGCGAAGGCCCAGGTGCCGCGCATTCGCAGGATTTTCGAGAACGGCACGCGGGCCTGTTCCGGTTCGACTTCTTGCTGGATGTAGTCCAGCTCGGACTGTTTCACGCTCGGGTGATCTTCCGGGTTGAAGTACTTCAAGCCCCAGAACAGCAACCAGATCCCGCCCAGCGCCGCCATGCACAGGAATGCCGCTTGCCAGCCCCAGACGTGCAGAACCAGTGGCAGCAGCATCGGCGTGAACATCGCACCGACGTTAGTGCCGGCGTTGAAGATGCCGGTGGCGACCGCACGTTCGCCGGCCGGGAACCACAGACGCGTGGTTTTCACGCAGGCCGGGTAGTTGGCCGCTTCAGTCAGACCGAGGATAAAGCGGCAGACCATAAAGCCAACGGCTGAGGTTGCCAGACCATGAGCGCCAGTAGCCAGGCTCCAGAGCAGCACGGCGCAGAAGAACACGCGCTTGACGCCGACCCGGTCGATCAAGCGACCTTGCAGGACGAAACCGATCGCGTAGCCGACCTGAAACCAGAAGTTGATGTTGGCGTAATCCATCGCCGTCCAGCTCATTTCCTTGGCGAGGATCGGCTGCATGACGCCGAGGGCGGCGCGGTCGATATAGTTCAGGGTAGTGGCGAAAAACACCAGCGCCAGCATGCCCCAACGGGTTTTGCCGACGGCCATGGCGCCGCGGATCTTGTCGCCAATGCCACCCGTGGCAGTGCTCATGGCCGGGGCCATGCGGGAAGTCTGTGAAGGAATCATGTGTTCCACCCGTTTTTGGATTTGTTATTTGGTGTGCTTGTTACTTGCACGCTGCGACCGGTGGTTCAGATCCGGACTCAATGTGCGGTCGATGTTGGGCAGTGGACGAAAAATCGTCAATTCGCCAAACCGCCATTGTGTTCGATAATCGCACGCAAAACTAACCGGGTAGTACACTTTAAATTGCTGCCACGATCGATGCAGCCAATAATTTCCCCCACTATAAAAATCATCCTGTGTAGGAGCTGCCGAAGGCTGCGATCTTTGCTTTTCAGGATCAAACGATCGCAGTCTTCGGCAGCTCCTATATTAAAGCGGCGCAGTCCGGGAGTTGAAACATGCAGCGTTCCATTGCCACCGTTTCCTTGAGCGGCACCCTGCCGGAAAAACTCGAAGCCATCGCCGCCGCCGGGTTCGACGGGGTGGAGATTTTCGAAAACGACCTCTTGTACTACGACGGCAGTCCGCGGGAAATTAAACAGATGTGCGCCGATCTCGGCATCGCCATCACCCTGTTTCAGCCGTTCCGTGATTTCGAAGGCTGCCGCCGTGATCGGCTGGCGCGCAATCTCGAGCGGGCCGAACGCAAGTTCGACCTGATGCAGGAACTGGGCACTGACCTGGTGCTGGTCTGCAGTAACGCCTCGGCCGACAGCGTCGGTGATCAGCAAATCCTCGTCGATGACCTGCGCCTGCTGGCCGAACATGCCGGCGCGCGCGGTTTGCGCATCGGTTACGAGGCGCTGGCCTGGGGCCGGCATGTGAACACGTATCAACAGGTCTGGGACATCGTGCGGCAGGCCGATCACCCGAGCCTGGGCGTGTTGCTCGACAGCTTTCATACCTTGTCGCTGAAGGGCGATCCGCGCGCAATCGCCGACATTCCCGGCGACAAGATCTTCTTCGTGCAAATGGCCGACGCGCCGATCCTGGCCATGGATGTGCTGGAGTGGAGCCGGCATTTCCGTTGCTTCCCGGGGCAGGGCGAATTCGATCTGCCGGGTTTCCTCGCGCCGATCATCCAGAGTGGCTACACCGGGCCGCTGTCGCTGGAAATCTTCAACGACGGTTTCCGCGCCGCGCCGCCACGGGCCAATGCTGCGGACGGTTTGCGCTCGCTGCTGTATCTGGAAGAAAAGACCCGTCAGCGCCTGGAGCAGGAAGTGGCGCCTGTGGCCAACCGCGAAATCCTGTTCGAAACACCGAAAGCCAGCGAGTACAACGGCATCGAGTTTCTCGAGTTTGCCGTCGACGAAGCACTCGGCGCCAAACTCAGTCATTGGCTCGAACGCCTCGGTTTCGTCAAGGCCGGGCAACATCGCTCCAAGAGCGTGAGCCTGTTGCGCCAGGGCGATATCAACCTGATTCTCAACTCCGAACCGTATTCATTCGCTCACAGCTTCTTCGAGGCTCACGGCCCGTCGCTGTGTGCCACGGCTGTGCGGGTCAAGGACAGCGCCAGTGCGTTAGCCCGCGCTGTCGCTTACAAAGGTCAGCCCTATCGTGGTCTGGTCGGCCCTAACGAACTGGAACTGGCAGCGGTGCGTGCGCCGGATGGCAGCCTGATTTATCTGGTGGATGAGGAGGCTGATGTCTACGGCACCGACTTCAATCTGTTGCCGGACGCTGCGGCCCGTGGCGGTTTGAAACGCATCGATCACATGGCCATGGCGTTGCCGGCCGACAGCCTCGACAGTTGGGTGCTGTTCTACAAGAGCCTGCTGGATTTCGAGGCGGATGACGAAGTGGTATTGCCTGACCCGTATGGTCTGGTGAAGAGCCGTGCCTTGCGTAGTCGCGACAGCTCGATCCGTTTGCCACTGAACATTTCCGAGAACCGCAATACCGCCATTTCCCACGCGCTGTCGAGTTATCGCGGTTCCGGTGTGCACCACATCGCCTTTGATTGTGACGACATCTTCGCCGAAGTCAGTCGCGCCAAAGAGGCCGGCGTGCCGCTGCTGGATATCCCGCTCAACTATTATGACGACCTCGCTGCGCGCTTCGATTTCGACGACGAGTTTCTCAGTGAGCTGGCGTATTACAACGTGCTCTACGACCGTGATGCCCAAGGCGGTGAGCTGTTTCACGTCTACACCGAACCGTTCGAAGGGCGCTTCTTCTTCGAGATCATCCAGCGCAAGAACGGCTATGCCGGCTACGGCGCGGCGAACGTTGCGGTGCGTCTGGCGGCGATGGCCAAATCACGCAGCGGCGCCGTGCGCCAGGCGAAGTTGTAGGAAATTCGTAAACGCGGGATCAAACACGGGCCGCGTGACTTCCTTCACTGTGCAGCGCAGCCCATAATCGCCAACCTGTGCAGTGATGGCCGTGAGCCCGCAATGACAATAAATCCAGAACTTTCCGCAGCTCCTGTCGTATCCGCTGTAGAGCCGCGCAAGAGTCGCAAGAACAACCCGGAAAAGACCCGCGAGAACATTTTGCAGGAGGCGATCGTCGAGTTCGTCCAGCAAGGTTTGTCGGGTGCCCGCGTCGACGCAATTGCCGAGCGTATCCATACCTCCAAACGCATGATCTATTACTACTTCGGCAGTAAGGAGCAGTTGTACGTCGAGGTCCTGGAGAAGCTTTACGGCGATATCCGCAGCACCGAAAACCGTTTGCACCTGGCGGAGTTGCCGCCGGTGGAGGCGATTCGGCGATTGGTCGAGTTCACCTTCGATCACCACGACCGCAACGTCGATTTCGTGCGCATCGTCAGCATCGAAAACATCCACAACGCCGAATTCGTTAAGCGTTCCGACGCGATCAAGGCGATGAACAACACCATCCTCGATTCACTCGGCGAGATTCTGCGTCGTGGTGCTGCTGAGGGTGTTTTCCGTGCGGGGCTGGATGCGCTGGATGTGCATTTGTTGATCAGTTCGTTCTGTTTCTACCGCGTGTCGAACCGGCACACGTTTGGCGAGATCTTTCAGATCGATCTGCCGGATGAAAGCATCAAGCAGCGGCATCGCGAGATGATTTGCGAGTCGGTGTTGCGTTATCTGCAGGCCTGACACCGTCCATGTGGGAGCGAGCCTGCTCGCGAAAGCGGTGTGTCAGTCAGTAAGTATGTTGACTGAAGGTACGCCTTCGCGAGCAGGCTCGCTCCCACAGGTTTTTAGCCATTCATGCTTTGAAAATGCGCGAGCATCCGCTGCGCATCCGGCGCCACGCCGCTGAACAATTCAAACGCCTTCACCGCCTGAAACACCGCCATATTGCCGCCATCCAGCGTCCGGCAACCCAGCGCTCTCGCATTGCGCAGCAGCTCGGTTTCCAGCGGGAAATACACAATCTCCGCCACCCACAACTCCTTGCGCAACAGCTCGACCGGCACCGGCATGCCCGGCAGTTTGGCCATGCCCATCGGCGTAGTGTTGACCAGGCCGTCGGCCTGATTCAGCGTGCCCGGCAGATCCCGCCCGGCCGCCGCGCGACCCGAGCCAAAATGCTGATTGAGATTGTTCGCAAGGCTCTCGGCGCGCTCACGATCGACATCGAAAATGCTCAGTTGCTGTACGCCTTCGCTCAACAACGCGTGGGCCACTGCTGCGCCTGCGCCACCAGCGCCCATCTGGACTACGCGTGCACGGGCAGCGTCCTTCAGCCCCCGGCGAAAACCCTCGGCGAAACCAAGGCAGTCGGTGTTATGGCCGACACGTTTACCGTCCTTCAACACCACCGTATTGACCGCGCCGATACCCTTGGCTTCTGGCGACAATTCATCGAGCAGCGGGATGATGGCCTGCTTGCACGGAAACGTGATGTTCAGCCCGGTGTAATTCATCCGCTCGGCCGCCAGCAGCAGATCGGGCAGGGCGGTGCTGTCAATTTTCAGCTGATCGAGATCGATCAATCGATACAGATAGCGCATGCCTTGCGCATCACCTTCGTGCTCATGCAGTGCCGGCGTGCGCGAGGCCTGAATGCCAGCGCCGATCAGTCCGGCGAGTATTACGTTAGAGCGAGACATGCGCGTTACCCCTTTAGCCGCTGGCTGAAATGTTCCAGTGCCAAGCGATAGCCATGGCTGCCAAAGCCGCACATCACTGCCGTGGCTATGGCCGAGACGAACGAGTGATGGCGGAACGGCTCGCGGGCGTGGACGTTGGACAGGTGCACTTCGATCACCGGCAACTCACTGGCCACCAGTGCGTCGCGAATCGCCACCGATGTGTGGGTCCACGCGGCCGGATTGATCACGATTCCGGCGCAACGGCCCCGGGCCGCGTGAATCCAGTCGAGCAGTTCGCCCTCGTGATTGGTCTGGCGAAATTCCACGGCCAGGCCGAACTCTTCTGCCGCGCGACCGCATAACGCCGAGATATCCGCCAGGGTTTCGTGACCGTAAGTCGCCGGCTCGCGAGTGCCGAGCAGGTTCAGGTTCGGGCCGTTGAGCACCAGAACGATAGGGGGCATGAGGGGTAACTCCACTTATTGTTTTTGGCTTTGGCCGAGTGTTTCAGCCTGTGGAGATAAAATGTACCAGATGGTTACATCGGTCAATTGAAGTGCTTGAGCCCAGGTTTTTTGTGTTCGGTAATCGAACGCAAGCCATTTCATACTGAATGTTGTTCGAGTCGTAACGACAGCTTTGCTTACGTTTTCTCTTGGAGATTCACCGACTCCTGACCCATGCCGGCGCTAGCCTGAGAGTGGAGAGGAGTAGCGCGTGCTGTGCAGCTCCGGTCGTCGGATTTGAAAGGATTATCGAATCCTGAAATTTATTAACCTAACGGATGGGTTAGCATGAAGGTATGCAGCTACAAGGGATTGTCGATACGCGTAATGTTGCGGGATGAGCACTGCCCACCTCACGTTCATGTGAATGCGGGCGTCTGGAATGCGCGATTCCAGTTCAGCTTCTGGCACAACGACATTGATCTGTGGGATGTCGTGCCGCTGTCTCGTCTACCGCCGATGGCCGTGCTGGAGGGCTTGTGTCGATCACTCGGACATCCTGTTCATCTGCGTCGCGCACGTGGGATCTGGTGGTCAGGCTTGCAAACCGTCTGTCTCGACAATCAGGTGTGGGACTGCGAATCAAACGAGGTTCCCGTGATGAAAGCGGTTACCGATACGACCTACAGGATCGCTGCGGCGCGCTATGAGCCAGAAGAGAGCAAGGTGCTTCTGACATTGGTCGGCAAACTGGAAGGAGTTGAAATCCACTTATGAAAGTCATCAAGGTAAAGCCGTCCGTACATCGCCCACTGACGGAAGAAATGCTCGATGCAGCGATAGAGCGTGGTGAAGCACGACAGGCCAGCAGTTTGCAGGCGGTTTCTGTGCGCGTCGAAAAATCTTCTCTGGTCATCCGTTTTGAGGACGGCAGTGGTGTGTTGCTACCGGTGAACCAGTATCCAGAGTTCGACGGGTTTGATGCGGGCGATTACGAGGAGCTGACCGTCGGTTTCGCAGGCACTGCGCTGTGCCACGAGGGCAAAGACCTCGACGTTTCCATTGCCGGGATGATTTCAGCAAGCCCGTCACTCATGAGGATGGCCGCGTCGGTGGTTGCATCGCGTAACGGTCGTCAGAGCAGTGCTGCAAAGTCCGCCGCGGCACGGGCCAACGGCAAAAAGGGCGGTCGCCCACGCAAGGCCGATCCCGCGCTGTAAGCGCCCACAAAAAAGCCGTCAATCACGACGGCTTTTTCGTATCCGGCATCGGCAATCAACGGCGTGTCAGCAGCACACCCGATTCCATGTGATGCGTCCACGGGAACTGGTCGAACAACGCGCATTTGGTGATTCGGTGGGTGTCGTGCAACTGGGCGATGTTCGCCGCCAGGGTTTCCGGGTTGCAGGAGATGTACAGGATGTTATCGAAGCGGCGGGTCAGCTCGCAGGTGTCCGGGTCCATGCCGGCGCGTGGCGGGTCGACGAAGACGCTGCCGAATTCGTAGCTCTTCAGGTCGATACCCTGCAGGCGACGGAACGGGCGCACGTCGTTAAGCGCTTCGGTCAGTTCTTCGGCGGACAAACGCACCAGCGTGACGTTATCCACAGCGTTTTCGCTGAGGTTGCTCAGGGCGGCGTTGACCGAGGTCTTGCTGATTTCGGTGGCCAGCACTTTGCGCACGCGTGTCGCGAGCGGCAGGGTGAAGTTGCCGTTGCCGCAATACAGCTCCAGCAAATCATCGCTGCGATCGCCCAGTGCTTCGTACGCCCAGTTGAGCATCTTCTGGTTCACCGTGCCGTTAGGCTGGGTGAACGCGCCTTCCGGTTGGCGATAGCTGAAGGTGCGGCCGCCGACCTCAAGTTTCTCGACCACGTAATCGAGGCCCAGCACTTCGCGTTTGCCCTTCGAGCGACCAATGATGCTGACACCGAGATCCGCCGATAGCTTCGTGGCTGCCGCGTGCCAGTGCGCGTCCAGCGGGCGGTGATAGCACAAGGTAATCATCGCATCGCCGGACAGCGTGGTCAGGAACTCCACCTGAAACAGCTTGTGGCTCAGCGCCGAACTGGCCTGCCATGCCGCCTTCAGCTGCGGCATCAATTGATTGATGCGCAGGCTGGCGATCGGGAACTCTTCGATGAGGATCGGCGTGCGTTTGTCGTCCTGGGAGAACATCGCGTAATGCCGCTCACCGCCCTCGCGCCACAGGCGGAATTCGGCGCGCAGACGGAAGTTCTGCAGCGGCGAGTCGAACACGGTCGGCTCGGGGGCATCGAACGGCGCCAGCAGATCACGCAAGCGCGTGACCTTGGCTTCAAGTTGCTCGGCGTAAGCCTGGGAATCGAAAGTCATGCGTTGAACCAACCCAACTTGATCACGAACAGAATCGACAGAATCACCAGCGCCGGGTTCAGCTCACGAGCGCGGCCGGACAGCAACTTGATCACGGTCCAGGCGATGAAGCCGAACGCGATGCCGTTGGCGATCGAGTAAGTGAACGGCATGGCCAGCGCGGTGACCACGACCGGCGCGGCGACGGTGATGTCGTCCCAGTCTATTTCCGCCAGGCCCGACGTCATCAACACGGCGACGAACAGCAGTGCCGGTGCCGTGGCGAAGGCCGGAACGCTGGACGCCAGTGGCGAGAAGAACAGCGCCAGCAGGAACAGGATCGCCACAACGATGGCCGTCAGACCGGTACGGCCGCCCGCACTCACGCCAGCGGCGGATTCGATGTAACTGGTGGTAGTCGACGTGCCGAGCAACGAACCGGCCATGGCCGCGGTGCTGTCGGCGATCAGCGCACGACCCATTTTCGGCATGTGGCCGTCCTTGCCCATCAGGCCGGCGCGCTTGGCGACGCCGATCAGGGTGCCGGAGTTGTCGAACAGGTCAACGAACAGGAAAGCGAAGATCACGCTGACCAGACCGATGTCCAGCGCGCCTTTGATGTCCAGTTGCATGAAAGTCGGGGCCAGTGATGGAGGCATCGAGGTCACGCCGCCGAACGGGGTGAAGCCCATGGCGATGGAGATGATGGTCACCGCCAGAATGCCGATCAGCACCGCGCCGCGCACTTTCAGCGCTTCGAGGGCAACGATCAAGGCAAAACCGAGGGTGGCAAGAATCGGTGCTGGCTGTTTCAGGTCACCGAGGCCAACCATGGTCGCCGGATTGCTGACCACGATACCGGCGTTGTGCAGGGCGATCAGCGCCAGGAACAAACCAATACCGGCAGCAATCGCCGAACGCAGTGGCAGCGGAATGCTGTTGATGATCCATTCACGGATGCGGAAGATCGACAGCAGGAAGAAGCACACCGCCGAGATGAACACCGCGCCCAGCGCCACTTGCCAGGTGTGGCCCATGTGCAGGACCACGGTGTAAGTGAAGAAGGCGTTCAGACCCATGCCCGGAGCGAGGGCAATCGGGTAGTTGGCGATCAGGCCCATGATCGTCGAACCGATCGCGGCGGCCAGACAGGTGGCGACGAACACCGCACCTTTGTCCATGCCGGTCTCGCCGAGAATGCTCGGGTTGACGAACAGAATGTAGGCCATGGCCAGGAAGGTCGTGATGCCCGCGAGAATCTCGGTGCGCACGTTGGTGTTGTGTGCCTTGAGTTGAAACAGCCTTTCCAGCATGTCTGCTCCCCGTGGCGCGCGTGGCGCCGTGAATGTATCGACCTCAACAGCAAAGCACAGACCGTCGCAAGCGCCTGGAAAATTGTGGTGGGCCGGAAAAAGCCGCGCATCATACCAGCAGCGTGAGGAATATGGCGGTTGTTGGTGTCGATCGTCGGCGAAGTTTTGCGTTGAAGCCAACTGCGCCATACTGCGCGCTGATTTTTTCGGGGCGGGAAGTGCATGAGCAGGTGCTGGATGAAGGTTTCGGGTTTGATTGCAGCGTTGCTGGCCGTGGCTCCGGTAGCGCTGGCGGCCTCGGCGCAGCCGTTGACCCAAGTGAAGGTGATCAAGGTGCAATCGCCGGCCTGTGGCCTGGAAGACATCGGTGATGGCCAGACGCAGACCCAATGCAATCACAACGGGCCGAGCATCAAGGTCTATGTGCTGGAAGTCGGATACGGTCAGAGCCAGCCGCATGCCACCCTGGATGGTTTCGAGGTGAACGGCACCCGAGCGCCGGTCTGTGCCTTTGATAATGGCAACCTGACCGAGTGCACCCCGGGGCGCAGTACCGTCGGGTCTCTTTATACCTTCGATCTGGCGGGCAAGCAGGAAGGCACCTTCAGCTTCAGCAACACCTCGATCAACGCGCCACGCAACACGATGTCGACCCAGCTTTACATCAAGTAACGGCTGTCTGCGAACAGGGCCGGACAAAGCTGTCTACGCTTGGAAGATCACCCAGCGGATAACGCCCATGACCTTTAGAGTCCTGATTACCCTCGCCGAGGGCATCGATGATCTGCAAAGCGTGACCCTGATCGACGTGCTGCGCAGGGCCGGCATCGAAGTGGTGGCCGCCAGTATTGAAGGGCGACGCATGCTCACCTGCGCGCGTGGCACGCGCCTGACCGCCGACGGCATGCTGGTCGATGTGCTGGCGCAAACCTTCGACCTGATCGTCCTGCCCGGCGGCGCCGTCGGCTCACAACACCTGGCGGCGCATCAACCGTTGCAACAGTTGGTCAAGGATCAGGCCAGCGCCGGACGCCTGTTCGCCGCCATCGCCGAATCCCCGGCCGTCGCCCTGCAAACCTTCGGCGTGTTGCGCCAACGGCGCATGACCTGTTTGCCCGGCACCAGTCATCAACTGTCGGGCTGTACATTTGTTGATCAACCGGTGGTGGTCGACGGCAACTGCGTCACCGCCCAAGGCTCCAGCGCTGCGCTGGAATTTGCCTTGACGCTGGTCGAGCAACTGGGCGGCAAGGCCTTGCGGGCGAAAGTGGCGGGGGAGTTGTAGGTCTGGATCGCTTCAGACCTTTGCCTCTTCCGCCGGCAGATGCATCCGGTCCCGGTTCGCCAGTGTCGGAAACAACTTGATCCACGTCCCAGTCACCACCAGCGTGCCGATGCCACCCATGACCACCGCTGGCACGGTGCCGAACCAGTGGGCGGTGAGGCCGGATTCGAATTCGCCGAGCTGATTCGAAGCACCGATAAACAGGCCGTTCACCGCGCTGACCCGGCCGCGCATTTCGTCCGGGGTTTCCAGTTGTACGAAGGAGGCGCGGATCACCATGCTGATCATGTCCGCCGCGCCGAGCACCACCAATACTGCCAGCGAGAACCAGAACGAGGTCGACAGGCCGAAGGCGATGGTCGCAACGCCGAATACACCGACCGCCGTGAACATCACCCGGCCAACATTGCGCTCCACGGCAAATCGCGCGAGAAACAGCGACATCCCCAGTGCGCCGACCGCCGGAGCCGAACGCAGCAAGCCGAGGCCCCATGGCCCGGTCAGCAGGATGTCTTTGGCGAATACCGGCAGCAGCGCCGTGGCCCCGCCGAGCAGTACCGCAAACAAATCCAGCGAAATAGCGCCGAGAATGTCCGGGCGACTGCGAATGAAGCGAATTCCCGCCAGCAATGAATCCAGTGTCGCTTTGCCTTTGTTCAGCGGCGTTTGCCGTGCGGGCAGGTTGAGCATCAAGGTACAGGCAATGACATACAGCAGCACGGTCGGGCCATACACCCAGACGCTGCCGAACGCGTAGAGCAAGCCGCCCAGCGCCGGGGCGACGATGGTGGCCGACTGTTGCGCCGACTGTGCCGCTGCCACTGCCCGCGGGAATAGCGCGCTGGGCACGATGCTCGGCAGCAGTGCCTGGGTGGTCGGCATCTCGAACGAACGCGCCGCGCCGAGCAGGAAGGCGAGGATGAAGATCATCTCGCGGGTGACGTGATCGGTGGCGCTGCCGATGGCCAGCGCCAGGGCGATCAATGCCTGCAACGACTGACAGATCGCCGCAACTTTGCGCCGGTCGTAACGATCAGCGACATGCCCGGTGTGCAATATGAACAGCACACGCGGGGCGAATTCGACCAGCCCGACCAGACCCAGATCGAGGACGTTGCCGGTCAATTGGTAGAGGTTCCAGCCAATTGCCACGGTGAGCATCTGAAAGCCGCTGGCGGTAAAAATCCGCGCGAACCAGAAAGCAAGAAACGGACGATGGTGACGTAACAGCAGGGGCTCTTGGCTGGGCATCTGAAGGCAGGTCTGGCTCGAGGGGAATGGCGAGGTTATCACCAGTCTGTAACAGGAAGTTGCTATGAAAAAAAATTTAGTTAGCCAGACATCTATTTCGCCCGTTGCCTGACTGCGTGTGGCGAGGGGATGCATGGCAAAGGGTTGCTGCTGCAGTGAGGCAACTTGTCACGCGGCAAACGACCACGCAGTTCTTCGTCGGAAATGGGACTACTCTTTCAACGTTGCTTGATCCAGATCAAGACCCTCCCGGGCCATGCTCTGGTGGCCCGTTGGCCAGACTCCCCGCGTTGCGATGGTTGTTTAAAAAGAACGAATCAGAATTCGCCGCACTCCATATCCGTGGGGGCAGTAGGCGCAGGGGCCAAAAGCCCCACAGCCGGTTTTACCTGACAGAGGAAGACTTATGTTCGGTTTAGAGGCACTCGATCTCGCCCGAATTCAGTTCGCGTTCACCATCTCGTTCCACATCCTGTTCCCGGCCATCACCATCGGCCTGGCGAGTTACCTCGCGGTACTCGAAGGCTTGTGGCTGAAAACCCGTAACGACACCTACCGTGACCTCTACCATTTCTGGTCGAAGATCTTTGCCGTCAACTTCGGCATGGGCGTGGTCTCCGGGCTGGTCATGGCCTACCAGTTCGGCACCAACTGGAGCCGGTTCTCGGATTTCGCCGGCGCCGTCACCGGGCCGTTGCTGACCTATGAAGTGCTCACGGCGTTTTTCCTCGAGGCCGGTTTCCTCGGTGTGATGCTGTTTGGCTGGAACAAGGTCGGACGCGGACTGCACTTCTTTTCCACTGTCATGGTGGCGATCGGTACGCTGATTTCGACGTTCTGGATTCTCGCTTCCAACAGCTGGATGCAGACCCCGCAAGGCTTCGAGATCGTCAACGGTCAAGTCATCCCCACCGACTGGCTGGCGATCATCTTCAACCCTTCATTCCCGTATCGCCTGATGCACATGGCGACGGCAGCGTTCGTCGCCACGGCGTTCTTCGTCGGTTCTTCGGCGGCCTGGCACTTGCTGCGCGGCAAGGACAACCCGGCGATCCGCACCATGCTGTCGATGGCGATGTGGATGGCGTTGATCGTCGCACCGATCCAGGCCGTCATCGGCGACTTCCATGGTCTCAACACCCTCAAGCATCAGCCGGCGAAAATCGCCGCGATCGAAGGTCACTGGGAAAACAAAGGCGACGAAGCGACGCCGCTGATCCTGTTCGGCTGGCCGGACATGAAAGAAGAGAAAACCAAATTCGCCGTGGAGATTCCGTACCTCGGCAGCCTGATCCTGACTCACTCGCTGGACAAACAGGTTCCGGCGCTCAAGGAATTCCCGCCGGAAGACCGGCCGAATTCGACCATTGTGTTCTGGTCGTTCCGGATCATGGTCGGCCTCGGTTTCCTGATGATCTTCACCGGTTTGTGGAGCCTGTGGCTGCGTAAACGCGACTCGCTGTACACCTCGCGACCTTTCCTGTACCTGGCGTTGTGGATGGGGCCGTCCGGTCTGATCGCGATTCTCGCGGGCTGGTTCACTACGGAAATCGGTCGTCAGCCGTGGGTGGTTTACGGCTTGATGCGCACCGCAGATGCGTCTTCCAACCACAGCTTCATGCAGATGAGCATCACGCTGATCATGTTTGTGGTGGTGTATTTCGCCCTGTTCGGCGCTGGTCTCGGCTACATGATGCGCCTGGTGCGCAAGGGGCCGAAGATCAGCGAAGGCGCCGAGACGCCGGACGGTGGTCCAGGCAAGAAACGCACACCTGCGCGTCCGTTGTCCGCTGCCGACGATACGGCTGATGCCGATCACGGCGACGATGACATTCGCCTGACCAAGGAGATTTGAGCCATGGGTATTGATCTTCCGCTGATCTGGGCCGTGATCATCATCTTCGGCATCATGATGTACGTGGTCATGGACGGCTTCGATCTGGGTATCGGGATTCTTTTCCCGTTCATCCCGGGCAAAGTCGACCGTGACGTGATGATGAACACCGTCGCCCCGGTCTGGGACGGCAACGAAACCTGGCTGGTGCTGGGCGGCGCAGCGTTGTTCGGCGCCTTCCCGCTGGCTTATTCGGTGGTGTTGTCGGCGCTGTACCTGCCGCTGATCTTCATGCTCATCGGTTTGATCTTCCGTGGCGTGGCCTTCGAGTTCCGTTTCAAGGCCAAGGACGACAAGCGTCATCTGTGGGACAAAGCCTTTATCGGCGGCTCGGTGGCGGCGACGTTCTTCCAGGGCGTGGCGCTCGGAGCATTCATCGACGGCCTGCCGGTGGTCAATCGGCAGTTTGCCGGTGGCTCACTGGACTGGCTGACACCATTCACGATGTTCTGCGGCGCCGCATTGGTGGTTGCCTATGCTTTGCTCGGCTGCACCTGGCTGATCATGAAAACCGAGGGCAAGCTGCAGGAGCAGATGCATGACCTGGCACGGCCATTGGCTTTCGTCCTGCTGGCCGTGATCGGTATTGTCAGTATCTGGACGCCGATGGCTCATCCGGATATTGCAACTCGCTGGTTCAGCATGCCAAACCTGTTCTGGTTCATGCCGGTGCCGATTCTGGTGCTGGTGACGATGTACGGACTGATCCGCGCCGTGGCGCGCAACGCCAACTACATGCCGTTCCTGCTGACCCTAGTGCTGATCTTCCTCGGCTACAGCGGCCTGGGCATCAGCCTGTGGCCGAACATTGTGCCGCCGTCGATCTCGATCTGGGACGCCGCCGCACCGCCGCAAAGTCAGGGGTTCATGCTGGTGGGTACGCTGTTCATCATTCCGTTCATCCTGGGTTACACCTTCTGGAGCTACTACGTGTTCCGCGGCAAGGTCACCCATGAAGACGGTTATCACTAAGCACAACCCTGCTCGCGATGGCGTCGGCAGCGGCGCCATCAATGTTGAAGAGGTTTAACAAAATGCCCGGCAAACATTCCCTGCACGATATTGAAGAAGCCGAAAAAAAACCGCTGTGGCAGCGGCTCGGTTGGTTGGCCTTGATCTGGGTCGGCAGCGTCGGTGTGCTGTTTATCGCTGCCAGCCTGATGCGCATGTTCATGAACGCCGCAGGCCTGACCACACACTGAATCATCCCGTCCCGGCGCCTTCGGGTACGGTTTTGCAACCCTCCTCACGGAGGGTTTTTTTTGCCTTGAGATCTACTTGCGCGCTTTGAGGATGACGAATTTCGGCGTGGCGGCCACTTGTTCCACGCCGCGGAACAACCGCGCCAGTTTGCTGTGGTAACCCAGATGGCGGTTGCCGACGATATACAGCGCGCCACCCACCACCAGCGCTTCGCGCGCCTGCTGGAACATGCGCCAGGCGAGGAAGTCGCCCACTACCTGCTGCTGATGGAACGGCGGATTGCACAGCACCACCTCCAGTGATTGCGCTTCCTGTCCGGCCAGGCCGTCGCCGGCTCGCACGATCACTTCACGATCGCCCAGCGCTGCGCGCCAGTTTTCGCGAGCCGATTGCACCGCCATGAACGACTCGTCGACCAGCGTGTAGTGCGCATCAGGGTTTTGCAGAGCACTCGCGATTGCCAGTACACCATTACCACAGCCCAGATCGGCGACTCGGGCGCTGCCCAGATTTTTCGGCAGATGCGGCAGGAAGGCTCGCGTGCCGATATCCAGGCCTTCGCGACAGAATACGTTGGCGTGGTTGAGCAACTCGATCGATGGCTCGTCGAGGCGATAGCGTGACGGGTAGGGCGAGACTGTCGGGGCTTTTGCTTCAGGCGTGGCGATCAACAAGCGAGCCTTTTTCACCGCCAGCGAGGCTTGCACCGGGCCAATGTAGCGCTCAAGCAGATCACCGGCGGCGCGTGGCAGGTGTTTGACCATGGCCGCTGCGACGACTTCGGCGCCGGGAGCGAGTTGTCCCTGCAAGCGAATCAGTTGTTCTTCCAGCAGTGCGAGGGTTTTCGGCACGCGGATCAGCACCCGGTCGAACGGTCCGACCAATGGCTCGCTGGCGGGAATCCCGCGAACAGCGTCAAACGCCTGACCATTGCGCAGCAGGTTTTTTTCCAGGCCCTGGAAACCCAGAAACGAGTCACCGCTGCTACTGACCCTGACCTTGCCCGACAAACTGGCAGCCAAGGCACCAAAGCTGTCGTTGAGCACCAATACTCGCGTGTCCGCCGCCGGTTGTTGCGCCGCCAGATGGTTGAGCAGGTATTCGTCAGCGGCATCGAAGGCTTGCAGCGGTTCGTTCTGCTGTTCGGGCTGGCGGATCAGGTCGAGTTGGGCAAACGGCGTATCAAGCAGAGGCATGGGGCGGGAACTCAGGGTAATCAACGGGGTGTTCCACAGCCCTGACATTGCGCTGCGGCACCGCCCGAGTGTAATGCAACGCCGAACGTTCAGGTCATCACTCAGGAGGGGCGCGAATGGTACGTTTTTTTCTACGTTATTACCTGCACGTTTTATAGGGGACGCAAGACTGTTTGATTAGATGATGCCGGCTCTGGCGGCCGCGATGACAGCGGAAATCTTGTTGCAGACGTTGAGCTTCTCGATGACGTTCTGCACGTGGTAGTTCACGGTGCGTTCGCTCAGGCTGAGGATTTTCGAGATCTCATAGGCGGTCTTGCCGCCGGCTGACAATTGCAGAACCTCCAGTTCGCGTGGCGACAGATGTGGTTGGCGGGGCTTGAGAGACTGGGGCGGCAATGTCCGGGCAAACAGTTCACTCAGGTGACTGGTGGCGTAGAACATATAGCCAAAATGTTCATACAACTCCAGGGGACTGATGGGGCAGTGCTTGCGCGCCAGGCTGATGATGCTGCACAAACCGCTTTGCTCATGGTGGAACGACTGTGACCAGCCATGTTGCAGTCCATGTTGCTGCAAACCCTGCCATAGCTGAGGTGTTTGCGCGAATACGGATTGGCTCCAGACAATGGGCATCATTGAGTGATTGCAGTGTGCTATTAGTGGGTCGATTTTACCGTAGTTTTTTTGGTCATATTGCGTACTCCATTCTTTCGGGTAGTTATTGATTTGCAAGGTATCAAGGTGTAATTTCCGATGGGGTGAAGTCACCGAAACGGCGCAATAATTAAAGCCCAGGTTTTCAGCAAACCTCAACAGAATCGGATAAGCAGCATCAATTCCCTTAGCGAAGGTGAGTTGCTTTAACTGCGACTCCTTCCACGTTTCCATACTGAATCTCCATTGCTATTGCGGGGTGCAGAATGGATCCAAAAGATCCGGCACGGAAAGAAGTGTAGGACGTTTCGTACAATGAGCATTAAATTTTTTCGATATCGATCGTGGGAATGTTTTTATAAAAGGTTCTTAGCGAATGATGGCTTTAGTATTCAGATCGTCATCCTAAATTTCAGTTTTACATTCAAGTTTTCTTGATGAGTTGAATTTCTATTCATGTCGCTAAATAGCTGAATGCCATTACTCATCGTCGGTGTTTAAGGGAGACAATATGCGCGACACTGAGGGCAATCGTTCAATGGAGTGCCCCATGACCGCCAGCGCCGAGAAATACACCACGCAGACGTTGCTTGATGTTCAACCCTTGACCCCAAGCCTGTTCACCTTGCGGACCACCCGGGACGCAGGTTTTCGTTTCCGCGCCGGGCAGTTCGCCAGGCTCGGTGTGACCAGGTCCGATGGCAGCATTGTGTGGCGCGCTTATTCGATGGTGTCGTCGCCTTTTGACGAGTTCCTCGAGTTCTTTTCCATCGTCGTACCGGGCGGGGAATTTACCAGTGAGCTGAGCCGATTGCAGGTCGGCGACACCTTGTTGGTGGATCGCCAGGCTTTCGGCTATCTGACGCTTGACCGCTTCGTCGATGGCCGCGATTTATGGCTGTTATCCACAGGCACCGGGGTGGCGCCTTTTCTGTCGATTCTGCAGGACTTCGAAGTCTGGGAAAAATTCGAGCGCATCATTCTGGTGTACAGCGTGCGCGAAGCGCGGGAGTTGGCCTATCAAGAGTTGATTGCCGGACTCACGCAGCGTGACTACCTCAGCGAGCATGCGCACAAGTTGCAGTTCATCGCGACGGTGACGCGTGAAGCGCATCCTGGCGCACTGCATGGGCGCATCACCACCCTGATTGAAAATGGTGAGCTGGAGCGCGCAGCCGGTGTGGAACTGTCAGCGCAACACTCGCGCGTCATGCTGTGCGGTAATCCACAGATGATCGATGACGCGCGCGCGCTGCTGAAAAAACGCCACATGAGCCTCAGCCTGTCCCGCCGGCCCGGTCAGGTGGCCGTGGAAAACTACTGGTAAACAAACGGCGCCTCGAAGGCGCCGTTGTTTCTATCGTGCACAGCGTTCAGGGCCGGGTGTTCTGGGCCTTGAGCAAGTCGCGGATCTCGCCCAGCAACTCTTCTTCCTTGGTCGGCACCGGTGGCAGGGTAGGGGCCACGGCCTCTTCGCGTTTGAGGCGGTTGATTGCTTTGACACCCATGAAAATGGCGAAAGCGACAATGATGAAGTCGAGTACGGTCTGCAGGAATTTGCCGTAGGCCAGTACCACCGCAGGGCTGTCTCCCACTGCGGCCTTGAGCGTGACGGCCAGATCACTGAAGTCTACCCCCCCGATCAACAGGCCGATTGGCGGCATGATGACGTCCCCGACAAACGACGAAACAATCTTGCCGAAGGCAGCACCTATGATGATACCGACGGCCATGTCGACCACATTGCCTTTGACCGCGAAGGCCTTGAACTCGCTTAGCACGCCCATAGTTATTTCCTTGTTACAGATGAGTTTGGTGTACGCAGTGTAAATCAGCAAAACGCGTCCTGCGCGAAACACCTTCTTACAATGCCCGTTTTTATCGACACATCAATCGACGATTAGTTTGCAAAGTGCCAGCAGTCGCGCGCGAAATATACGGTAACTCGCTGATCGGAAAGCCAATTTTCTCAATCATGGCGTTACGTTCTTTCTATTTATGTTCGACGCCGCAGGCCTCTAGCCTTGGGTTGGCGCACCTGGATGCGCCCAAAAAAACCAGAGGATCCTGATATGAACTCCGCACTTGGACTGGGGGCTTTTCCCCGTCGTCGCACCCTCGGCGTACTCACCGCCAGCCTGTTGACCTTCTCCGTAAACGCCGCGCCGCTGACCCGCGATAACGGTGCAGCGGTCGGCGACAATCAGAACTCGCAGACCGCCGGTGCCAGCGGCCCGGTGCTGCTGCAGGATGTGCAATTGATTCAGAAGTTGCAGCGCTTTGACCGTGAACGCATTCCCGAGCGTGTGGTTCACGCCCGCGGCACCGGCGCCCATGGCACCTTCACGGTGACCAACGATCTCAGCGACCTGAGCAAGGCCAAGGTGTTCGCCGCCGGCCAGACAACGCCGGTATTCGTGCGTTTCTCTGCGGTGGTGCACGGCAATCACTCACCGGAAACCCTGCGTGATCCGCGAGGTTTCGCCACCAAGTTCTACACCGCCGACGGCAACTGGGATCTGGTCGGTAACAATTTCCCAACCTTTTTCATCCGCGACGCGATCAAGTTTCCCGACATGGTGCACGCGTTCAAACCGGATCCGCGGACAAACCTTGATGACGATTCTCGCCGATTCGACTTCTTCTCCCACGTACCGGAGGCTACCCGAACGTTGACCGAGTTGTATTCGAACTCGGGTACGCCGGCCAGTTATCGAGAAATGGACGGTAACGGTGTCCATGCTTACAAGTTGATTAACGCCAAGGGCGAAGTTCATTACGTCAAGTTTCACTGGAAGAGCTTGCAGGGGCTTAATAACCTCACGCCAAAACAAGTCGCGAAAGTTCAGGGTCAAGATTACAGTCATATGACCAATGATCTGGTGAGCAATATCAATAAAGGCAACTTCCCGAAATGGGACTTGTACATTCAAGTGCTGAAACCACAAGATTTGTCCAAGTTTGATTTCGATCCATTAGATGCCACCAAGATCTGGCCAGGTATTCCTGAGCGAAAAGTTGGACAAATGGTATTGAACCGTAATCCGGCAAATGTATTCCAGGAAACCGAACAAGTGGCCATGGCACCGGCCAATGTTGTTCCGGGTATCGAACCCTCCGAAGACCGTTTGTTGCAAGGCCGAGTGTTTTCTTATGCCGATACGCAAATGTATCGCCTGGGTGCCAATGCCCTGCAATTGCCGATCAATGCGCCGAAAGTTGCCGTGAACAATGGCAACCAGGATGGCGCGATGAACTTCGGCGCCAGCAACAGTGGTGTGAACTACCAGCCAAGCCGACTGCAACCCCGTGACGAGACGCCAGGCGCGCGTTACAGCCAGTTGGCGCTGTCGGGCAGCACGCAGCAGGCGAAGATCCAGCGTGAGCAGAACTTCAAGCAGGCCGGTGATCTGTATCGCTCGTTCAGCAAGAAGGAACGCCGGGACCTGATCGACAGCTTCGGCGGCTCGCTGGCGACCACCGATGACGAGAGCAAGCACATCATCCTGTCCTTCCTTTATAAGGCCGATCCGGAATACGGCACTGGCGTCACGGAAGTGGCCAAGGGCGACCTGAGCCGGGTCAAGGCGCTGGCAGCGAAACTGGTCGACTGACACCGATGTAGCGCACGCGGGGCCTGAGTCAGGCCCCGTTCCGTTAAAGGAGAATGCTGATGCGAACCTGTCTTTTACTCTTGGCCGGTTGCCTGTCGTTCGCGGCATGGGCGGCACCGGTCGAGCAGAGTCCCGCTGCGATCAAAGCCCAGCTACAGGACTACTACTTCGATGCGGCCCGACGTGGTGATGTGCCGATGCTCGACACGTTCATCGAGTCCGGCTATTCCCTCGACACCCGCGACAGCAAGGGTTACACCGCGCTGATTCTGGCGGCCTATCACGGTCAGGCCCCGGCCGTGGAGCGGTTACTTGCTGCTGGCGCCGATGCCTGTGCCCAGGATCAACGCGGCAACACCGCGCTGATGGGGGCGATTTTCAAAGGTGAAGTACAGATCGCCCGGCGCCTGATGGCTACCGATTGCAGCCCTGATCAGCGCAATGGCGCCGGGCAGACGGCAGCCATGTACGCCGGATTGTTCAAGCGCCTGGAATTGCTCGATGCGCTGAAAACCAAGGGCGCGGACCTGAATGCCGAAGATCCGTTGGGTAATAGCGCCACGCGTCTGGCCAGTGGCGAAATCCGTAGTGCGGCGCCGCGCTGATCGTCGGCACGTGCGTTATCATCGCGGTTTTTATCGGGGGTTCTGATGGCCAAGGCCAAGCGCATGTACGGCTGCACCGAGTGCGGCGCAACCTTTCCCAAGTGGGCGGGCCAGTGCGGCGAGTGCGGCGCCTGGAACACCCTGACCGAGACCATGATCGAAAGCGGCGGTGCCACGGCACCGACCGGGCGTACCGGCTGGGCCGGGCAACAGGCGCAGATCAAGACGTTGGCCGAAGTCAGCATCGAAGAGATTCCGCGCTTTTCCACCGCGTCCGGTGAACTGGACCGGGTCCTCGGCGGTGGTCTGGTCGACGGCTCGGTGGTGCTGATCGGCGGCGATCCGGGCATCGGCAAGTCGACGATCCTGTTGCAGACCCTGTGCAACCTCGCCAAAAGCATGCCCGCCCTGTACGTCACCGGTGAAGAATCCCAGCAACAAGTAGCGATGCGCGCCCGGCGTCTCGGACTGCCGCAGGATCAACTGCGGGTAATGACCGAAACCTGCATCGAAACCATCATCGCCACCGCCCGTCAGGAAAAACCCAAGGTGATGGTGATCGACTCGATCCAGACGATCTTCACCGAACAACTGCAATCGGCCCCCGGCGGCGTTTCCCAGGTACGTGAGAGCGCGGCGCTGCTGGTGCGATATGCCAAGCAGAGCGGCACGGCGATTTTCCTCGTCGGCCACGTTACCAAGGAAGGCGCGTTGGCCGGTCCCCGTGTTCTCGAACACATGGTCGACACCGTGCTGTATTTCGAAGGTGAGTCCGATGGCCGTTTGCGCTTGCTGCGCGCGGTGAAAAACCGTTTCGGCGCGGTCAACGAGTTGGGCGTGTTCGGCATGACCGACAAGGGTTTGAAAGAAGTCTCCAATCCTTCGGCGATATTTCTGACTCGTGCGCAGGAAGAAGTCCCGGGTAGCGTGGTCATGGCCACATGGGAAGGCACGCGGCCGATGCTGGTGGAAGTGCAGGCGCTGGTCGATGACAGTCATCTGGCCAATCCGCGGCGGGTGACGTTGGGGCTGGATCAGAACCGTTTGGCGATGTTGTTGGCGGTTTTGCATCGCCACGGTGGCATTCCGACTCACGATCAGGATGTGTTCCTCAACGTGGTCGGCGGGGTGAAGGTGTTGGAGACGGCATCGGATCTGGCGTTGATGGCGGCGGTCATGTCGAGCCTGCGCAACCGGCCGTTGCCGCATGATCTGTTGGTGTTCGGTGAGGTCGGGCTGTCGGGTGAAGTGCGTCCGGTGCCGAGCGGGCAGGAGCGTTTGAAGGAAGCGGCCAAGCATGGCTTCAAGCGGGCGATCGTGCCTAAAGGCAATGCGCCGAAGGAATCCCCTGCGGGTTTGCAGATCATCGCCGTGACCCGCCTCGAACAGGCGCTCGACGCATTGTTTGAGTGAACGCCGAACTTGTGGGAGCGAGCCTGCTCGCGAAGGGGCCGTGTCAGTCGGCATCATTGCTCAATGACACACCGTCTTCGCGAGCAGGCTCGCTCCCACAGGAGATTTGTAGTGATGGCTAGATTTCGATCAAGGCACCCAGTTCGCGTTCCAGTTCGGCCTCATCCGCCAGATTCAACTCGATCAACCGTCGCAAGCGCTGGATCGATTCCAGGCTGATATGCCGGCAGACAAACCCCAACTGGCCGTTTTCCTCATGGGCCAAGTGCACATCCATCTCGATATCGACGTCATCGCTCAGATGAATGTCAACGAAGAAATCCTGTTCGCGATCCCCCAGCCACGGCTCCGGTCGCTCGATCAGCAGTCCCTTGAGCGACAGATCGATCAGCTTGACCGGCCAGATGAATTGGCCCTGACTCAGCTCGGTTCTGGCATCGAACGCAATACGTTTGAAACGACGTCGGTTGGCGGAGTGGTCGCTCATGGCGCAATCCTCTTGAAGGTTCGCTGACTATAGACCGCGAATGCGGGCGCCAGCCAATCGCTAAAGCGTCTAGACCAACGTCGGGGTATGGCCTTTGGCGCCGTAAGCGCTAAACTCGGGGTGGCTGTCTTTCTTGTCCACCCTGGCTGGAATAATAAAATGAAAAATAATAATAGCCTGCTACGCCACTTACCCTGGCTAGTGCTGGCAATCGTAGGAGCGTGCGCCCTGGGCGTAGTGGCATTGCGCCGCGGCGAGGCGATCAACGCCTTGTGGATCGTGGTCGCAGCCGTGGCCATTTATCTGGTTGCGTACCGTTACTACAGCCTGTTCATCGCTAACAATGTGATGCAACTCGATCCGCGTCGGGCGACCCCCGCCGTGCTCAACAATGATGGTCTGGACTATGTGCCGACCAACAAACACATTCTTTTCGGTCACCACTTCGCCGCGATCGCGGGCGCCGGACCTCTGGTCGGCCCGGTATTGGCCGCGCAGATGGGCTACTTGCCCGGCACGCTCTGGCTGATTGCCGGTGTGGTGCTGGCAGGCGCGGTGCAGGACTTCATGGTGCTGTTCATGTCGACCCGGCGCAACGGCCGTTCCCTGGGCGATATGGTGCGTGAAGAAATGGGCCGCGTGCCTGGCACCATCGCCCTGTTCGGCTGCTTCCTGATCATGATCATCATCCTCGCGGTGCTGGCGCTGATCGTGGTTAAAGCGTTGGCCGAGAGCCCGTGGGGCATCTTCACCGTAATGGCGACCATCCCGATCGCGATGTTCATGGGCATTTACATGCGCTACATCCGCCCGGGCCGCATCGGCGAAATCTCCGTGGTCGGCGTGTTGCTGCTGCTCGGGTCGATCTGGCTCGGTGGGCAGATTGCTGCTGATCCGGTGTGGGCCAAGGCCTTCACCTTCACCGGCGTGCAGATTACCTGGATGCTGGTCGGTTACGGTTTTGTGGCTGCATCGCTACCGGTCTGGCTGATTCTGGCGCCGCGTGACTATCTGTCGACTTTCCTCAAGATCGGCACCATCGTCGCCTTGGCGATCGGCATTCTGGTGACCATGCCCGAGCTGAAAATGCCGGCACTGACCCAGTTCGTCGACGGCACCGGCCCGGTGTGGAAGGGCGGTCTGTTCCCGTTCCTTTTCATCACCATCGCTTGCGGTGCGGTTTCCGGTTTCCACGCACTGATTTCTTCGGGCACCACGCCGAAGCTTTTGGATAACGAAACCAACGCCCGCTACATCGGTTACGGCGGCATGTTGATGGAGTCGTTCGTCGCGATCATGGCGATGGTTGCCGCTTCGGTGATCGAGCCAGGCGTGTACTTCGCCATGAACAGCCCGGCCGCCGTGGTCGGCAGTGATGCCGCGTCAGTGGCGCAAATGGTCACGAGCTGGGGCTTCGCGATCACGCCGGAAGCACTGCAAGCCGTGGCCCACGACATCGGTGAAACCACCATCCTGGCCCGTGCCGGTGGTGCGCCGACCCTGGCGGTCGGTATCGCGCAGATCCTGCACAGTGTCCTGCCGGGTGAAAACACCATGGCGTTCTGGTACCACTTCGCGATCCTGTTCGAAGCGCTGTTCATCCTGACGGCTGTGGACGCCGGCACCCGTGCCGGGCGCTTCATGCTGCAGGACCTGCTCGGCTCCTTCGTTCCCGCGCTGAAACGCACCGAATCGTGGACCGCCAACCTGATTGCCACCGCCGGTTGTGTGGCGATGTGGGGCTGGTTGCTGTACCAGGGTGTGATCGATCCACTGGGCGGCATCAACACCCTGTGGCCACTGTTCGGTATCTCCAACCAGATGCTGGCCGGTATTGCGCTGATGCTCGGCACCGTGGTTCTGATCAAAATGAAGCGCCAGCGCTACATCTGGGTCACTCTGCTGCCCGCCACTTGGCTGCTGATCTGCACCACGACCGCCGGCTTCATCAAACTGTTCGATGCCAACCCGGCGATCGGCTTCCTGTCGCTGGCCAAGAAATACAGCGATGCGCTGGCCAATGGTCAGGTGCTGGCACCGGCAAAAAGCGTCGAGCAGATGCAGCACGTGATCTTCAACGCTTACACCAACGCAACGCTCACCGCGCTGTTCCTGTTCGTGGTCTTCAGCATCCTGTTCTATGCGCTCAAGGTCGGCATCGCCGCCTGGGGCAAAAAAGAGCGTACGGATAAAGAATCGCCATTCCAGGCCCTGCCGGATGCGTAACCAGAGGATTGCACCATGTTCAATGACCTGAGTCGCCTCGGTAAATACCTCGGTCAGGCTGCACGCCTGATGGTCGGCATGCCCGACTACGACACCTACGTCGAGCATATGCAAACCAAGCACCCGGACAAGCCGGTGATGAGCTACGAGATGTTCTTTCGCGAACGTCAGGAAGCCCGTTACGGTGGCAAGGGTGGGCCGAAGTGCTGTTGAGCTGACAGCGCAAGGTTGAGGTAATCCCTGTGGGAGCGAGCCTGCTCGCGAATACGGAGTGTCAGTTGATGAATAATTTGACTGACACACCGCTTTCGCGAGCAGGCTCGCTCCCACATTTGTTTTCGTGTTGTTCATTTATTTGAAGGAGATCGAGTTTTGTCCTCTCCCATCCCGGTCACGGTACTCAGCGGTTTCCTCGGTGCCGGCAAGACCACCTTGCTGCGCCATATCTTGAAAGCCGAGCACGGCCTGAAAATCGCCGTGATCGAAAACGAATTCAGCGATGCCGGCATCGACACTCAGTTGCTCGGTGACGAACCGGTGCAAGTCATGACCCTGGCCAACGGCTGCGTCTGCTGCACCATTCACACCGACCTGACCAAAGCGCTGTACCTGCTGCTTGAGCGCCTGGACAGCGGCGAGATTGCGTTTGATCGCCTGGTCATCGAGTGCACCGGTCTGGCCGATCCGGCGCCGGTGGCGCAGACCTTTTTCATCGACGAAGAGCTGCGCGAGCGCTACCTGCTTGACGGCATCATCACCCTGGTCGATGCCGCCCACGCGGAAGTACATCTGAGCCAGACCATCGCCCAGGCACAGATCGGTTTCGCTGACCGCTTGCTGGTGAGCAAGACCGATCTGGTCGATGAAGCCACGTTCACCGCGCTGAGCGAACGCCTGACGAGGATCAACCGGCGCGCGCCGATCCGAGTGGTCGAGCACGGCAACATCGATCTGGCGGAATTGCTCGATGTGCGCGGCTTCAACCTCAATGCTGATCTCGGCGGTGGTTTGAGCTTGCGCCCGGTCAGCAAGGCGCCGTCGATTGATCGCATTTCCAGTCTGGTGTTGCGCACCGATCAGCCGCTGGATATCGATCAGCTCAGCGAGTTCATGAATGAGCTGCTGGAAGAACACGGCAAGCAGTTGCTGCGTTACAAAGGCGTGCTGAACATCGCGGGTGAGGATCGGCGCCTGGTGTTTCAGGGCGTGTTGAAGCTCTATGGCTTCGACTGGGATACCGAATGGGCCGAGGGTGAGGCGCGGGAAAGTGTGATTGTGTTTATTGCCGATGATTTGCCGGAAGAGAAGATTCGGGCGGGGTTTGCCAGAGTGGCTTCTGCCTGATGGATCCTGGTTGTCAGTGATGGCCTCTTCGCGAGCAGGCTCGCTCCCACAGTGAATTGCATTCTTCCTGACAGAACGCGGTCCACTGTGGGAGCGAGCCTGCTCGCGAAAGCGATTTAACCGACAGCACATTGCTCAAGGTTTGAACCCAGCAGTGTCTGCTCAAGATGATCCAGATGCCGGTTCATCAGCATTCCGGCCTTGGAAACATCGCCACGCTCGACCGCCTCAACCAACGCCAAATGCTCCTGCCACGCGCAACCGCTGTGCGTCTGGCATTCACTCCGCGCAATCGCCAATGACGTCAGTGGCACCAGACTGCCAAGAAAATGCGCCAGCGGTGCATTCCCCGCCATCTGCGCCAACGTCAGATGAAACTCCCCAGACAAGCGAATCGCCGCCCCGCGCCGATCCTGTTCAATCGCCATACGCTCACGCTCAATCAATCCGCGCAGCCTTTTCAAACTGTCAGCCTGCGGACGCTGACACGCCAGCCGCACCAGCGTGCTCTCGGTCAGTCGCCGCGCATGCAAAGTCTGCCGGGTTTGCTCCCGATCAGGTGCCGCCACACGTGGGCGATGATTGGCGCGCAGCACAATGACTTGTTCAAGAGACAACTGCGTCAACACCCGCCGCACATCGGCACGGCTGGCACCGAACATGTCTTTGAGGCTGTCCTCGGTAAAACGGCTGGCCGAGTCGATGCGCTGTTCGAGAATCGCGTCGAGCAGCCGCGGATACAGATCTTCCGCCGGTGCGCGCAGGCGGGAGAAGGGCAGGGGCGTCGTGGTCTGGCGAGTGGGCGAAGCTGCAGCGAAATTGTTCATGGCCTGTCTCCAGTCGGTATCAGCGACTCAAGTTGTCTTCCGGAATATTCAGCTCAATACCCATGCGCTGACCTTCGCGCAGAATGTGCCGACGCATTTCGGCGCTGGCCTGGGCGCTGTTCTTGCTGCGGATCGCGCGGACCACCGCTTCGTTTTCTTCCAGTCGCTCGGCCAGATGCTCCGGGGAATTGCGCAGCACTTCGGCGCTCTGCTTGAGGGCATTGCTGGTTTGCTGCACCACACTCTGGAAGATCGGATTCGAGGTCAGGGTGAACAGCTCTTCGTGGAAGGCGATGTAGGCGCTGACCCCGGCTTCACTGTCGCCGGCTTCGAGGGCTTCGCGCATGTCCATCAGGGTCAGACGCAACTGGCCGACTTCCTTGCTGCTGATCGACTGCGCCACCAGCCCGACAATGAACGGCTCAAGGGTGTAGCGCAGTTGCAGCACGTCTTCGAGGCTGGCGCCGGCGACTGCACTGTCATGGCTTTGGCTGTCGCTGAGTTGCGCGTCGAGTACGACTACGCCTTTGCCTGGCATCGAGCGTACGAGGCCAAGGGTTTCCAGAACGATCACCGCTTCGCGCAGGCTCGGGCGGCTGATGCCCAGTTGTTCGGCCAGTTCGCGCTGGCCCGGCAGCATGTCGCCGGAGCGCCACTGGCCACGGGCCAATGCGGCACGGAGTTTTTCTACGACTGAGTTGACGACGGTTGATGTGGTAATCACTTGTCTTGCTCCATGTGCCTGTAGGGGCGCCGCAAACCGGGATCAGAAGATCGCCGCTTGCGGCAGCGCCTGCAGGGTTGAAATCAGAACTCCTGCTGGTGCGCCGGAGTCGCTGTTTTACGCGGCTGAAAGGTGTAGCCCTGCTGGCCGCTCAGTACTTTGTTGGCTCGCTGTACATCAATGTCTTTTTCCCAACGGGCGATCGCCACCGTGGCGACACAATTGCCGATGAGGTTGGTCAGTGCCCGGCCGATGCCCATGAACCAGTCCACCGCCAGCACTAGCACCAGACCGACCACCGGGATCGCCGGAATCGCCGTCAGCGTGGCCGCCAGAATCACCAGGGCCGAACCGGGAATGCCGTGGGCGCCTTTTGAGGTAATCAGCGACACCAGCAGAATCGTCAGCAGATCGGTCATGGCCAACGGTGTGCCGGTGGCATTGGCGATGAACACGATGGCCAGGGTCAGGTAGATCGAGAAGCCGTCGAGGTTGAACGAGTAACCGGTGGGAATCACCAGTCCGACGGTCGAGCTGCCGATGCCGAGGTGTTCGAGTTTGCGCATGATCTGCGGCAGCACGGCATCGGATGATGCGGTGCCCATGACGATCAGCAGTTCTTCACGCAGGTACTTCAACAGCGGCCACATGCGCAGGCCGGAGGCTCGCATCACCAGACCGAGAATCACGCTGACGAACGCGATGCAGGTCAGGTAGAACAGGCCGACCAGACTGCCCAGATGTTGCAGGGAATCGAGGCCATATTTGCTGGTGGTAAACGCGATGGCGCCGAATACGCCGATCGGTGCCAGACGCACGATCATGCCCATGATGCGGAAGATTACATGGCTCAGTTCGTTGATCAGTCGCGAGATCCCGGAGGCCGCTTCACCGACCAGATTCAACGCGCTGCCGAACAGTACCGAGAACAGCAGCACCTGCAGAATGTTGTTGTCAGCGAAGGCGCCGATCACCGAGGTCGGGATCAGGTCCATGAGAAATTGCGTGGTGGTGTGCATGTGCTGGCCGCGTTCGGCGATGTCACCCATGTCGGCGGCGGAGAGTTGCTCGAGATGGATATTCGCGCCGCTGCCGATGCCTGTGCTGAAGGCGAAGACCAGGCCGATCACCAGAGCGATGGTGGTCAGGACTTCGAAGTAGATCACCGACTTGAGACCGATGCGCCCGACCTTCTTCAGATCGCCCGCGCCGCTGATGCCGCTGACCACCACGCAGAACACGATGAGGCCGATGAGCATCTTGATCAGTTTGATGAAGCCGTCGCCGAGCGGTTTGAGCTGGGCCGAGTATTCAGGAAGGGTCAGCCCGCAGACGATGCCGAGCATCAGTCCGAGAACCACTTGGAGGAAGATTGAACGCGAGCACCATCTGAGCATGGGAGGAATCCTGGTCGGTGTCCTGGCTGCTGGCGCTTGCACGCTCAGATTCAGGACTTAATTATTGTGGTCTTACCGGTATGTCCAGTGCGGGTGCAGTCTACGCTCGGTTTTTTCGGGATGACAAGTGAAAACATTAAAATTGGCATGACCGGTCTGACCAGAGGCCAGAGCCGCATGTAGGAGCTGCCGGAGGCTGCGATCTTTTGATCCCGTTTTTAAAACAAATCAAAAGATCGCAGCCTCGTTTCACTCGACAGCTCCTACAGGGGAAATCCCAGGCGAAAAAAAACCGGCCAATCACTTGGCCGGTTTTTCATGCTGCGGGTTTAGCGTCGCAATTAAGCGCCGTACACCGGCAGTTTCTTGCAGATGGCTTTGACTTTCTCACGAACGGCGTCGATCACCGCTTCGTTGTTCAGGTCAGCCAGGATGTCGCAGATCCAGCCGGCCAGCTCTTTGCACTCTGCTTCTTTGAAGCCGCGAGTGGTCACAGCCGGGGTACCGAAACGCAGACCGGAAGTCACGAACGGCGAGCGTGGATCGTTTGGCACGGAGTTCTTGTTCACGGTGATGAACGCTTTGCCCAGAGCAGCGTCGGCGTCTTTACCGGAGATGTCCTGCTTGATCAGCGACAGCAGGAACAGGTGGTTCTTGGTACCGCCCGAAACTACGTCGAAACCGCGCGCGATGAACACTTCGGCCATGGCCTGGGCGTTCTTCACCACTTGTTCCTGGTAGGCCTTGAACTCAGGCTGCAGTGCTTCCTTGAAGCAGATCGCTTTGGCGGCGATCACGTGTTCCAGCGGGCCACCCTGGGCGCCCGGGAATACTGCGGAGTTGAGCTTCTTCTCGATTTCGGCGTTGGCGCGCGCCAGGATCAGGCCGCCACGTGGACCGCGCAGGGTCTTGTGCGTGGTGGTGGTCACGACGTCAGCGAAAGGCACCGGGTTCGGGTAAACACCAGCGGCAACCAGACCGGCTACGTGAGCCATGTCGACGAACAGGTAAGCGCCAACCTTGTCAGCGATTGCACGGAAGCGCGGGAAGTCGAGAATCTGCGAGTAGGCAGAGAAACCGGCCACGATCATTTTTGGCTTGTGCTCAACCGCCAGACGCTCGACTTCGTCGTAGTCGATCAGGCCGTTGGCGTCGATGCCGTACTGCACGGCGTTGTACAGCTTGCCGGAGGAGGAAACGCTGGCGCCGTGGGTCAGGTGACCGCCGTGGGCCAGGCTCATGCCCAGAATGGTGTCGCCACCTTGCAGCAGGGCCAGGTAAACAGCAGCGTTGGCTTGCGAACCGGCGTGCGGCTGAACGTTGGCGTAATCGGCGCCGAACAGTTCCTTGGCGCGGTCGATGGCCAGTTGTTCAACAACGTCAACGTACTCGCAACCACCGTAGTAACGCTTGCCTGGGTAGCCTTCAGCGTATTTGTTGGTCAGGACCGAGCCTTGAGCTTCCATCACCGCTGGGCTGGTGTAGTTTTCCGAAGCGATCAGCTCAATGTGTTCTTCCTGGCGCTGAGCTTCTTGCTCCATGGCGGCAAAAAGGTCGGCGTCGTACTTGGCAATAGTCAAATCACGGCTGAACATGGCGGTCCTCAAGGATCGGGGGCAGAAAAGGGGGGCATTCTAACCCAATGGGTTTTGGATGGCATATGAAACGACATCATGTCGCAGACAAGTGGCGTTCATGACAGATGTGCGGTGCTTTTACCGGCCTGAAAAGATCGCAGCCTTCGGCAGCTCCTACAGTAATCGGAGCTGATCCCGCATATTGTGACCGATATCAATTCCTGTAGGAGCTGCCGAAGGCTGCGATCTTTTCGGCCTCTCAACAGGCTTTCAGTCGAACATGAACAGCGCGTCATTACTGAACTGCGCCTCAAACCGCCCCGCCGGCATCGGCCGCCCGAACAGATACCCCTGAACCTCATCGCAACCATGCTCGCGCAGGAAGTCCAGCTGTTCGTGGGTTTCCACACCCTCGGCAATCACCGCCAGATTCAGGCTGTGCGCCATGGCGATGATTGCGCGGGCGATCTGCGCGTCCTGCTCACCGGACGGCAGGCCATCGACAAAGGTGCGGTCGATTTTCAGCACGTCGATCGGGAATTGTTTGAGGTAGTTCAGCGATGAGTAACCGGTGCCGAAGTCGTCGACCGCGATGCTCAGGCCAAGGTTTTTCAGCCCGGCGAGAATCTGCATCGCTTCGCTGACTTCGCGCATCAGGATACTTTCGGTCAGCTCCAGCTCCAGACACGCCGGCGGCAGGCCGGTTTCGCGCAGGATCGTGGCGATCCGCGTGCCGAGCTGGCCATCGGAGAACTGTCGCGCGGAGATGTTCACCGACACCTTCGGCACGCGTACACGATTCTGGTGCCAGGTCTTCAACTGACGGCACGCCTCGCTGATCACCCAGTCGCCGACGTCCACCACCAGACCCAGCTCTTCCAGCACCGGAATGAAATCCCCCGGCGGCACCAGTCCACGGCGCGGATGGCGCCAGCGCAACAGCGCTTCGGCGCCGGTCAGGCGTTTGCCGTCGCCGCTGAATTGCGGTTGGTAATACAGGACGAATTCGTTTTGTTCCAGGGCATGGCGCAGGTCGCTTTCCAGCTCCAGACGCTCCAGCGCACTGGCGTTCATGTCGGCCTGATAGAACTGGAAGTTGTTCTTGCCGCGTTCTTTGGCGTGGTACATCGCCGTATCAGCGTTTTTCATCAACTGGCTGAGTTCGTTGCCGTCCTGCGGGCTCAGGGCGATGCCGATACTGGCGGTGACGAAGAACTCGCGCCCTTCAAGCACGAACGGCCGGACGAGGCTGCCGAGGATCTGTTCGGCCACATGAATCGCCCGGTTCAGCGCCAGCTCGCGGCTGGAGCGGTGTTGCAGCAGCAAGGTGAACTCGTCGCCGCCCATGCGCGCCACGGTGTCGTCATCGTCGACGCAGGCCAACAGGCGCGTGGCCATGTCTTTCAGCATGCGGTCGCCGGCGGCGTGGCCGAGGGAGTCGTTGATCGGTTTGAAACGGTCGAGGTCGAGGAACATCAGCACCACCCATGACTTCTGCCGCTCGGCCGATTGCAGCGCGGTGTGCAGACGATCCTGAAACAGCGTGCGGTTCGGCAGATGAGTCAGGGCGTCGTAGTAGGCGAGGCGGTGAATCCGCTGCTCGCTGGCCTTGCGCTCGCTGATGTCACTGAAGAAACACACGTAACTGGCCAGATCGCCTTCGTCATCGAGCACGGCGGTGATGCCGACCCACGCCGGGTAATGCTCGCCATTACGACGCTTGAGCCAGACTTCGCCTTCCCAGGTGCTGTGCTGATGCAGTTGTTTAAGCACGTAGCGCAGGTGGGCGTCCTGTTGCTCATCAACGGTGAGCATGTTCGGCAACTGGTCGAGCACTTCGCTCACTGCGTAACCGCTGACACGACTGAAAGCTTCGTTGGCCTGAACGATGTAACCGGCCGGGTCGGTGATCAGGATCGCCGACGTCGAGTGTTCGAATACCGTGGCAGCCATGCGCAGGTCTTTCTCGGCGCGGCGCTGCTGGCTGATATCGCGACCGACACCGAGCACGCCTTCGAACGCGCCATGCTCGTCCCACACCAGCACCAGACGCAGCTCGATCGGGATCTTGCGGCCATCGGCGCGCAGGCAGTCGAACAGGAACAACTGCGTCTGCACCTGATTGCGCAACACCGCCAGTTGCTCGGGTTTGTCCAGCGCCTTGCTGACCCGGTCCATCAGCGTATAGATGCCACTCAGTTGCTGCGGGTTGGCGATGGTCGATTGCCAGCCGTTCTGGAAAATCCACTCGGCGTCGTAACCCAGCACGGCCTGCACCGACGGGCTGACATAGTTCAGCGAGAGCTTGCTGTCGGTGGAGAAAATCACGTCGCTGATGCTTTCGGCGAGCATGCGGTAGCGCTGCTCGCTGTCACGCAAGGATTCGCTGGCTTCGATCTGTTCGGTGATGTCCTTGGCCACGCCGATGATTCGCGTGACCTGATCGTGTTTGTCGCGGGCCAGCGCCTGTTCGCGAATATCGAAACGCCGCCATTTGCCGTCGCGATGGCGGAAACGCAATTGGCACTGGAGCAACTGACTGTAGCCGGCGTGGCGCTGCATCTGCCGCGAGCGATGGTAGTAGTCGGCATCCTCCGGGTGCAGGAGGATTTCCCAGAAATACTCGCCCATCTGGTGCAGTTCGGTGCGGTTGTAGCCGAGGGTCTGACCGAGGTGGTGGTTGCTGAAAATCATCCGCTGGCTGATCACGTCCTGCACATACAGGTGATCCGGCACGGTGCGCACCACGTCCGACCAGAAACCTTCGCGTTCGAGCAGCGACAGTTCGATCAGCTTGCGGCTGGTGATGTCGTTGATGCTGAGGATCACCGCTTTGTAGTCGTGCTGCTCGGTCGGCAGGCGCAACACCATCCACAGGTGCTGGTCGCGGCCATTGATGTCCGGCAGTTTGATTTCCAGTTCCAGCTGCTTTTGTTGCTGCAGCACGGCATCGAGCACTTGATTGCCGATGGCGCACTGGCGGTGTGGATGGCCGTCGATCAACAGTTGCCAGGCATGCTCGCAGGAATTGACATTGAGCAGTTGCAGCGCGACCTGGTTGACCTCGGTGACGCGCAATTCCTGCAAGAGTTGCTGGCGTTGCGCCGGTTGGTCGAGCCAGGCCTTGAGCTGGTCGCTGGTCTGGATCTGCGCCTTGTCGAACACCTGCTTGAGGCCGGACAGGTCCAGCACACACAGGGCCACGCCGGTGCCTTCGAAAATGTCCTGATAACGTCGGCGACCTTCGTGCAACTGGCGCTGACGCCGGCGCATGTTTAACAGCGCAATTACCGGCAGCATCGAGAACGCCAGGCCCAACAGGCATTTGCCGATAAACGCCGGCAGCAGTTCTTCGAGCACGCGCTGGCGGTCGAACAGACCACGCAACTGCCAGTCGCTGCTGCTCAGCGGCACGGTCAACACCGTGTTGGCCATGTCGTCCGGACTCAAGACGCCAGGCCTGGCCGAAGGCTGCGCTTCGTCGCGGCTGATGATCTGATGATTGAGGCGGTTTTCCACCAGCCACAGCGGGCGGATGCCGGTTTCGCCCTGTTTGGTCAGCGAGTCGAAGAACGTCGGAGTCAGGCGCAAGGCCCAATAACCGCGCGTGCTGCCGCTGGCCTGATGCAATAACAGATGCACCACAGAACCGTCGTCGGCGTTGCTGAAGTAATGCGCCTGCGCGCGGCTGCGGCGCACCAGTTCGGTGAGGTACTCGGCGTCGTGGCTGTCGGCGGCGCTGTCGTTGATGATCCGCCCGGAGGGGCTGAGCAATGCCAGGCTGCGCAGATCGGGCAGCGATTGCTGAAGCTTGCGCAGCAGCGCCTGCTGTTCGTCGGCTGATTGCGGCTGTTCGACGATCGGTAGCAGATTGAGGGCGATTTGCGCGTTCAGCGCCATGTTCAGGCTGACCTGCGAGGCGAGGTCGGCGGTGTAATCGATGGTGTACTGACGCTGGTTTTTCTGGGTTTCGCGCAGTTGATCGAGCAGTTGCCAGAACAGCAACGCGAGCAATAAAAGCACGAGTGTCGCCAGCGCACCCTTTAATGTACCGCGCAGGGACGAGCCGGGCGCCGGTGGGGTGCTGCTCACAGAAGCTGGCGGAGTGACATTGGACAAGCTGTGATCCTGCGATTTGGCTGGACTGGCGCGACGTGCACTATAAGCCGGACGCCCAAAGGGCGGCTAGCATGCCTTGAGTCGTGGCTAAGTGCCAGCCCCGCGCGGCTGGACTGCCACCGGTCATTAAGGTAGCTTTGCCGGTTACGCGGGAGCCCAGACACTGTTAAAACTACTGCGCTCGGAAATACTGCGTTGAAAACAGGCTCGGACTGCTCATTTACAACCCGTAAACTCCGCGTCCTCGCCTGTTTTCGCCTTGTCTTTCCTTCGCTCGTTACGTTTTAACAGCGTCTGGTCCAGCTCCTAGACTCAGACTTTTTCAGCGCGCACGCATTGATAACCATCAAGTGAACGACGCGCATGGTCTGGCCGGGCTTCGCCTGCGCTGCAATCATTCATCTGTCACTGACCCAAGGTTCTCCATGGCTCAATACGTCTTCACCATGCATCGGCTGGGCAAAGTTGTTCCGCCGAAGCGGGAAATTCTCAAAAACATTTCGCTGTCCTTCTTCCCTGGCGCCAAGATCGGCGTGCTCGGCCTCAACGGTTCGGGTAAGTCCACGCTGCTGAAAATCATGGCTGGCGTCGACACCGAGTTCGAGGGCGAAGCCCGTCCGATGCCGGACCTGAACATCGGTTATCTGCCGCAAGAGCCACAACTTGATCCGACCAAGACCGTGCGTGAAGTGGTCGAGGAAGCCGTCAGCGTGATCAAGGATGCGCAAGCGCGTCTGGATGAGGTTTACGCCGCTTACGCCGATCCTGATGCCGACTTCGACAAGCTGGCCGCCGAGCAAGCCAAACTCGAAGCGATCCTGCAGGCCAGCGATGGTCACAACCTTGAGCGCCAACTTGAAGTCGCCGCCGATGCGCTGCGTCTGCCGGCCTGGGACGCCAAGGTCGAACACCTGTCCGGTGGTGAAAAGCGCCGTGTGGCCCTGTGCCGTTTGCTGCTGTCCGCCCCGGACATGCTGCTGCTCGACGAACCGACTAACCACTTGGACGCCGATTCGGTGGCGTGGCTGGAGCACTTCCTGCACGACTTCCCGGGCACTGTGGTAGCGATCACGCACGACCGTTACTTCCTCGATAACGTCGCTGGCTGGATTCTCGAGCTCGACCGCGGCGCGGGCATTCCGTACGAAGGCAACTACTCGGGTTGGCTTGAAGCCAAGTCCGATCGTCTGGCCGCCGAATCCAAGCAGCAGTCGGCTCACGAAAAAGCCATGAAGGAAGAACTGGAGTGGGTGCGCAAAGGCGCGAAAGCCCGCCAGTCGAAATCCAAGGCACGTCTGCAACGCTTCGAAGAAATGCAATCGCAGGAATTCCAGAAGCGTTCGGAAACCAACGAGATCTACATCCCGGCCGGTCCGCGCCTGGGCGACAAGGTCATCGAATTCAAGAACGTCACCAAGGGCTACGGCGATCGCGTGCTGATCGACAACCTGTCGTTCTCCATGCCGAAAGGCGCCATCGTCGGCGTGATCGGCGGTAACGGTGCCGGTAAGTCGACCCTGTTCCGCATGCTGATGGGCAAGGAAACGCCGGATTCGGGCAGCATCGAAGTCGGCGAAACCGTGCAACTGGCCTGCGTCGATCAGAGCCGCGAAGATCTGGACGGCAGCAAGACTGTGTTCCAGCAGATTTCCGACGGTTCCGACCAGATCCGCATCGGCAACTACGAGATCCCGTCGCGCACCTATGTCGGCCGCTTCAACTTCAAGGGCGGCGATCAGCAGAAGTTCGTCAAGGACCTGTCCGGTGGTGAACGCGGTCGTCTGCACCTGGCGCTGACCCTGAAGGAGGGCGGCAACGTCCTGCTGCTCGACGAACCGTCCAACGACCTCGACGTTGAAACCCTGCGTTCCCTGGAAGAAGCCCTGCTGGACTTCCCGGGCGCCGCCATTGTGATCTCTCACGATCGCTGGTTCCTGGACCGTGTGGCGACACACATCCTGGCGTACGAAGACGACTCGCAAGCGGTGTTCTTCGAAGGTAACTACACCGAGTACGAAGCCGATCGTAAGAAGCGTCTCGGCGAAGCGGCTGCCCAGCCACACCGGGTACGTCACAAGAAACTGGCCTGATTCGGGTTGGTTACATAAGAGCGGAGCCTTCGGGCTCCGTTTTTTTTGCCTGGTTTTTCAGGGATACCGAGTTGGATTCATCGCTGGCAAGCCAGCTCCCACAGGATTTTTGTCATGCATGGAATATGTAATCACCTCTGACACTGTGGGAGCTGGCTTGCCAGCGATGGCGGTTTCACTGTTGGTGCAAACCTAATATCTGACCTCACCATTAGGGGGCAAAAAATGCCAAAAACGCCTCTGATTTATATCCTGTGCACCATTTAATTTCATAACTGCGACATTTTGCTCTGTTCCTGTGCGCGATCCGTTTGTTACAGTCCGGCCCAATCTCCTCCAACGACAATAAATTTGCCGAGACTTTTCCCATGATCGAATCCGTCGAATCCTTCCTCGCTCGCCTGAAAAAACGCGACCCGGATCAACCCGAATTCCACCAGGCCGTCGAAGAAGTCCTGCGCAGTCTGTGGCCGTTTCTCGAAGCCAATCCGCATTACCTGACCTCGGGGATTCTGGAGCGTATGTGCGAGCCGGAGCGTGCGGTGGTATTTCGCGTGTCGTGGGTCGACGATCAGGGCAAGGTCCAGGTCAATCGCGGGTTCCGCATCCAGATGAACAGCGCCATCGGCCCGTACAAGGGCGGCTTGCGTTTCCATCCTTCGGTGAACATGGGCGTGCTGAAATTCCTCGCCTTCGAACAGACCTTCAAGAACTCGCTGACCTCGCTGCCCATGGGCGGCGGCAAGGGCGGCTCGGACTTCGATCCGAAGGGCAAGAGCGACGCTGAAGTCATGCGTTTCTGTCAGGCGTTCATGAGCGAGTTGTATCGCCACATCGGCGCTGACGTTGACGTGCCGGCCGGTGACATCGGCGTCGGCGCGCGCGAGATCGGTTTCCTGTTTGGCCAGTACAAGCGCCTGAGCAACCAGTTCACCAGTGTGCTGACCGGCAAAGGCATGACCTACGGCGGTAGCCTGATTCGTCCGGAAGCCACCGGTTTCGGCTGCGTCTACTTCGCCGAAGAAATGCTCAAGCGCCGCGAACTGAGCGTCGAAGGCCAGCGCGTGGCGATTTCCGGTTCCGGCAACGTCGCGCAATACGCAGCACGCAAGGTCATGGACCTGGGCGGCAAAGTGATTTCGCTGTCCGACTCCGAAGGCACGCTGTACTGCGAGACCGGTTTGAGCGAAGAACAGTGGCTGGCGCTGCTGGAACTGAAAAACGTCAAACGCGGACGCATCAGTGAATTGGCGGCGGCATTCGGCCTGGAATTCCGTGCCGGTCAGTTGCCGTGGTCGTTGCCGTGCGACATCGCGCTGCCGTGCGCCACGCAGAACGAACTCGACGCGGAAGCCGCGCGCACGCTACTGCGCAATGGCTGTGTGTGCGTGGCCGAAGGCGCGAACATGCCGACTACGCTTGCCGCTGTGGATATCTTTATCGAGGCCGGCATTCTGTTTGCGCCGGGCAAAGCGTCCAACGCTGGCGGCGTGGCGGTGAGCGGTCTGGAGATGTCGCAGAACGCCATGCGCCTGCTGTGGACAGCGGGTGAGGTTGACAGCAAGTTGCACGCGATCATGCAGTCGATCCACCACGCTTGCGTGCATTACGGCGAAGAGAACGGGCGGATCAACTACGTCAAAGGCGCGAACATCGCCGGCTTCGTCAAAGTCGCCGACGCGATGCTGGCGCAGGGCGTGGTTTAAGCCGGTTCGATGCGGATCACTTCGATCATTTGATCGCCGGCGGGGCGCTGCCACAGCACCTCGTCGTTGAGTCGGGCGCCGAGCAGCGCCCGGCCCAAGGGTGAAGCCCAATTGATCAGGCCTTTGCCGGCATCGGCCTGATCTTCGCCGACCAGTTGCACCCGGCGTTCGGTATCGTGTTCGTCGGCGTAGGTCACCCAACTGCCGATCTGCACTTTGTCGGTGGAGGTCGCGGCAACCGCCACTTGTGCGCTACTCAGGCGTTGATTGAAATAACGCAAATCCCTTTGCAGATCGGCCAGACGCTGCTTGTCGGCCTGCTCACCCTTGGCCGATTGTTCGGCATGCAGGGTTTGCAGATCGGCGACTTTCGCCTGCAACTGCGCCAGCCCTTGCGGCGTGACGTAATTGGGCTGCGTGCTGACCTGTCGTTCGACCGGCTGATCGGCTTGCGCGGCGGCGTTGTCTTCGTTGACGAATGCGCGACTCATGGTGTCCTCCTCGTATGAGGTTTGGGCCATGCTTGCAGGCATTTGGTTTCACTGGATGTCTGGAAACGACCTATGGCGAGCGATACGCCCGCCCGGCGTCCTGATCTTTCTGCTGCTGCCAGGCGCGTTCGCGTTCGTCCCAATGTTCGTTGCGATACTGTTCGCGATCCTTGTTTTCCAGCATCGCCTGACACTGGCGAAAGCCGTCGGTCCAGCCTTCGGCGTATTGCTTGTCCTTGAGGTAGCGCGGCACGTTCTTGCGAAACTCGCCGCTGATCGAACCGGCGGCCTGGCGGCCACTGATACAACCGTCATCGAAGCCGTCGGCAAAGGCCGGTGGATAACCCTTGGCGATCAGATCTTCGTGGGTGGTCTGGCAACCGCCCAGTAACAGCACAACACCCAACAACCCCGCACACCGCCACATCGCACTCTCCCGCGCCGGTTGTCCGGCTTACGGGGAAAGTCTAGAAGGGGATTCGTTGGTGGGGTGTGAAAGAAAGATCAAAAAATCGCAGCCTGCGGCAGCTCCTAGAGGTGAAACACATTCCAAATGTAGGAACTGCCGAAGGCTGCGATCTTTTAATAGTGATACCACTTCACTTCGAGCATGACCTCTGTTTCCGGCGTCGCGAGGTGGCTGAACTCGCGCTGCGCACTCAGGCGCAAGCCGAGGTTGCGCGACAACTCCCACTGCTGATTCAAACTCAGGCTACGGCGCACTTCGCCATTGAAGAAGTAATCGCCCTTGGCTTCCAGGCTGAGATTGCCCAGCGGGTTTTTCCACAGCACGCCGGTATTGAAACCGCCGGCCGGGGAGACGAACTCGGCGAAATCATTGTTGTGTTCAACGCGCACGGTGCCGAGGGCAAAACCCAATACGTCATCAGCCAACGCCCAAGTACCGCCACCGCCGCCATTCACATGGCTGACCAGCGTTTCGTCATCATGCTTGCCCGGAACCCGCTCAAGGCCACCCGTGACCTGCCATGACAGCGGCTGCAGTAGCTCATTGCGCGGCGTCAGCGAACGAATCGTCGCCAGATCCAGTTGCTGCAACTGCCAGTGATTGCCTTCGTACTGGCGCAGTTTCATCTGCAGGATCTCGATCTGCGCGCCGAGCGGAAAACTTTCGGCGTTGTCGTTGAGATCGTGATAGGCCATGCGCAAGCCGTACTCACCGAACGCGCGGTCGCCACGGGTGCCGAGACCGGCCTGCCAGGTGCGCGATTCGTGGCCGTCTTCGGGCAAGCCCGGTTGCGGAATCTCCAGCTCCGGCGCCGGGTTCTTGTTGATCGCTCGCAGCAGTTCGAAACTGCGCTGCGCCCGTTGTGGATCGCGTTCCTGGCCGTTGGCGCGGTAGCGCTCCAGACGATACGCCGCGTCGATGATCAACGCTTGCCGGTCACGGGGCAGGGCTTTGAACGCCGGATCCTGCAACTGCTGCTGATCGGCGCTGACGTTCAGCACCCATTGCTGTTCGTCACTGTTCAAAGGCTCGGCACGGCTGAGCAATTCGCGCTCGCGGGACGGGCGGTATTCGATATTTTCCACCAACCCGGCTTCCTTCACCGCTTTGACGGTGTCGGTGGGAATGGCGGTCAGCGGGAATTGTTCGGTCAGGCGCAAGCTCGGCCGTGCCACCTGTAGCAGCTCAAGCAGGCGATACGAGCAGTTTTCGTCGAAGAAGAAGTAGTCGAACTGGATCTGCTTCAGCTCCCACACATGCTCGACCATGCGCGCGGTTTCTTCCTGGGTCAGGTTGAGCCGGTATTCCCACAGGTCGCGGTTTTCCAGGCTGCGGTATTCCGAGAGTTTTTCCTGATACGGCACCAGCGCGAACAACCCGGGATAGCCGCCCATCAAACCTTTCCAGGCGTAAAGAATGCTGTTGTCCGAGCCTTCGATGTAGGCGCCGAAGTTGATCGCGTAACTGAGCAGCGACGTCTTGTCGGCCTGCACATCGGCCTGATCGATGCGCAGCAGGGTGTGGCCGAACATCGATGACGGGCTATTCAGATAGGCTGCCGGAAAGATCATCACCGCGCTGTGCGGCGAGACGTCCTTGAACCATTTCTTGTATTCGGCGCACTCGGGTGTCGGCAGATCGCTGAGATTGAGCTGTGCCTTCAACCAGCGGGTGCGGGCCGGATAAACACATTGCGCATGTTGCTCGCCGAGGCTCGCCGGGGCGTACAGCGCTTGCACGGTGGCGGCCAGTTCGCGGTCGGGATGTTCATTGCCATCGGGCGCCAGAAAGAATTTCTTGTCGCTGACATAGCTGCGCCAGCCGCCAAGCTTGGCGGTTTCGTAGTGACCGAGGGAAATCCAGAAGCGGTCGTTGGCCAGTTGCTGCAAACGTTGAGGGTCGATGTGGGGCGCGGCGGACAGCGGGGCGCAGACACAGAGCGCCAGCCAGGCAAGGCGTTTGAGCATAGTCGGCAACTTGAACAGGAAAGAAATGAAGACCCAGAGAGGGCGGGCCAAAAAAACAAAACCCGCCTCCCGAAGGAAGCGGGTGGGGTCGAGCTTAAGCCTGAGTTGCGTACTTGGCCAGACGTGGGTCCGATTTCAGTACGGCCAGGGTGTTGGTATGCACGTCTTCAGCGGTCACGTCAGCCTTGCTGAAGATCTGCTGGAAGTGCTCGTGAGTCACAGCAGCGAAGTGCGCACGGTCTTCCGGTGCCACGCCCAGTACCACGGCATAAGTCGTCAGCGCTTCGCCGTTGCCTTTGGCCATGTCTTCGGACAGCTCGTTCATCATGCCATTCATGGCAAACCAGGATTTGCCGCCGTAGGTCAGCGATGCGTTGGTCGAGCAGCCGTTGGTGCCGGACGTCATCCCGAAGGTGGCGTTACCGGAAGTACCGTTGGTGGTGGAAGCGAGGAAGTGCGCCGGGGTGCCACGCTGACCTTCGAACAGCATGTTGCCCCAACCGCAATCCGGGCCGCCCGGAGCTTGCGCCATTGCGTTGATGGATACAGCGGTGAAGAGAGTACCGAGAAGAATCCGTTTCATATCTTTGTTCTCTTTGTGTGCATACCAATGGACAGGGTTCTGACACCTGACGGTGCCAGTGGGCCAGTATTAGTTCCAGCCGCGCAGTTTGGAGTTTAGGCACGTTCCTGGGGTTCCGTGAGTTTTTACAAAAGATTTGGCGATAACCCCGATTTCATGGGCGCCGGGACATGGGCTGCTGGTTGTCTATGCTTTGTCGTGTGGCGCGCCTTGCCAGTGGGGCATGGGCAGCGCCAGAATGCCGCTATCCGCCCCGCCTGATTGTTAAGGAAGCCCGATGCCTGATCCTGTTGCTGCCAGCTTGCGTCTCGCGCCTGAAGCGCTGACCCGTCCGTTTTCCGCTGAACAGTTCAGCTTCACTACCACCAATGATCTGGAGCCCTTTCGCGGTGTGCTCGGCCAGGAACGTGCGGTCGAAGCCTTGCAGTTCGGTGTGGCCATGCCACGCCCCGGTTACAACGTATTCGTCATGGGCGAGCCCGGCACCGGCCGTTTCTCGTTCGTCAAACGCTACCTGAAGGCCGAAGGCAAACGCCTGCAGACCCCGGCGGACTGGGTCTACGTCAACAATTTCGATGAGCCGCGCGAACCCCGCGCCCTGGAGTTGCCGTCAGGCACTGCCGGCGCCTTCATCGGTGACATCAACGGTTTGATCGACAACCTGCTGGCGACGTTTCCGGCAGTGTTCGAGCACCCGTCCTACCAGCAAAAGAAAAGTGCCATCGACCGCGCCTTCAACCAGCGCTACGACAAAGCCCTCGACATCATCGAGCGTCTGGCCCTGGAAAAAGACGTCGCCCTGTATCGCGACAGCAGCAACATCGCCTTCACACCGATGCTCGACGGCAAAGCGCTGGACGAAGCCGAATTCGCCCAGTTGCCGGAAGCCGATCGTGAACGCTTTCACGATGACATTTCCGGCCTCGAAGAGCGCCTGAACGAAGAACTCGCCAGCCTGCCGCAGTGGAAGCGCGAGTCGAACAATCAACTGCGTTCGCTTAACGAAGAGACCATCACCCTGGCCTTGCAGCCGCTGCTGTCGCCGTTGTCGGAGAAGTACGCGGAAAACGCTGCGGTGTGCGGTTACCTGCAAGCGATGCAGGTGTATCTGCTGAAAACCGTGGTCGAGCAACTGGTCGACGACAGCAAGACCGACGCCGTCGCGCGCAAGCTGCTGGAAGAGCAATACGCGCCAAGCCTGGTGGTCGGTCATCCGTCCAGCGGCGGGGCGCCGGTCGTTTTCGAGCCGCACCCGACTTACGAAAACCTCTTCGGTCGCATCGAATACACCACCGATCAGGGCGCGCTCTACACCACGTATCGTCAGTTGCGCCCGGGTGCCTTGCACCGCGCCAACGGCGGTTTCCTGATCCTTGAAGCGGAGAAAATGCTCAGTGAGCCGTTCGTGTGGGATGCGCTGAAACGCGCCCTGCAATCGCGCAAGCTGAAAATGGAATCGCCGCTGGGCGAGATGGGCCGTTTCGCCACCGTGACCCTCAACCCGCAGCACATTCCGTTGCAGGTCAAAGTCATCATCATCGGTGCGCGGTCGCTGTACTACACGCTGCAAGACCTCGATCCGGACTTCCAGGAGATGTTCCGCGTTCTGGTCGACTTCGACGAAGACATCCCGATGGTCGACGAGAGCCTGGAACAGTTCGCCCAGTTGTTGAAAACCCGCACGTCGGAAGAAGGCATGGCGCCGCTGACCGCCGATGCGGTGGCGCGTCTGGCGACCTACAGCGCACGACTGGCCGAGCATCAGGGGCGCTTGTCGGCGCGCATCGGTGATCTGTTTCAACTGGTCAGCGAAGCGGATTTCATCCGGCATCTGGCCGGCGATGAAATGACCGACGCCGGGCATATCGAACGTGCGCTGAAAGCCAAAGCCACACGGACTGGTCGAGTGTCGGCGCGGATTCTCGACGACATGCTCGCCGGGATTATCCTGATCGACACCGATGGCGCGGCAGTCGGCAAGTGCAACGGTCTCACCGTGCTTGAAGTCGGCGACTCGGCGTTCGGTGTGCCGGCGCGGATTTCCGCCACGGTGTACCCGGGTGGCAGCGGCATTGTCGACATCGAGCGTGAGGTCAACCTCGGTCAGCCGATTCACTCCAAAGGCGTGATGATCCTCACCGGGTATCTGGGCAGCCGTTATGCCCAGGAATTCCCGCTGGCGATTTCCGCGAGCATCGCGCTGGAGCAGTCGTACGGTTACGTCGATGGCGACAGTGCGTCGCTGGGCGAGGCGTGCACGCTGATTTCGGCGCTGTCGAAAACCCCGCTCAAGCAGTGCTTCGCGATCACCGGCTCGATCAATCAGTTCGGTGAAGTGCAAGCGGTGGGCGGGGTCAACGAGAAGATCGAAGGCTTCTTCCGTCTCTGTGAAGCGCGCGGGTTGACCGGCGAGCAGGGCGCCATCATTCCGCAGGCCAACGTGGCCACGCTGATGCTTGATGAGAAAGTGTTGGCGGCGGTGCGTGCCGGGCAGTTCCACGTGTACGCGGTGCGTCAGGCCGACGAGGCGTTGAGCCTGCTGGTGGGCGAGCCGGCCGGTGAGCCGAATGCCGATGGTGAATTTCCGGAAGGCAGCATCAACGCCCGGGTGGTCGAGCGCTTGCGTGACATCGCCGAGATGATCAGCGAAGAAGACCTTAAAGAGGCCGAGAAGGAGTTGGCCCAGGAAGCGCTGGCCGAAGCCAAACCGGCCTGAACCTAAACGCGGTCTAAAACTGTGGGAGCGAGCCTGCTCGCGAAAGCGCTGTATCAGACGACGAATTAGTTGCCTGACACTACGCATTCGCGAGCAGGCTCGCTCCCACATTTGTCTTGTGTGAATCCATCGAAAATTCGCCACTACTCTGGCGCCAATATTCACACAATGACCATTCGGCGCCTTCTGGTTTCATTCGGCTTGCGCGGCGAACTTTTCTTCTATTCTCAGCTCAAGGATATCGACAGTATCACTGGATCGAGCCAGTCCTCCCGTGGGGGCTGAATACCGGCTTCACCGAGGGTCGCCGCCATGTCGCGCAACCTCTGCCTCACCCGTCAATGCCTGGGTCTTGTGACCCGAATCGAATGCGCCATCAAGCCGTTGGCCGGCGATAACGGCATGTGGACGCTACTCTTTGCCGCCGGCATGGCCGGTGAACAACCTTCCGCCATCAAGGCCCAAGGCCCGTTTCATGGGCCGGTCGCCGCCGAATCGATACTCGACACCATCGTCGAAAGCCTGACTCTGCATGGCTATGAACTGGCCGACGATCCGCAGATCTGGAGCCTGCACCTGCAAGCGCAGTTGCGGCAGATCAACGGTGGCCGAGGTCGCGCCCTTTAGGAGCTGCCGCTGGCTGCGGTCTTTTGATCTTGCTGTTCAAGGGGCAGTATCAGGCACATGCGCCTTGTCGAGTTTGACCTCAAAGCCGTATTGCACGGTGGCGAGGTCGGTTCGCTGATAGGTTTCCACGTGGGTCGGACGGCCATAGAAATAATGCACGCCAAACAGGGCCGGGCCTTCAGCGCTCGCATCGTGGCTGACCGAGAGAATCTGCTTGAGGTAGTTGCCGCTGTCGTCCTTGACGAAGAAGCGCCACTCATTGGGCGGAAACAGTTTCAGGTCCACCACCAGTTGGTTGTTCTTGATCTCCAGGCCTTTGGGCAGGGATTTGGCGTCATAAGTCTGCTTGGCCACCGTGGCGAGAAACAGCGGCATTGAGCCGACGGCAATCGCCGGGGTTTCCGGAAACAGGTTCAGGTCGTAAGTGATCGTCGCGCGCAGAGGATCGACCTGATACGCCTCGGGCGGCAATTCAATCGGTTCATCGAGCTTGCCACTGCGTTTTTCGGTGAAGAACGTGACAGGACTGACCCCCGGGCTGAAGTCATCGCCGAGCAATTCATCGTTGAACGTACGGCGATGGGAAAACTCGATGCGCGCGGCGCTCGGTTCTTCCACGGATTGATGAATGCGAATGCCAGCCTTCAACTGTTCCTCGGTCAGGCTCGCGCCCTTGAGCCAGTTGGCTGCCAGATCGTCGTAGACCGTTACCGGCAGGTCCAGCGGCTGGATGGCTTTCTGCGTGGTGTGCTGGTTGAACGTGCGAATCGGCAGATCCAGCGTTTTACGCGTCACCGTCGCCGAGGAGAAGTCGAGCACGCTGACTTCCAGCGTGTCGATCGGGCCATTGAAATAGACTTTGTTGTAGCGACGCGGGTGCTGTTCCTCGAATGCCTGCTGCTCTTGTGTGAGTTGCTTTTCCAGCGCATCGCTCCAGCTCTTCTGCTGTTGCAGGTAGGCCAGCTGTTTTTCGTAGAAGGCCACTTGCTCCGGGCTCTCGTTGATCGAGCCGGCGCGTATCAGGTATTGCCCGGTCTTGTCGCGGGCCTGGACGATCAGCGGATTGAGTTGCGTCTCTGCGACTTCCGCAGCCAGTGGCAGGTTGTTGCTGAATTCGACTTCGGCGTAGTTGCTTTCAAGCTTCAGCAGTTTGACGCTGAGGTTGTCATTGCTGCGGGTCTGGCCGACGTCCTTTTGCGTCAGGTCGAAGCTGTACAAGCGGCGCGGTGCGATGACTTCGATCTGGCCTTGCAGGCTGACCGGTTGCGGCAGGGATTTCTTGTCCACGTCCAGTCCGTCAATGAACGGGTAGGTCACGGTCAGGTCATCGGGGTTGGTGACGTTGGAGCTGGAGGGGCTGAGCTGAATGCCCGGATCGGTTTCCGACCATTCTGGCTGATAGGCGATCACGCGTTTGTTGCTCAACGTCACCGACTGCCATTCCACGCCATGGGGGAACAGGAAACCGCCGGGAATGTTCAGGTTGAACGGGAACACCGGTTGCAGATCGGTGAGGTAATCGGAGCTGGCGTCCTTGTGCAGCACGAACAGGCCGTTGATGAAGGTGTCGACCAGCGTCTGTGGGGCAGGGTAGTGCTTGAGCACGGCGAGCGCGTCTTCACCGTATTCGGTGCGCGGTGGATTGTCGTTGAGCTTGATTTGCGCGCGTTCGAGCAACAGCAGTGAGCCGCCGAGTTCGGTGACGGCGTCTTTGAGTTTGGTGTCGGTGATGGCGTCCAGTGACTGTTCGAACTTTGCCGTTTTTTCTTCAAGGCTGGCGGCGTGTTTTTCGTCGCCGGGCGAGCAACCGCTGATCAACAGAGCAAGGCAAATTCCGGCCGTCGTTATCGGTAATCGCACATCCATTTCCACACGTCCTGTCTGCAGTCACTGGGCTGTCAATGGTTTCGACACTAGCAGAAAAAAATCATCCACACGCGCAGGTGGCGGATTTACCGGCAGTTTCTGGCTGTCACAGGGGGCTGGTATACTCGCCACCATTTCCAGTCCCCCCTGTGTGAGATTCAATGGAACGCTTTATCGAAAATGCAATGTACGCCACCCGCTGGCTGTTGGCGCCGATCTATATCGGCCTGTCCCTCGGTCTGTTGGCGCTGGCACTGAAGTTTTTCCAGGAAATCATTCATATCCTGCCCAACGTGTTCGCGATGGCCGAGTCGGATCTGATTCTGGTGCTGCTGTCGCTGATCGACATGGCGCTGGTTGGTGGTCTGCTGGTAATGGTGATGATTTCCGGCTATGAGAACTTCGTCTCGCAACTGGACATCGACGAGGGCAAGGAAAAGCTCAGCTGGCTGGGCACCATGGACTCTTCGTCGCTGAAGATGAAAGTGGCCGCCTCGATCGTGGCGATTTCCTCGATCCACTTGCTGCGCATCTTCATGGATGCCAAGAACGTCGATCCCGAGCACCTGATGTGGTACGTAATCATCCACATGACCTTCGTGGTCTCGGCGTTCGCCATGGGTTACCTGGACAAGGTCACCAAGCACTGATCATGTGGGGAGGGAGCTTGCTCCCGCTGGATCGCGTAGCGATCCCCCTCGCAACACAAAAACACCGCCCGTCTGTTGCGAAACAGACGGGCGGTGTCGTTTGTGGCTTGTGCTTTGTTACGCGCGGGCATATCCCTGTAGAGGTCCTGATTCGCCACTGCGTGAGGTGCGTTCATGAACCTGCAAGAGCTGAATGCGTTTGCCATCGCCAAGAAGGTCGATGAGCTGAACCTGATTTCCATGGAAGGCGGGATTTATCTGCTCGAAGCACGGATGCACGGGGCGGCGTATCCGTTGAGTGATCTCAAGGGCGGGATGCTGACATTGCGCTCGGTGGAGCATGCGCGGGATTTGCTGCATAACTTTCCGGAGTTGCCGTTCAACCTTGTACACACTTCGGTGCATGATGAAATGTGCGGCCTGGGCAGTATCGATGAAAGCCTGAAGGTGCCGCTCGGCTGGCGTTCCGCCCTGTAGGCGTTGCGCGCCATCGCCGGAACATCTGTGCTAGTCTGCTCGCCCTTTTGGTTCCGGGCGCGCCGGGACGCGCTGTGCACGCACGGCAAGTCTTGTGGCCGTCCGCACAGCGGAGCAGTGTCATGTCCGAAGTAAATCTGTCCACCGACGAAACCCGCGTCAGCTACGGTATCGGCCGTCAGTTGGGTGACCAGCTGCGCGACAACCCGCCACCAGGTGTTAGCCTGGACGCGATCCTGGCTGGCCTGACCGACGCATTCGCCGGCAAGCCAAGCCGCGTGGGTCAGGAAGAAATGTCCGCCAGCTTCAAGGTTATCCGCGAAATCATGCAAGCCGAAGCCGCAGCCAAAGCTGAAGCCGCTGCAGGCGAAGGCCTGGCGTTCCTGGCTGAAAACGCCAAGCGTGACGGCATCACCACCCTGGCTTCCGGCCTGCAATTCGAAGTGCTGACTCAGGGCGAAGGCGCCAAGCCAACCCGTGAAGACCAGGTGCGTACTCACTACCACGGCACACTGATCGACGGCACTGTGTTCGACAGCTCCTACGAGCGTGGCCAGCCTGCAGAATTCCCGGTTGGCGGCGTGATCGCTGGCTGGACCGAAGCCCTGCAACTGATGAACGCCGGCAGCAAATGGCGTCTGTACGTGCCGAGCGAACTGGCTTACGGCGCTCAAGGCGTTGGCAGCATCCCGCCGCACAGCGTTCTGGTATTCGACGTCGAGCTGCTGGACGTTCTGTAAGACCGGGCCTGCCTTGATGGTGGGCTAATGTGGGAGCCAGCCTGCTGGCGATAGGGTCGACCGGGTTTTGCTTCAGGACCGCGTTGATACCATCGTCAGCAGACTGGCTCCCACAATTTTTTGGGTGCTGCTCATAGTTCGATCTTGTTATGCAGTTCACTGGTCGGGCGCAAGGCCCGGGCGTAGCAGAACAGGAACAGATTGCGCACCAGTTCCTTGAGCACCAATGGCTCGCTGGAATTCAGGCTGCTGACGTCCAGATCGCCTTGATCCTGCAGTTCATGCAGGGCTTCTTCTTCAAGCACCGCACAGACTTCACCGGTTTCCCGATGGAGGATTCTGAGGTAAGGGTGTGGGCGATCCAGCCAGGCGTCGATCAGATAAGTCATGGTTCTCATCTCCATTGAAGGTGTTTGATGAGAATAATTCTTATTATCTAAATAGCAAGCGCCTATTGGCAGATTCTGATTTTTTCCGGGTAAAGATTGCGTAAGGTCAAAACGGCTGGCGTTTGGCTATTGCGTGGTTTTACTGGAGCGAATCGAGGAGGGCGAAGCTCCATCCCACGGCTGGCGCGGGATGGAATACAGCGGATTCAGACTTTTCTGACGAACTCGGATTTGAGTTTCATCGGACCGATGCCGTCGATCTTGCAGTCGATGTCGTGGTCGCCATCGCACAGGCGGATGTTCTTGACCTTGGTGCCGACTTTGACCACCAGTGAGGTGCCCTTGACCTTGAGGTCCTTGATGACGGTGATGGTGTCGCCGTCCTGCAGGACGTTGCCGACCGAATCTTTCTTCACGGCATCATCGGACGCCACTTCGGCTTCGCCGCTGGCGGACCACTCGTGGGCGCACTCAGGGCATACCAGTTGGGTGCCATCTTCGTAGGTGTATTCGGAATTGCATTTCGGGCAGGGTGGCAACGTGCTCACTAAGGCTCCTTGGGATGTGGATCGCTAAAAGTCGCACATTGTATAGGGTTTTAGCTTTTCAGGCAGTCAAAAGCAAAAGATCGCAGTGTCGACAACCCCTGTTGGAGCTGCCGAAGGCTGCGATCTTTTGATCTTGCTTCAGCGATATCAGTGCGTGCGGGCGACTGCAAACTCGCTCAGTTCAACCAGCGCATCACGGTATTCACTGGCCGGCAGGGCGTCGAGGCACTTGATCGCACGGGCCACATAATCACGGGCCAGTTGTGCGGTGTACTCCAGCGAACCGGAAGCCTCCACGGCAATGCGGATGCTTTCGAGGTCTTCGATCCCGCCTTTCTGAATCGCCTGACGCACCAGGGCGGCCTGTTCAGCCGTACCTTCGCGCATGGTATAGATCAGCGGCAGGGTCGGTTTGCCTTCGGCCAGATCGTCACCGACGTTCTTGCCCAGGGTCTCGGCGTCGCCTTTGTAGTCGAGCAGGTCGTCGACCAACTGGAACGCCACACCCAGGTGGTCACCGAAAGTGCGCAGGGCTTCGCTCTGCTCGGCAGTCGCACCGGCCAATGCAGCAGCGCTATGGGTCGAGGCTTCGAAGAGCATCGCGGTTTTGCCGCGGATCACTTCCATGTAGGTTTCTTCGGTGGTGCTGGCGTCGCGCACCTTGGACAGCTGCAACACTTCGCCTTCAGCGATGATGCGCGTGGCCTGGGACAGGATCTTCATCACCGGCATCGAGCCCAGTTCGACCATCATTTCGAACGAGCGCGAGTACAGGAAGTCGCCGACCAGCACGCTCGGGGCGTTGCCCCACATGGCGTTGGCGGTCGAGCGGCCACGGCGCATGCCGGACATGTCGACTACGTCGTCATGCAACAGGGTGGCGGTGTGCAGGAATTCGATGGTGGCGGCCAGCAGACGCATGTCGTCGCCTTCGCGACCCAAGGCTTTGCCACACAGCAACACTAATAAAGGACGCAGACGTTTGCCGCCGGCCGAGGTAATGTAATCGCCGATTTTCGATACCAGCGGTACTCGGGAAGTCAGCTGCTTCTTGATGATGCCGTCGACGGCGCTAAAATCGTCCGCCACCGCGCGGTAGAAAGCTTGGGGTTGCATCAGCGAGAGTCGCTCCAGAAGGGTTGCGCGGCATGCTAGGACCCCCATCCAGACCTGTCAAGGCGCGATAGACGGCTACTTGCAAGCCTGCGGCACCTTGCGTACAATCGCGCACCCTGAACTTCCTGGGCAGCACCTGCCTTACGCAATTGCAACGGGCCTTCCAGCCTTATGCAGCCATGCCAGCCAATACCTCTTCTTATAAAGAGCTGGGTGAGCAGGATTATCGGAGAAATACCATGTCTTATGCAGTAATCGTTACTGGCGGCAAGCAGTACAAAGTCGCCCCAGGTGAATACCTGAAGATCGAAAAACTGGAAGTCGCTACCGGCGAATCCGTTACCTTTGATCGCGTTCTGTTGGTTGCCAATGGCGACGACGTGAATATCGGCGCTCCAGTTGTTGCTGGCGCTACCGTTGTGGCTGAAGTGATCTCCCAAGGTCGTCACGATAAAGTCCGCATCATCAAGTTCCGTCGTCGTAAGCACCACATGAAGCGTATGGGCCACCGCCAGTGGTACACCGAGATCAAAATCACCGGTATTCAGGCTTAATTTCAGCCTAATTCCTCACTAGGAGAATTGACTCATGGCACACAAAAAAGCTGGTGGTAGTACCCGTAACGGTCGCGACTCAGAAGCCAAACGCCTTGGCGTGAAGATGTATGGCGGCCAGGTCATCAAGGCCGGCAACATCATCGTGCGTCAGCGCGGCACCCAATTCCACGCTGGCTACGGCGTTGGCATGGGTAAAGATCACACCCTCTTCGCGAAAATCGAAGGCGTGATCAAGTTTGAAGTAAAAGGCGCTTTCAACCGCCGTTACGTGAGCGTAATCGCGGCTTAATCGCGAGATCGCTGGAAGAGCCCTGTCTTGCGACGGGGCTTTTTCGTTTGTGGGGTGAGTCTCTTGCAAAACTGTTTGTATGGGCTGTCGGCGTGCGATACGTGTCGTGTTTTGGGGTCGCTGCGCTCATTTTTGCAAGAGTCTTATGTCTTGATTGTTTTTCGGCTCGTCCGTACGGCGAGAGGCGTTGGTTATGAAGTTTGTTGATGAAGTATCGATTCGCGTAAAGGCTGGTGACGGCGGCAATGGCGCCATGAGTTTCCGTCGGGAAAAATTCATCGAAAACGGTGGCCCGAACGGCGGTGATGGCGGTGATGGCGGTTCCATCTACATGATGGCTGACGAAAACCTCAACACCCTGGTCGACTACCGTTACACCCGGCACTTCGATGCCGAGCGTGGCTCCAACGGCGGTAGCACCGACTGCACCGGCAAGAAGGGTGAAGACCTGATTCTGCGCGTGCCGGTCGGCACCACGGTGATCGACTCTGCTACCCAGGAAGTGATCGGCGACCTGACCAAGGCTGGCCAGAAACTGATGGTAGTGCAGGGCGGTTGGCACGGTCTGGGTAACACCCGTTTCAAATCCAGTACCAACCGTGCGCCGCGTCAGACCACGCCGGGCAAGCCGGGTGAGCAGCGCGACCTGAAGCTGGAAATGAAGGTGCTGGCTGACGTCGGTCTGCTGGGCTTGCCGAACGCCGGTAAAAGTACCTTTATACGTTCCGTTTCGGCCGCCAAGCCGAAAGTCGCTGACTACCCGTTCACCACGCTGGTGCCGAACCTGGGTGTGGTCAGCGTCGATCGCTGGAAGAGCTTCGTCATTGCTGATATTCCGGGTCTGATCGAAGGTGCTTCCGACGGTGCCGGTCTGGGGATTCGCTTCCTCAAGCACTTGGCGCGTACGCGTCTGCTGCTGCATCTCGTCGACATGGCGCCGCTGGATGACAGCAGTGCGCCGGATGCCGCTGAAGTGATCGTCAACGAACTGATCAAGTTCAGCCCGTCCCTGGCGGAGCGTGATCGTTGGCTGGTGCTGAACAAGTGCGACCAGATCCTTGAAGAAGAGCACGATGAGCGCGTCAAGGAAATCGTTGATCGCCTGGAGTGGACCGGTCCGGTTTATGTGATCTCGGCGATTGCCAAGATTGGTACCGAGCGTCTGTGCCACGACATCATGCGTTATATGGAAGACCGTGCCGACCGTCTGGCTGCAGACCCGGCGTACAAGGAAGAGCTGGCTGATCTCGATCAGCGCATCGAAGACGAGGCGCGTGCGCAACTGCAGGCGCTGGATGACAAGCGTGCCCTGCGTCGCAGCGGCGTGAAGTCGGTCCATGACATCGGTGACGATGATTGGGACGAAGAAGATGTGGATGACGAAGACGGTCCGGAAATCATTTACGTGCGTGACTGATTCGTTGGGTAGGAGCTGTCGCAGGCTGCGATCTTTTGACCTTCAGAAGATCGCTGGTGTCTGCTGAGTCTTCATCTCAGGGCGGTGTTATCATCGCTGCAAGCCGTTTTTTTAAGGCGCCGCTCAATCGAGCGGCGTTTTAGTATCTGGAAATCGCAAGTCACAAATAACGTCATGGGCGGCGCTGGGTCGTGCTGCCCTCAAGCTAAGGTTGAAGATGATGCGGAGCAAGGTGACAGGTGCGCAGCGTTGGGTCGTGAAGATCGGCAGCGCTTTGCTGACAGCTGATGGCAAAGGGCTGGATCGCGCGGCAATGAGTGTCTGGGTCGAGCAGATGGTGGCCTTGCATGAGGCTGGCGTCGAGTTGGTGCTGGTGTCCTCCGGGGCGGTGGCGGCCGGCATGAGTCGTTTGGGCTGGACCGCACGACCCAGTGCGATGCACGAGCTCCAGGCGGCCGCTGCAATTGGTCAGATGGGTCTGGTGCAGGCGTGGGAGTCGAGCTTCGCCGAGCATGGTCGGCACACTGCGCAGATTCTCCTGACTCACGACGACCTGTCCGATCGCAAGCGCTACCTGAACGCTCGCAGCACCCTGCGTGCATTGGTCGAGCTGAAAGTCATCCCGGTCATCAATGAAAACGACACCGTGGTCACTGACGAAATCCGTTTCGGCGATAACGATACCCTGGCGGCGCTGGTGGCTAACCTGGTCGAAGCGGACCTGCTGGTGATCCTCACTGATCGCGATGGTATGTTCGACGCCGATCCGCGCAACAATCCCGAGGCGCAGCTGATTTATGACGCGCGTGCCGATGATCCGAGCCTCGATGCGGTGGCGGGCGGCACGGGCGGTGCGCTGGGGCGTGGCGGTATGCAGACCAAGCTGCGAGCTGCGCGACTGGCTGCGCGTTCCGGTGCGCACACCATCATTGTCGGTGGGCGTCTTGAGCGTGTGCTTGATCGCCTCAAGGCCGGCGAGCGAATCGGTACGTTGCTGTCGCCTGAGCGCGGCATGCTCGCGGCGCGCAAGCAGTGGCTGGCCGGGCATCTGCAGACTCGCGGTACGCTGGTGTTGGACGAGGGTGCGGTGTCGGCGTTGTCCAAGGGCAACAAAAGCCTGCTGCCTGTCGGTGTGAAATTGGTGCAGGGCAGTTTCCGTCGTGGCGAGATGGTGGTCTGCGTGGCGCCCGATGGTCGTGAGATTGCCCGTGGCCTGGCCAACTACAGTGCGCTGGAAGCACAAAAAATCATCGGTCAGTCGTCGGATGCGATTGTCGGTTTGCTCGGTTACATGGCGGAGCCTGAATTGGTTCACCGTGACAACCTGATTCTGGTCTAAGGAAAATTCCATGCGTTTAGCGAAAGGATTGTTGGGCTTGCTGATGGCGATGCCATTGCTGGCCTCGGCCGAGGAAATCGGTCAGGTATCGACGGTGTTCAAGTTTGTCGGCCCGAACGACCGTATTGTGGTCGAGGCATTCGATGATCCGAAAGTTGAGGGGGTGACCTGCTACCTGTCGCGTGCCAAGACGGGCGGAGTGAAGGGTGGTCTGGGTCTGGCTGAAGATCGCGCAGAGGCGTCGATCGCGTGCCGTCAGGTCGGCCCGATCAAGTTCAAGGGTGATCTGAAGGATGGTGATGAGGTGTTCAAGGAGCGCACTTCGCTGGTATTCAAAACCATGCAGGTGGTGCGTTTCCTCGACAAGAAGCGCAATACGCTGGTGTATCTGGTCTACAGCGATCGCTTGATCGAAGGCAGTCCGCAGAATGCCGTGACCGCGATTCCGATCCTGCCTTGGGTGCCGGTTCAGCAATAACGCCGCAGAAACAACTGTAGGAGTGAGCCTGCTCGCGATGGAGGTTAGTCAGATATGCATTTGCTGACTGACGCACCGCTATCGCGAGCAGGTTCACTCCTACATTTTTTTGCGCTGGATTTACTAAATCACAGGCAATAAAAAACCGACCCTAAGGTCGGTTTTTAATGACTACGTCGATTAAGCGGCTTCTTTCAGCGCTTTGACGTGGCCATTCAGGCGGCTCTTATGGCGAGCAGCCTTGTTCTTGTGGATGATGCCTTTATCGGCCATACGGTCGATAACTGGCACAGCCAGAACGTATGCAGCTTGAGCTTTTTCAGCGTCTTTTGCGTCGATGGCTTTAACTACATTCTTGATGTAGGTGCGAACCATGGAACGCAGGCTGGCGTTGTGGCTGCGACGCTTCTCAGCCTGTTTTGCACGTTTTTTGGCGGAAGGTGAGTTGGCCACCGTCGAGCTCCTCGAAAGACTTTTTAGGAAATAGCAAACAAAATAGGCCGCGAATCATGCCGATGAGTTGAAGTCTTGTCAAGGGCACTTGAAACGTTCCGCTAAGTGGTAGGTATAAAGAGGCGGGATATTTATTTCCGGCGCTTGACCTGTAAACTCGCGAGCTTTGGCTCTGTGCTGCTGCGGCGCGGAGTATCGCACAAGTAGGCGCTTTGTTCGCCTGCTGTTTATCGACAGGCACAAATTCCCTCAATGAATCTGCTCAAATCGTTGGCCGCCGTCAGCTCTATCACGATGCTTTCCCGGATTCTGGGCTTTGTTCGTGACACGCTGATTGCCCGTACATTCGGCGCCGGGATGGCGACGGATGCCTTCTTCATTGCCTTCAAACTGCCCAATCTGCTGCGGCGTATCTTCGCCGAGGGTGCGTTCTCTCAGGCCTTCGTGCCGATTCTCGCGGAATACAAAAGCCAGCAGGGCGACGAGGCGACCCGTACCTTCATTGCTTACGTTTCAGGCCTGCTGACCCTGGTACTGGCAGTGGTGACGGCGCTGGGCATGATCGCCGCGCCCTGGGTGATCTGGGCCACGGCACCGGGCTTTACCGATACGCCGGAAAAATTCCAGCTCACCTCCGATCTGTTGCGGGTGACGTTCCCTTATATATTGCTGATCTCCCTGTCCTCGCTGGCCGGGGCGATCCTCAATACCTGGAACCGCTTCTCGGTACCGGCCTTTGTGCCGACCTTGCTCAACGTCAGCATGATCGTGTTTTCGCTGTTCCTCACGCCGTACTTCGATCCGCCGGTCATGGCACTGGGCTGGGCAGTACTGGTCGGTGGACTGGCGCAGTTGCTCTATCAACTGCCGCACCTGAAAAAGATCGGCATGCTGGTACTGCCGCGCCTGAATCTGCGTGACACCGGCGTCTGGCGCGTCATGAAGCAGATGCTGCCGGCGATTCTTGGTGTCTCGGTCAGCCAGATTTCGCTGATCATCAACACCATCTTCGCCTCGTTTCTGGTCGCAGGCTCGGTGTCGTGGATGTATTACGCCGACCGCTTGATGGAACTGCCATCCGGCGTACTGGGTGTGGCGCTGGGGACGATTCTGCTGCCGACCCTGGCGAAAACATACGCGAGCAAGGATCGTCACGAATATTCGCGAATTCTCGATTGGGGCCTGCGCCTGTGCTTCGTGCTGGTGTTGCCGTGTGCGCTGGCGCTGGGGATTCTCGCCGAACCGCTGACTGTTTCGCTGTTCCAGTACGGTCAATTCAGTGGCTTCGACGCCGAAATGACCCAGCGCGCACTGGTTGCCTATTCTGTCGGTCTGCTCGGGATTATCGTGATCAAGGTGTTGGCGCCGGGTTTCTACGCGCAACAGAACATCCGTACGCCAGTGAAAATCGCAATCTTCACACTGGTGTGCACTCAATTGTTCAACCTGGCGTTGATCGGTCCGCTGGCCCACGCCGGGCTGGCCTTGGCGATCAGTGCTGGTGCGTGCCTCAACGCCGGGCTGCTGTTCTATCAACTGCGCAAGCAGAAGATGTATGAGCCGCAGCCGGGGTGGGGGAAGTTCGCTTTCAAACTGGTCGTCGCAGTGACCGTGATGTCGGCGGTATTGCTGATCGGCATGCACTTTATGCCAGCGTGGGATCAGGGCCACATGCTTGAGCGCTTCCTGCGTCTGGGCGCTTTGGTGGCTGCCGGCGTATTGGCGTATTTCGGTATGTTGCTGCTGCTGGGTTTCCGCCTGCGCGACTTCAATCGCAAGGCCTTGAGCTAAGGTTTTACCCTTTATGGATGGGCGCGGGCCGGCAGTTTTGTCGGCTCGTTCACTTTGCGTTACGGTGTTGCCTGTCGTCGACCGTCGGGTGTGGTTATAATCGACCACTTTATGAGCAAGAAGCGCGTTATGCAGCTGGTTCGAGGCCTCCACAACTTGCGCCCCCAGCATCGGGGCTGCGTCGCCACTATTGGCAACTTTGACGGTGTTCACCGTGGTCACCAGGCTATCCTGGCCCGACTGCGTGAGCGTGCGCTCGAGTTGGGCGTACCCAGCTGCGTGGTGATTTTCGAACCGCAGCCACGGGAATTCTTCGCTCCCGAGACCGCGCCGGCGCGTCTGGCGCGGTTGCGCGACAAGCTGCAACTGCTGGCCGCCGAAGGCGTTGACCGGGTTTTGTGCCTGGCCTTCAACCAGCGCTTGAGCAAGCTCAGCGCCAGTGAGTTCGTCGACACCATCCTCGTCGATGGCCTCGGTGTGCAGCACCTGGAAGTCGGTGACGATTTCCGCTTCGGTTGCGACCGCCTCGGCGATTTCGACTTCCTGCTGCAAGCCGGGCAGGTTCACGGTTTTACCGTCGAAGCGGCGCAAACCGTCGAGCTGGACGGCATTCGCGTTAGCAGCACCCAGGTGCGCAACGCGTTGGCCGCCGCCGATTTTGCCTTGGCCGAACGTTTGCTCGGTCGCCCGTACCGCATCGCCGGTCGCGTGCTGCATGGCCAGAAGCTGGCCCGGCAACTGGGTACGCCCACAGCCAATATTCAACTCAAGCGTCGTCGCGTGCCGTTTACCGGGGTGTATCTGGTGGATGTCGATATCGACGGCAAGACCTGGCCCGGCGTCGCCAATATCGGCGTACGGCCCACGGTGCAAGGTGATGGCAAGGCCCACCTTGAAGTCCATCTTCTAGATTTTGCCGGCGATCTGTATGACCGGCGTTTGACGGTGGTTTTCCACCAAAAGCTGCGTGAAGAGCAGCGCTTCGCCTCCCTGGAGGCATTGAAAACGGCGATCAATGCGGATGTCGCCACCGCCCGTGCACTAGCCGCACCTAGCGCCCATCGCTAATGAAGAGCCTTAAATGACCGACTATAAAGCCACGCTAAACCTTCCGGACACCGCCTTCCCAATGAAGGCCGGCCTGCCACAGCGCGAACCGCAGATCCTGCAGCGCTGGGACAGTATTGGCCTGTACGGAAAGTTGCGCGAGATTGGCAAGGATCGTCCGAAGTTCGTTCTGCATGACGGCCCTCCGTATGCCAACGGCACGATCCACATCGGTCACGCACTGAACAAGATTCTCAAGGACATGATCATCCGCTCGAAGACCCTGTCGGGTTTCGACGCGCCGTATGTTCCGGGTTGGGACTGCCACGGCCTGCCGATCGAGCACAAGGTTGAAGTGACCCACGGTAAGAACCTGGGCGCGGACAAGACCCGCGAGCTGTGCCGTGCCTACGCCACCGAGCAGATCGAAGGGCAGAAGTCCGAATTCATCCGTCTCGGCGTGCTGGGCGACTGGGCCAACCCGTACAAGACCATGGATTTCAAGAACGAGGCCGGTGAAATCCGCGCCCTCGCCGAAATCGTCAAGGGCGGTTTCGTGTTCAAAGGCCTCAAGCCGGTGAACTGGTGCTTCGACTGCGGTTCGGCCTTGGCTGAAGCGGAAGTCGAGTACGAGACCAAAAAGTCCTCGACCATCGACGTGGCCTTCCCGATCGCTGACGAAGCCAAACTGGCTGCCGCGTTCGGTCTGCCGTCGCTGGGCAAACCTGCCTCGATCGTGATCTGGACCACCACCCCGTGGACCATCCCGGCCAACCAGGCGCTGAACGTTCACCCGGAATTCAACTACGCGCTGGTTGATGTCGGCGACAAGCTGCTGGTATTGGCTGAAGAACTGGTCGAAGCCTGCCTGGCGCGCTACAGCCTGGAAGGCTCGGTCATCGCGACCACCACCGGTAAAGAGCTGGAGCTGATCAATTTCCGTCACCCATTCTATGACCGTCTGTCGCCGGTGTACCTGGCTGACTACGTTGAACTGGGCGCCGGCACGGGCGTGGTTCACTCCGCTCCTGCCTATGGCGTGGACGACTTCGTAACCTGCAAGAAATACGGCATGGTCAACGACGACATCCTCAATCCAGTGCAGAGCAATGGCGTGTACGTGCCGTCGCTGGAATTCTTCGGCGGCCAGTTCATCTGGAAGGCCAACCCGGCCATCGTCGACAAGCTGACCGAAGTCGGTGCGCTCATGCACACCACCGTCATCGAACACAGCTACATGCACTGCTGGCGCCACAAGACTCCGCTGATCTACCGCGCCACCGCGCAGTGGTTCATCGGCATGGACAAAGAGCCAACCAGCGGCGACACCCTGCGTGTGCGCTCGCTCAAAGCCATCGAAGACACCAAGTTCGTTCCGGCCTGGGGTCAGGCGCGTCTGCACTCGATGATTGCCAACCGTCCGGACTGGTGCATCTCGCGTCAGCGCAACTGGGGCGTGCCGATCCCGTTCTTCCTCAACAAGGAAAGCGGCGAACTGCACCCGCGCACCGTCGAGCTGATGGAAGAAGTCGCCAAGCGCGTTGAAGTCGAAGGCATCGAAGCCTGGTTCAAGATGGACGCTGCTGAGTTGCTCGGCGACGAAGCGCCGCTGTACGACAAGATCAGCGACACCCTCGACGTCTGGTTCGATTCGGGCACCACGCACTGGCACGTCCTGCGCGGTTCGCACCCGATGGGTCACGAGAGCGGCCCGCGCGCCGATCTGTACCTGGAGGGTTCCGACCAACACCGTGGCTGGTTCCACTCGTCGCTGCTGACCGGTTGCGCCATCGACAATCACGCGCCGTACCGCGAACTGCTGACCCACGGTTTTACCGTTGACGAGTCTGGTCGCAAGATGTCGAAGTCGCTGAAAAACGTGATCGAGCCGAAAAAGATCAACGACACATTGGGCGCTGACATCATGCGTCTATGGGTCGCTTCGACAGATTATTCGGGCGAGATCGCGGTATCGGATCAGATCCTGACACGCAGTGCGGACGCCTATCGTCGTATCCGTAACACCGCGCGTTTCCTGCTCTCGAACCTGAGTGGTTTCAATCCGGCTACCGACATCTTGCCGGCCGAAGAAATGCTCGCGCTGGATCGTTGGGCGGTCGACCGCACCTTGCTGCTGCAACGCGAGTTGCAAGAGCACTACGGCGAATACCGTTTCTGGAACGTCTACTCGAAGATCCACAACTTCTGCGTGCAGGAGCTGGGTGGTTTCTACCTCGACATCATCAAGGACCGTCAGTACACCACTGGCGCCAACAGCAAGGCCCGCCGTTCGGCGCAAACCGCGCTGTTCCACATCTCCGAAGCGCTGGTGCGCTGGATCGCGCCGATCCTCGCCTTCACTGCTGACGAGTTGTGGGAATACCTGCCGGGCGAGCGTAACGAGTCGGTGATGCTCAACACCTGGTACGAAGGTCTGACCGAACTGCCGGCAGACGTTGAGCTGGGCCGCGACTACTGGGAACGCGTAATGGCGGTCAAAGTAGCGGTCAACAAAGAGATGGAAATCCAGCGTGCGGCGAAAGCCGTCGGTGGCAACCTGCAAGCCGAAGTGACGCTGTACGCCGAAGACGCCCTGAGCGCCGATCTGGCCAAGCTGAGCAACGAACTGCGCTTTGTGTTGATCACCTCGACAGCCAGCGTGGCGCCTTTTGTTCAGGCACCGGCTGACGCGGTAACCACCGAAGTCAGCGGCCTGAAGTTGAAGATCGTCAAGTCGGCCTTCCCGAAATGCGCCCGTTGCTGGCATTGCCGCGAAGACGTCGGCGTGAACCCGGAGCATCCGGAAATCTGCGGTCGTTGCGTCGACAACATCAGCGGCGCCGGCGAGGTTCGTCACTATGCCTAATGCCGTTGGCCGTTTTGGACGGTTGAGCTGGCTGTGGTTGAGTTTGCTGGTTCTGGTCATTGACCAGGCCAGCAAGTTCTACTTCGAAGGCAAGCTCGAAATGTTCCAGCAGATCGTGATCATTCCCGATTACTTCAGCTGGACCCTGGCCTACAACACCGGCGCTGCCTTCAGCTTTTTGGCTGACAGCTCCGGCTGGCAGCGCTGGCTGTTCGCCTTGATCGCGATTGTGGTCAGTGCGGTGCTGGTGGTCTGGCTCAAACGCCTGGGCCGCAACGAAACCTGGCTGGCCGTCGCGCTGGCGCTGGTATTGGGCGGCGCACTGGGCAATCTGTATGACCGCATTGCCCTGGGCCATGTGATCGACTTCATTCTGGTGCACTGGCAGAACCGCTGGTACTTCCCGGCGTTCAACTTCGCCGACAGCGCCATTACCGTTGGCGCGGTGATGCTGGCACTGGATATGTTCAAAAGTAAAAAGACCGGAGACGCCGTTCATGACTGAACAGGTATTGGCTGAGCAACGCATCGGCCAGAACACGGAAGTCACTTTGCACTTTGCACTGCGCCTGGAGAACGGCGACACCGTCGACAGTACGTTCGACAAAGCCCCGGCGACCTTCAAGGTCGGCGACGGCAACCTGCTGCCGGGTTTCGAAGCTGCGCTGTTCGGCTTCAAGGCCGGCGACAAGCGCACGCTGACTGTCGAGCCGGAAAACGCCTTCGGCCAGCCGAACCCGCAGAATGTGCAGATCATCCCGCGTTCGCAGTTCGTCGACATGGAGTTGTCGCCGGGTTTGCTGGTGATCTTCAACGATGCGGCCAATACTGAGCTGCCGGGTGTGGTGAAAGAGTTCGACGACACGCAAGTGACCATCGACTTCAACCACCCGCTATCGGGCAAGACGCTGACCTTTGATGTGGAAATCATTTCCGTCAAAGCGATCTGAAACTGTGGGGGCGAGCCTGCTCGCTCCCACAGTTGGTAATTCATTGTTTTCGCGCGCAAGACACGAGGCACAGCATGCAAATCAAACTCGCCAACCCCCGTGGCTTCTGCGCTGGCGTGGACCGGGCGATCGAAATCGTCAACCGCGCCCTGGAAGTCTTCGGGCCGCCGATCTACGTGCGTCACGAAGTAGTGCACAACAAGTTCGTCGTTGAAGACCTGCGCAGCCGCGGGGCGATCTTCGTCGAAGAGCTGGATCAGGTGCCGGACGACGTCATCGTGATCTTCAGTGCCCACGGTGTTTCCCAAGCCGTGCGTACCGAAGCCGCCGGCCGTGGCCTGAAAGTGTTCGACGCAACTTGCCCATTGGTGACCAAGGTGCACATCGAAGTGGCGAAATACAGCCGCGACGGTCGCGAGTGCATCCTGATCGGCCACGCCGGTCACCCGGAAGTCGAAGGCACCATGGGCCAGTACGACGGCAGCAATGGCGGCGCGATTTACCTCGTCGAAGACGAGAAAGACGTTGCCGAATTGCAGGTGCATAACCCGGACAAACTGGCTTTCGTGACCCAGACCACGCTGTCGATGGACGACACCAGTCGTGTCATCGATGCGCTGCGTACGCGCTTCCCGGCCATCGGTGGCCCGCGCAAGGACGACATCTGCTACGCCACACAAAACCGTCAGGACGCGGTCAAGCAATTGGCTGACGAGTGCGACGTGGTGTTGGTGGTGGGCAGCCCGAACAGCTCCAACTCCAATCGTCTGCGTGAACTCGCCGAGCGCATGGCCACACCGGCCTACCTGATCGACGGCGCCGAAGACCTGCAAAAGAGCTGGTTCGATGGCGTTGAGCGTATCGGCATCACCGCCGGTGCCTCCGCGCCGGAAGTACTGGTGCGCGGCGTGATTCAGCAATTGCAGGCCTGGGGCGCTATCGGTGCCGATGAGCTGGCCGGGCGTGAAGAGAACATCACGTTCTCGATGCCTAAAGAGCTGCGCGTGCGTTCGATCTGACGCTATTGGCTTTTTGACACAGCGCCTGCTCAGCCTCTTTACTGTTCAGGCGCACCCGGCCAGTCGCCGCCAGCACGATCTGGCGCTGACTGACCGGCTCGCGAACGGAGCAAACATGTAATGTCCCTGCCTGAAATGCCCGCCCGGGCATCAGCGGTTGCCCCAAACCGCTGAAACGTACGTACCGACTCACTGACCAATTGCCGACAATCGGCACCTGCGTGTCGCTCGCACGCTCTTGCAGCAGCGGATTGCTGCTGTCCTTCGGCCCTTTGCCGCTGATATCCAGAATGATCCGCCAGCCCTGACTCCAGTCGCCGTTGATGCCATGAATCACCACGCTCTGATTGCGCGTGATGGCCAGTGTGCGGGCGTTGCGAAGGCCATCGAGCAGGGATTGCGCCGCCTGATCCCGATGGTTCGATTCTCTGAGCGCGGCAAACGCCGGACTGACCAGCAGCAGAACAATTGCGCCAATCGCCAGTCCCATAAGCAGTTCGATCAGGCTGAAACCCTGTTGCGGCATGAAAACTCCCTCCGTGGAGTGTGATGAGCGGCGCGCTCCGTGCGCCGGGCAGGGCAAATCAACCGACGCGGGCCGGTTGAATGTTCTAGCGTGTAGAAGCAGGTATAGCCGACGGCAACGGAGGGCATCGATGGATCTTCGTACAAAAGGTTTCACGCTGATCGAGTTGTTGGTCGCGATCGCGATCTTCGTGATCCTGATTACCCTGGCAGTGCCGGCGTTTACCCGTTCGATACAGGGCAGCAAGGCCGACACCGAAATGGGCGACCTGCAGCGGGCGATCAATTTCGCCAGGCTCGAGGCCATCGACCGTGGTACGACGCTGCGCTTGCGTCCAACCGCTGGTGGCAGCGTCTGGACCGGTGAGCTGGCGGTCTACGACAGTACTGGCAATCCGGCCAATGTGTTGCGGGTTGTTCCCGCGATGAGCAGCGGCGCGACTCTGACGCTACCCTCAGGAGTGACCGCACTGGATTTCAACAACCTTGGCGGTCTGGCGGCACCGTCGACGGCGGTGGCCATAAGTTACACGCTGGGAACGCAAAGCAGGACGCTGAACGTGTGTTTGAACGGACGAATTCAATTGGGTGGAACTTGCGGATGAGGGCAGGGAGTCAACACGCACAGCAGGGCATGACGCTGATCGAGGTACTGGTCGCGTTGCTGATTCTGACGGTCGGGCTGCTGGGCGCGGCGGCAGTGCAGCTGAATGCGCTGAAGTACACCGACAGCTCACGGATGACCAGCCAGGCCAGTTTCATTGCCTACGACATGATGGACCGCATCCGTGCCAACTCCGGCGCCGACTACACCGTCACGCCTCCGACCTCGGCCAATCCGAGCGTTGCCCGCGATCAGGACCTCTACGATTTCTCCACCAATATCAGCAATTTCGGCGGGCCGACGGCGACCGGTAGCATCACCCTCAATCAGCGCGTTTACACCATCACGATCAACTGGAGCGATGCGCGGGCAGCCAACACTGTCAGCGCCCAGCGCAGTTTTGTCCTGAGCAGTCGCGCCGCAGTCGATCCGGTGGCCACACCATGAGGCGCCATCAACGTGGTTTCGGCCTGATCGAAATGCTCATCGCCCTGGCACTGGGCCTCATCGTAGTACTGGGCGTGGTGCAGATTTTTATCGCGGCAAAAAACACTTATGTCAGCCAGAACAGCGCCGCCGCGATGCAGGAAGACGCGCGTTTTGTGTTGAGCAAAATGATTCAGGAAATTCGCATGGTCGGGATGTTCGGTTGTCTGGGCACTGTCCTCGATTCGAGCTCCGCGGGCGACTTCTACGCTGCACAGGTCACGCCGATCAATTGGGACAACGCCAATCTCAAACTGACACTGGTGACCGCCGATATTGGCAGTGGTGGAGGCACGCCAACCTGGACGGTGCTCTCCGATTGCCGCAATAGCGCAACGGCCTATACCGGCTTGCGCTCCCCGGCGAGCGGGCAAATCGCGTTCCCGATCCGGCGTCTGATCTACAGCTTCAGCAACAATCAGATTCTCATGGGCACCGGCAGCGGCACGCCGACCCAGCAGGTGCTGGTGAACAATGTCAGTGCGTTCAACGTCACCTTCGGTCTGGCCAGTTCCGCGACGGATGTGGCGGCCTCGACGTATAGCGCCAACCCCAGCGACCCGGCGCGCATCCGCAGTGTGCGCCTGAGCCTGACCCTCGCTGACCCGAGCAATCGGGTCGCCAATCAAACCTTCAATGTGGTTGCCGCTTTGCGCAACCGCTTGCAGTGAGGGGGCAGCGATGAGGATCTCTCTCCACACCCGTCAGGCGCAGCACGGCATGGTGCTGCTGGTCAGTCTGGTGTTCCTGTTGTTGCTGACCTTGATCGGATTGTCGTCGATGCAGAGTGCCAACCTGCAGGAAAAAATGGCCGGCAGCGTGAGTCTGCGCAATCAGTCGTTCCAGACTGCCGAGGCGGCTTTACGCGTCGGCGAAAGCGCTGTGCAACTGGACAGTTATTCACTCGCCGTGTGCAGTGGCACCACCCAATGCGCACCGCCGGCGGAGTCGTCGGTGGTCAGTGCGGCGGGGTTCAACTCGACCTCGGGTGTGACCTGGATTGCGACCGGTAATGGTTTCTATGGTGTGCAGAACATTGGCACCACACTGACCGCCGTCAACGTGCCGAGCAACACCTCGGCGACGTTGTATCGCGTCACCGCTGTCGGCATTGCCGGCAGCTCGCGCAGTGTGGTGGAGAGTGTCTATGCGAAGTATTGAACGCTGCACATCGCTGCTGCTCGGCCTGCTGCTGAGCTTGTATCTGGCGACGCCCGTCTATGCATTCACGCCCTCCGATTCGCCGCTGTTGAGTGCTGCAGCGGTGCCACCGAATGTGATGTTGCTGATCGACGACTCGGGGAGTATGAACAGCATTATTTACGCCGCTGGATTTGATCCGAACATCAACCGTACACCCGCCCGGCAGTGCAATGCCTTCCTGGGATTGTGCTCTGCGCTGAATGCTCCGCAGATCACCGGCGACACGGTGTTTCTATCGAGCCTGCCGAACTCCGGTTGCTCGGGGGGCGCCTATGCGTTCTACAACAACAGCGTGGCGCCGTTATGCCTGAAATTGCCCGACCCCGTAGGCAATGAAAACACCCGATATTCCGCCGATTACATTTCTTATATCGTCGGCCTGGCCACGAGCAACGGCACCCGTGACTTCACCACTGGTGCGATTCCCAACGACTACCGCATCAACGTCGCGCGTAACGTCTCTACGGCCTTGGTCAGCAGCAACCGCACGTTGCGTATCGGCCTGTCGACCTTCAACCCGGCCACCAGCACCAACTCCGGCAATGGCGGTTTCATCGCCCGTACGATCAGCGATCTGTCGCCGGTGTCCGGTAGCGTGACTCAAGCTCAGGCCGACGCTAACTACAACGCGCTGATCTCCTCGATCAACGGTCTGAGCGCAGTGGCCAACACACCGTTGGCAGAAACCTACTACGAAATCACCCGCTACATGCGCGGCATGGCGCCTTACTACAACAGCACTCCGGCGACCTATACCAGCCCGATTCAGTATCGCTGTCAGAAAAACTACGGCGTGGTCATTACCGACGGTTTGCCTACGTTCGACCGAACCTTCCCGACCAACGACCCGCTGGGCGGCAGCCGCTTGCCGAACTGGGACGGTGTCAATAATGACGGCAACAACCTCAATGGCGACAATGAAGGGGACACGTTGTATCTGGATGACATCGCCAAATTTGCTTTCGACATCGACATGCGTTGGACCGGCACCGACGCAGCGGGCAAGGGCTGGAACGCGGTGGATTTTCCCAGGCAGAACATGAATACCTATACAGTGGGTTTTGCGGCGGATAACGACATGTTGTCCGACGCCGCCAATTATGGGCAGGGCAAGTATTACCAGGCGACCGACAGCACGGGCCTTAACGCAGTCTTATCATCGGCGTTGAGTGACATCACCTCCAAGGCTGGCTCCGGCGGCGCAGCTGTTGCCAGCGCTGGCTCATTCACCAGTGCCAGCAGTTTTTACCAAACCACTTATGATCCCAAAGATTGGCGAGGCACTATCAAGTCTTTCGGTTTTACGTCGGCCGGGGTTGTGAATACTTCGACCGCACTCTGGACAACTGACACAACCATCGTGCCGGGGGCGACCGCGCCGACGTACCAATCATGGAACACCACGAGCAGCGCCGCCGTGACGCTGGCTTACGGCAACTTTTCCCCTGCGCAGCAGACGACGCTCAGCCAGAGTCTGCCCACGGGAATTACAGGCAATGACCTGGTGGAGTGGAGCAAAGGCACCAATAAAACCGGGCTTAAGGTACGCAGTGTTTTGCTCGGCGATATCATCAACTCTCCACTCGTGTTGGCGTCGCCTTCAGATAAAACCGCTTCCGATTTGTCCGGCGATAGCACTTACACCTCTTACCTGACCACTAAAGCGGCGAACATGAACCCCAGTCTGGTGGTGAATGCCAACGACGGCTTCGTCAGCGTTATCAATTCGTCCAACGGCACACGCCGCTACGCCTACATGCCTTCCAGCGTATTGCCGTCTTTGCGGTTGATTGCCGATCCCTTGTACATCAACGGTGTCAGCCACAAGTTTTTGGTGGACGGTCAAGTTGGGGTGTTCGACGCGCAATCCGGCACGGCCTGGAAAACTCTCGCCATTGGCGGCACCGGTGCCGGTGGTAAAACCTTTTATGGGCTGCAGCTGTTTGATGCCTCTGCGGGCAACGTGATCAAGGCTTTGTGGGAGGTCAGCGCGCCTGCCACCGCCAGTACTACAAACGTTTTCAATGATCTGGGTTATGCCTACGCCCGCCCGGAAGTGGCACGCTTGGCCAATGGGCGTTGGGCTACCTTCATTGCCAATGGCTACGGCAGCAATTCAGGCGTAGCGGCCCTTTACGTGCTGGACGCGCTTGACGGTTCCCTGATCAAGAAAATCGTGATCGACAGCACTGAAACCACCAACGGTTTGTCCTCGGTGAAACTCAAGGTCAATTCGCAGAATGTGGTGCAAGCTGCTTACGGTGGCGACTTGAAGGGGCGCCTGTGGAAATTCGATCTGAGCGCGACATCGACCGACAGCTGGGGAGTGGCGTTTTCCGGTAAACCGCTGTTCACCACGGCGGGCGGGGCGACACAGCCGATTACCGCGCAGCCGCTGCTGGCGGACAACGCATTGGGCGGCAAACAGATCTTTGTCGGCACTGGTAAGTTCAACGAAACGGCCGACAAGACCAACAAGGATTTGCAGGCGTTCTATTCGGTATGGGATGCCGATGGCGGCTCCGGAAACACCACTGTCAGCAGTTTGCAGGCACAGGCGATTACCGGATCATTTTCTGGCAGCTCCGGGCAGTTTCTGACTACGACGCAAAATGACACGACATATCCGGGGGAGAAGGGCTGGTTCCTGCCATTGGTGTACAACAACGTGTTGACCGGCGAACGGGTGATCAATCAAGCGAATATCGTGCTTGGCCGTATTGTCTTCACCACGGCCATTGTCGATACCACCGATCCTTGTGCGAGTTTTGGTACGGGCAAGTTGGTCGAACTCGAGGCGTTCAGCGGTAAGATGCTCAACTATGCGGTGATTGATACTGGTGGCGATAGGTTGGTTGACAGTAATGACTCAATCTCCAGCGGCGTGAGTTTCGCTGATGGTATTCCGAACCTGACGTTTATAACCCCGCGTGGTGAGGAAAAGGGAGTGCATGACACCAGTGGAAAGCTCACGATAATCAAGGAAAAGGGCGGCGGCGGCAGCCGTCGCATCATGTGGCGACAAATACAGTAAGCGAGAGTTTGAGGCATGCGCAGATCCAACCGAGGCTTCACCCTGATCGAAATCATGATCGTGATTGCGATCATCGGGATCGTCATCACCATCGGCTATCCGAGCCTCACCGAATACGTGAAAAAGGGTCGCCGCGCCGAAGTGGTTTCGCTACTTTCGGAGCAGGCGCAGACTCTCGAGCGCTTCTACACCAAGAACAATACCTACACCAACGTTACCGGGCTCAGCACCGGCACTGATTTCTACACGATCACCCCGACCATCGCTGACCAGACCTTCCTGCTGACCGCCACCCGTAAAACGGGCACGGCCATGGCCACCGACAAGTGCGGGGATTTCACCCTGACCAACACCGGTGTCCGCAGTATGAACAACGCGACTACCGGGCTGACCACCAAGGATTGCTGGGGGCGCTGAGGCGCTTTCTTTCGGGTGCCTTTTGCGCCCACTGTCTTTTTTACGGTTGGATCAAACATGACCAGGCAACAGCAAGTGGTGATTGTCGGTGGCGGGGTGATTGGCCTGCTGACCGCCTACAATCTCGCCTCCGAAGTACGCAGCGTGGTGCTGCTCGATCGTTCAAACCTCGGCCAGGAATCGTCCTGGGCCGGCGGCGGCATCGTTTCGCCTTTGTATCCATGGCGCTATAGCCCGGCAGTCACCGCGCTGGCGCACTGGTCGCAGGATTTTTATCCACAGCTCGGCGCGCGACTGTTTGCCGATACCGGGGTCGATCCTGAAGTGCACACCACGGGCCTGTACTGGCTGGATCTGGATGACGAAGCCGAAGCGCTGGCCTGGGCTGAGCGGGAAAACCGTCCGCTGCGAGCTGTGGATATCTCGGCAGCGCATGATGCGGTGCCGGTGCTCGGGGGCGGTTTTTCCCGGGCGATCTATATGGCCGATGTCGCCAACGTGCGCAATCCGCGTCTGGTGAAGTCGCTGAAAGCGGCGTTGCAGGCACTGCCGAACGTGACCATTCACGAACAATGCGAAGTCAGCGGGTTTGTCCGCGAGGGTGAGCAGGTTATTGGCGTCGAGACATCGAAGGGTGTGATCAAGGGCGATCAGATCGTGCTGACGGCAGGGGCGTGGAGCGGTGATCTGCTGAAGACGCTGGACCTGACGCTGCCGGTCGAACCAGTCAAAGGCCAGATGATTCTCTACAAGTGCGCAGCGGACTTTTTGCCAAGCATGGTCTTGGCCAAGGGCCGTTATGCGATTCCACGTCGCGACGGGCATATCCTGATCGGCAGCACGCTGGAGCACGAGGGTTACGACAAGACGCCGACGGATGTGGCGCTGGAAAGCCTCAAGGCTTCTGCGGTGGAGTTGCTGCCGGCGTTGGCCGATGCCGAAGTGGTCGGGCACTGGGCCGGGCTGCGTCCGGGTTCACCAGAGGGCATTCCGTACATTGGCCGGGTGCCGGGGTTTACCGGGTTGTGGTTGAACTGCGGGCATTACCGCAATGGGCTGGTGCTGGCGCCGGCGTCGTGTCAGTTGTTTGCCGATGTGATGCTGGGGCGGTCGCCGATTATTGATCCGGCGCCGTATGCGCCGGAAGGCCGCATTTAGTCTGATATTTCTCTGTATCCTGGCAGATCGCTTTCGCGAGCAGGCTCGCTCCCACAGTTGATCTTTGTCGGTCACAAAATCCAATGTGGGAGCGAGCCTGCTCGCGAAGGGGCCCTCAATCCAGGCCCAATTTCTTCAGGCGATAACGCATCGACCGAAACGAAAGGCTCAACCGCTGCGCCGCCGCCGTGCGATTCCAGCGTGTTTCTTCCAGCGCCTGCAAGATCAGCTTCCTCTCGACGTTCTCCAGATAATCTTCCAGATTGTCGATCTGCGTCAGATCGGCAATCCCGCCGTCCGCCGCGCAGTTGCCTTCGCTCAGACGTAAATCTTCAGCCTCGATCGTGCGGTTTTCACACAAGGTGTGTGCCCGCTCAAGCACGTTTTCCAACTCCCGCACGTTCCCCGGAAACCGGTAATTCTTCAGCGCTTCCAACGCCTGAGGATGTAAACGCGCTGCCGGTTGGCCGGTGTCCTTGGCCAAACGCTTGAGCATGTGCGCCGCCAACACTTCGATGTCATCGCGCCGCTCTCGCAAGGGCGGCACGCGCAGTTCGATCACGTTCAAGCGGTAATAAAGATCCTGACGAAAGCGTTCGGCCGCGACCTCTGCATCGAGATCCTTGTGCGTGGCGCAGAGAATCCGCACATCAACCACGCTTTCCTGCTGGCCGCCGACACTGCGCACGGCTTTTTCCTGAATCGCCCGCAGCAGTTTGACCTGCATCGACAGCGGCAAGTCGGCCACTTCATCGAGGAATAACGTGCCGCCATGAGCTGCCTGAAACAGCCCCGGCTTGTCCTCGACCGCGCCGGTGAAACTGCCTTTGCGATGGCCAAAAAACTCGCTTTCCATCAGTTCCGACGGGATCGCTCCACAGTTCACCGGCACGAACGGCTGACCAGCGCGCGGCCCTTGCTCGTGGATCAGACGCGCAACCAGTTCCTTGCCACTGCCGGACTCGCCACTGATGTAAACCGGCGCCTGACTGCGCGCGAGTTTGTCGATTTGCTTGCGCAGACTACGCATGGGCGGTGAGTCGCCGAGCAAGCGCCGATCGATGGAGGTCAGGCTGCCTCCCGCCGCCGGCATGCGCAGGGCGGTGCCGACCAGTTCGCGCAAGCGGGTAAGGTCCACCGGTTTGGTGAGAAAGTCGAAAGCTCCTGCTTTCAAGGCGTTGATCGCCGTTTCCAGGCTGCCATAGGCAGTGATCATCGCCACCGGCAATTGTGGATAACGTTGCTGCATGTGCTGCACCAGTTCCAGCCCCGTACCGTCGGGCAAGCGCATGTCGGTCAGGCACAGGTCAAAGTTCTCGCGGTTCAACAACGCCTGGGCTTCAGCCAGATTACGCGCGCTGTAGGTGTCGAGTTTCATCCGTCCCAGGGTGATTTCCAGGAGTTCGCGGATATCCGGTTCGTCGTCGACGATGAGGATTTTTTGCCGTGGGCTCGTGTTCAACTTTGTTTCCGTCCGTGAGCAAAGGTGATGCGAAAGCAGCCGCCGTCTTGGCGTGACTGGAAGTCTAGGCGCGCTTGGTTGCTTTCGCACAGCTCACGGGACAGATAAAGCCCAAGGCCGGTGCCCTGGCTGCTGGTGGTGAAGAAGGGTTCGAACAGATGTGTTTGTTCATCGGCAGGCACGCCGGGACCGTTGTCCTGCACTTCGAGGACTGCCAACTGGCTGTCGGGATCGCTGAACAACGATAGCCAGACTTCGGCCTGATCATGCAGCAGGGCGCTGTGGCGCCAGCCGTTGCGTAACAGATTGTCGAGAATTTGCGTGAGCTGGTTCGGGTCCATCAGCGTGGTGAAATCTCCCGAATTGATCCGCAGGTGAATCTGCTGGCGTTCGCTGGCCTGTTCACGGCTTTCGGCAACGAAGTTTTCCAGCCATGGCTTGAGATCCAGGCGTTGCGGCGCGCTTTGTTGGCGGCGGGACAGTTGCAGGACGTTTTCGATGACTCGGTTCATGCGTTGGGAGTGGTCTTGAATAATCTGCGTCAGACGCCGATCCGCGCGGTCGAGTTCCTCGGACTCAGCCAATAGCTGTGCGGCGTGACTGATGGCACCCAGCGGATTGCGGATCTCGTGGGCGATGCCGGCGGTCAGGCGGCCAAGCGCGGCCAGTTTCAGTTGCTGAGCTTGCTGGGCGATTTGCGCGAGGTCTTCAAGAAACACCAGGGTTTGCTGGTTCGGGCTTTGTTCGAGGGCGATGAAGCTTGGTTGCAGTTCCAGGCCATTGCCGGGGATTTTCAGGCTCTGCGGGCGCAAGGTTGGGTTGTTCATCCACAGTTGCAGGCGATCGACCAGCGCCGTGGAATAGTCATCGATCAAATGCCCCTGAAGGTGCGACTGCGCGAGCAGGGTTTGTGCGCTGTGGTTGGCCAACTGCACCCGGCGCGCCTCGTCGAGCACCAGAATGCCGGTGCGCATGCGTTGCAGGATCAACGCGTTGAGGGCTTCGAGACTGACCACTTCGCTGGCACGTTGCTCGGCGAGGGTTTCGCTGACTTCGAGGCGGCGGATCAGTCCCTGCACCAGCAGCGACGCGGCAAAGCACAGGGCACCGAGGGTGCCGGCCTGCAAGTATTCATTGGCGCTCAGGGGGTGGTTGAAGCCGAGCAGGAAACTCGAGCCGACGATGCCCAGCGCGCCGATGGCCGCGATCAACAGGCCGATGCGCCGCCGTAGCAGGGTGTTGCTGATCGCCACGGAGACAATCAGCAAATTGCCCAGGGCACTACCGACACCGCCCGCCGCAAAGAACAAACCGCATAAAAGCAGGACATCGACGAGGGCCAGGCTGAACAGTTGCGCCGGCCGTCGGGTGTTCTCCAGGAACACCACCAACAGAATATTGAGGATCAGGTACAGCCAGCTACCGCCGCGCAGCAATTCGTCATTGGCCGACGTCAGCAGGCGGTTGTCCATGTTGCTGGAGATCAGCAGCACCAGCGTGATGCCGATACTCAAGCGGTAGAGATGATAAAGGCGCAGCAGGCGCTGCGCCTGTTTGCTGTCGGCGTGGGTGGCCTCAGCGATCACGGGTACCCGGGCCTTGCTCAAGGTGAGCCTGGCTGCAATACCACTGTTGTTGCACGCTCAGCGCGCGATCGCGCGGCAGGTGCACGCCGCAATGGGCGCAGCGCACCATCGGTGGAGCATCCTGTTCGCGAGGGGCACGGTTGGATTGATTGGACGCGGCAGGCGCCTTGAATTTACGCCACAACCATATCGCGGCGAAAATCACGACGATCCAGAACAATAAACGAAGCATGATGAGCGGCTTTTCGACTGATGATCCGGCAGTTTAGCCAAGGACCTGACGAGCGCACAGCGGATTAAAGCGCAGAAATGAAAAAGGGAGATCCGCAGATCTCCCTTTTCTGTACATCCGGTGTGATCAGTCGAACACGCCGAAGGTCATGTAGCTGAACCACGAACGGTCGGTGTTGCTCGACTCGGGCTCCGGCTCTTCGATCACGTCGCCGTTTTCGTCCTTAGGCTTGAGCTCGTTCGGGATCGCGTCTTTCGCATCCTGGAACTGCTTCTGCACGTCCTGGTTGGCGCGGGTTTCTCCCGGCGGCAGCGGTGGACGCGATTCGATCAGACCCAAAGTCGCCTTGCTCAGGAACGAGCGGTTGTCGGCTTCAGCAACCCGTGGCACGAACTGGCCGTCTTGCAGGCTCGGGTGGTTCGGGTAGTTGAGCTTCAGGGTCTCCAGGCTGGTCGCCGCCAGTTCGTCCAGGTGCAGACGCTGGTAGGCTTCAGTCATTACCGCCAGGCCGTCACCGACCGATGGGGTTTCCTGGAAGTTTTCCACGACATAACGACCACGGTTGGCAGCGGCTACATAAGCCTGACGGGTCAGGTAGTAGTCGGCCACGTGGATTTCATAGGCGGCCAGCAGGTTGCGCAGGTAGATCATGCGCTGCTTGGCGTCCGGCGCGTAGCGGCTGTTCGGGTATCGGCTGGTCAGCTGGGCGAACTCGTTGTACGAGTCGCGCGCGGCGCCCGGGTCACGCTTGGTCATGTCCAGCGGCAGGAAGCGCGCCAGCAGGCCAACGTCCTGGTCGAACGAAGTCAGGCCTTTCAGGTAGTACGCGTAATCCACGTTCGGATGCTGCGGATGCAAACGAATGAAACGCTCGGCGGCAGACTTTGCAGCTTCCGGCTCGGCGTTCTTATAGTTGGCGTAGATCAGTTCCAGCTGTGCCTGATCGGCGTAGCGACCGAACGGATAACGCGACTCCAGAGCCTTCAGCTTGGCTGTAGCGCTGGTGTAGCTGTTGTTGTCCAGGTCAGTCTGAGCCTGCTGATACAGCTCGGCTTCGCTGAGGTTTTCGTCTACGACTTCCTTCGATGAGCAAGCAGCGGTCAATGCGAGGATGGCGATCAGCAGCAGGTGTTTCACTTGCATGGCGGCTTGCGTCCCTATGACGGCCGCTGTCTTGGGCGGGGCCGTCCTGTTATGATGAGCGCCCCGTTGAAAAGCCTCGGGGCAAAAGACGCCGTATTTAACCACAAGCGCGCAGCCGAAACCAAAGGCTGTGCCGACGCCCAGTCAGAGCATGTCCGATAAAATTGAACTTCGCGCAGAGGTGCCGTCCGATTTGGGCGGCCAACGCCTCGATCAAGTCGCCGCCCAACTCTTCGCTGAGCACTCACGCTCGCGCCTTTCCGCCTGGATCAAAGAAGGTCGCCTGACTGTGGACGGGGCGGTCATCCGCCCTCGCGACATCGTGCACGGCGGTGCCATCCTTGAGCTGACTGCCGAGCAGGAAGCCCAGGGCGAGTGGATCGCCCAGGACATCGAGCTCGACATCGTCTATGAAGACGACGACATCCTGGTGATCAACAAGCCTGCGGGCCTGGTGGTGCACCCGGCTGCCGGTCACGCCGATGGCACGCTGCTCAACGCTTTGTTGCACCATGTGCCGGACATCATCAATGTCCCGCGCGCCGGTATCGTGCATCGTCTGGACAAGGACACCACCGGTCTGATGGTGGTGGCCAAGACCATTCAGGCGCAGACCAAGCTGGTTACGCAATTGCAGAGCCGCAGCGTCAGCCGGATCTACGAGTGCATCGTGATTGGCGTGGTCACCGCCGGGGGCAAGATCAACGCCCCGATTGGTCGCCACGGCCAGCAGCGCCAGCGCATGGCGGTGATGGAGGGCGGCAAGCCTGCCGTCAGCCACTACCGCGTGCTCGAGCGTTTCCGTTCCCACACCCATGTACGGGTGAAACTGGAAACCGGTCGTACGCACCAGATCCGCGTGCACATGGCGCACATCAACTTCCCGTTGGTCGGCGACCCGGCGTACGGCGGTCGTTTCCGCATTCCGCCAGCCGCTAACCCGACTATGGTTGAATCCCTCAAGCACTTCCCGCGTCAGGCGCTGCATGCACGCTTCCTGGAACTCGATCACCCGACGAGCGGCGAGCGCATGAGCTGGGAATCGCCGCTGCCGGAGGATTTCGTCTGGCTGCTGACCCTGCTCAAGCAGGATCGCGAGGCTTTCGTCGGATGAACTGGCTGACGCCGGACTGGCCTGCGCCGGCCTGCGTCAAAGCCTGCGTCACCACCCGCGAGGGCGGTGTCAGCGAGGCGCCGTTCGACAGCCTCAATCTGGGCGATCATGTCGATGATCGTCCTGAGGCCGTCGCCGAGAACCGTCGGCGTCTGACCGAGCACTTCTCTATACAGCCTGCCTGGTTGCAGCAAGTGCACGGGATTGCCGTGGCGCACGCTGATCCGGGGATCGTTGCGACTGCAGATGCGAGCTGGACGGCAACGCCGGGTATTGCCTGCACGGCGATGACGGCGGATTGTCTGCCGGCATTGTTCTGTGATCGTGCCGGTACTCGCGTCGCGGCGGCTCACGCCGGTTGGCGTGGTCTGGCGGCGGGCGTGCTTGAGGCAACCCTCGACAGTCTCGATGTTCCGGCTGCAGAGGTGCTGGTCTGGCTCGGCCCGGCCATTGGCCCAAAAGCCTTTGAAGTCGGCCCCGAAGTACGGGAAGTCTTCGTCAATCAACTGCCCGAAGCGGCAAAAGCCTTCGCGCCGAGCGACAATGCCGGCAAGTTCATGGCGGACATCTATCTGCTGGCGCGCCTGCGTCTGGCTGAGCGGGGTGTCACCGCTGTTTATGGTGGCGGTTTCTGCACCGTGACCGATCCACGCTTCTTTTCTTATCGCCGTGCGTCGCGCACCGGTCGCTTTGCCTCCCTCGTTTGGCTCGCCCGCTAGACTTGTCTGACTTACATCAACTCTCCGACGCTTGAATCTCCCAGAATCGACCGCATCTACAGTGGTATCTGGCAGGTTTCTTTATTCAGGATGGTTTTCAGGTCCGGCCTGCTCAAAAGGAAGGTGACCCCATGCGTATAGACCGTTTAACCAGCAAATTACAGTTGGCCTTGTCCGACGCCCAGTCGTTGGCTGTCGGCCACGATCATCCGGCGATTGAGCCGGCGCACTTGATGCAAGCCATGCTTGAACAGCAGGGTGGTTCGATCAAACCTCTGCTGATGCAGGTGGGCTTCGACGTCAACAGCTTGCGTAAAGAGCTGACCAAAGAGCTCGACCAGTTACCGAAAATCCAGAACCCGACTGGCGACGTCAACATGTCGCAGGATCTGGCGCGCCTGCTTAATCAAGCTGACCGTCTGGCCCAGCAGAAGGGCGATCAGTTCATTTCCAGCGAACTGGTGCTGCTCGCGGCGATGGACGAGAACAGCAAGCTCGGCAAATTGCTGCTCGGCCAGGGCGTGAGCAAGAAAGCCCTGGAAAACGCGATCAACAACCTGCGTGGCGGCGAAGCGGTAAACGACGCCAACCACGAGGAGTCGCGGCAGGCGTTGGACAAGTACACCGTCGACCTGACCAAGCGCGCCGAAGAAGGCAAGCTCGATCCGGTGATCGGTCGTGATGACGAAATTCGTCGCACCATTCAGGTTCTGCAACGCCGCACCAAGAACAACCCGGTGTTGATCGGTGAGCCAGGCGTGGGTAAAACCGCGATTGCCGAAGGTCTGGCCCAGCGCATCATCAACGGCGAAGTGCCGGACGGCCTCAAAGGCAAGCGTCTGCTCTCGCTGGACATGGGGGCGCTGATTGCCGGTGCCAAGTATCGCGGCGAGTTCGAAGAGCGCCTGAAGTCGCTGCTCAACGAGCTGTCGAAGCAGGAAGGGCAGATCATTCTGTTCATCGACGAACTGCACACCATGGTCGGCGCCGGTAAAGGCGAAGGCTCGATGGATGCCGGCAACATGCTCAAGCCTGCGCTGGCGCGCGGTGAGTTGCACTGCGTCGGCGCGACCACGCTCAACGAGTACCGCCAATATATAGAGAAGGACGCAGCGCTTGAGCGACGCTTCCAGAAAGTCTTGGTGGATGAGCCGAGCGAAGAAGACACCATCGCCATCCTGCGTGGCCTCAAAGAGCGTTATGAGGTTCACCACAAAGTGGCGATCACCGACGGCGCGATCATCGCGGCGGCCAAGCTCAGCCATCGCTACATCACGGATCGGCAGTTGCCGGACAAGGCCATCGACCTGATCGACGAAGCCGCCAGCCGCATTCGCATGGAAATCGATTCCAAGCCGGAAGTACTGGATCGTCTGGAACGTCGCCTGATTCAGTTGAAGGTGGAATCCCAGGCGCTGAAGAAAGAAAGCGACGACGCGGCGAAGAAACGCCTGGAAAAACTCCAGGAAGAAATCGAGCGTCACGAGCGGGAGTATTCGGATCTGGAAGAAATCTGGAACTCGGAAAAAGCCGAGGTGCAGGGTTCTGCGCAGATTCAGCAGAAGATCGAGCAGTCGCGTCAGGAACTGGAAGCGGCGCGCCGTAAGGGCGACCTGAACCGCATGGCCGAGTTGCAGTACGGGGTTATCCCGGATCTGGAGCGCAGTCTGCAAATGGTCGATCAGCATGGCAAGAGCGAAAACCAGTTGCTGCGCAGCAAGGTGACTGAAGAAGAAATCGCTGAAGTCGTGTCGAAGTGGACCGGCATCCCTGTGTCGAAAATGCTCGAAGGCGAGCGCGACAAGCTGATGAAGATGGAAAGCCTGTTGCACCAACGTGTGATCGGTCAGGACGAAGCAGTGGTCGCCGTCGCCAACGCAGTGCGCCGTTCGCGTGCCGGGTTGTCCGACCCGAATCGTCCGAGCGGTTCGTTCATGTTCCTCGGCCCGACCGGTGTCGGTAAAACCGAGCTGTGCAAGGCGTTGGCCGAATTCCTCTTTGATACTGAAGAGGCGATGGTGCGGATCGACATGTCCGAGTTCATGGAGAAACATTCCGTGGCTCGCCTGATCGGTGCACCACCGGGATACGTCGGTTACGAAGAGGGCGGTTACCTGACCGAGGCTGTGCGTCGCAAGCCTTACTCGGTGATCCTGCTGGACGAGGTCGAGAAGGCGCACCCGGATGTGTTCAACATCCTCCTGCAAGTGCTTGAGGATGGGCGTCTGACTGACAGCCATGGCCGTACGGTGGATTTCCGCAATACCGTGATCGTCATGACCTCGAACCTTGGCTCTGTGCAGATTCAGGAGCTGGTCGGTGATCGCGAGGCGCAGCGTGCTGCGGTGATGGATGCGCTGACGTCGCACTTCCGTCCGGAGTTCATCAACCGGGTCGACGAAGTGGTGATCTTCGAGCCTCTGGCACGGGATCAGATCGCGGGCATTACCGAGATCCAGTTGGGCCGTCTGCGCAGCCGTCTGGCCGAGCGCGAGCTGAGGCTGGAGCTGAGTCCGGAGGCGATGGACAAGCTGATCGCCGTTGGTTACGACCCGGTGTATGGCGCACGTCCTTTGAAACGAGCGATTCAGCGCTGGATCGAAAACCCGCTGGCACAGTTGATCCTCTCGGGTCACTTCATGCCGGGCGATACGGCGACCGGCACGGTCGAGAACGACGAAATCGTTTTCAACTGAGCCAAAGCGCCAGGGAAAAAAGGAGGGCCCCACATTGTGGGGCCTTTTTTTTCGTTAGGCTGTTGAACTCAAAGGAAAAGGCTTGTAAAGTGCGCCCCGCAGTCAGTCACCGGCAGCGTTTCAATCCTCTGGATTGAAAACTGAAATAAGTTGCAAATCATTAACTTGAAAGCAATTTAGGGGGTTGACAGAGGTGTTCTAGGTTGTAGAATAGCGCGCCTCAGACACACGAACGCAGCGATGCGAAAACGGTGTCGAGAAGCTTCAGGTTTCACAGTTGTAAATTGAAATGTGTAGTTCCGTGATAGCTCAGTCGGTAGAGCAAATGACTGTTAATCATTGGGTCCCAGGTTCGAGTCCTGGTCACGGAGCCAATTTCAAACCGGGGTATAGCGCAGTCCGGTAGCGCGCCTGCTTTGGGAGCAGGATGTCAGGAGTTCGAATCCCCTTACCCCGACCATTTTTGGGTCGTTAGCTCAGTTGGTAGAGCAGTTGGCTTTTAACCAATTGGTCGTAGGTTCGAATCCCACACGACCCACCATTTTTGAAACCAGTTTGCGCTGGGATCGAATCTTAAGATCAGAGGCCAAAAGCGCTGATCGAAGAAGGCGATCTTTGAAAGGTCGCCTTTTTTTTACCGGGGTATAGCGCAGTCCGGTAGCGCGCCTGCTTTGGGAGCAGGATGTCAGGAGTTCGAATCCCCTTACCCCGACCATATTAAAAATCCTCGTATCGAAAGATACGGGGATTTTTTTTGTCCTGCGAAAAGACAATTCCCTTCAAGTCATCGTACAACTGGCCGATAGCCCGCTAACACGAGGGGACTGCCATGGCTTTCGCCCCTTGAATCTGGCCAATACAAAAATAAGGGCGTTCGTCATGTTGCTTCGTCAGTTGAATATTGCTCCCCGGGCGGCCCTGGGGTTCGCCCTGATCGCGGTGCTGGTGGCATTGCTCGGCGTGTTTGCGCTGGGGCAGATGTCGAGTATTCGCGACAGTGAAGTCGCGGTAGAAAATCAGTGGCTGCCGAGCATTCGTGGCGGTGACGAGATTCGCGAGATCATGCTGCGCATCCGCACCATCTCATTGCGCATGGCGCTGGATCAGGATGCGAATAATATCGCCACCTACCGCAGCCAGATGGACACCCGCGACAAGGAGCTGAGCGAGAAGATCGCCGCCTACGACAAACTGGTCGAGACTCCGGAAGGCCAGCAGCTATACGACCAATTCAAAAAGACCTTCGCCGCGTATCGCAGCGGCATCGCTCAATCCTTCGCCCTCGCTGAGCAAGGCAAGCGTGACGAGCTGACCCGGTTGTTACTGGTCGACATGAAAACCGTCGTCGATGGCTCCGGCAAACAACTCAACGACCTGGCGGACCTGTTCGCCAGACAGGTCGCCGACGAAAGCCAGAAGTCCGCTGCGCACTACGAAAATTCGCGCACGATTGTCAGTTTGTTTATTGCCTTGGCCGCACTGGCCACCGTGGCACTGGCGATGATGCTCACTCGCAGTATCGTCCGGCCGCTGAGCAGCGCCGTGAGCGCAGCAGAAAGTGTCGCGCAGGGCGATCTGACCCGGCCGATCGAAACCCAGGGCAACGATGAAGTCAGTCGTTTGCTCAAAGCCTTGGCGACCATGCAGCAAAACCTGCGCGAAACGCTGCAGGGCATCAGCGGCTCGGCCACGCAACTGGCGACCGCTGCCGATGAACTCAATGCAGTGACACTCGACAGTACGCAGGGGCTGCAACAACAGAACAACGAGATCGAACAGGCCGCGACGGCTGTTAATCAGATGACGGCCGCAGTGGAAGAGGTCGCACGCAATGCGGTGTCGACATCTGACGCGACCCGTCAGTCCAGTGAGTCGGCGCATCTGGGGCAGGTGCGCGTCAGTGAGACCGCCACCGCTATCAACGCCCTGGCCAGCGATGTGCAACAGACTGGCGAGCTGGTGCAATCACTGGCCAACCAATCGCAGGACATCGGCAAAGTGCTCGACGTGATTCGGGCGATTGCCGAGCAGACCAACCTGCTGGCGCTCAACGCGGCAATTGAAGCGGCGCGGGCCGGTGAGAGCGGGCGAGGCTTTGCTGTGGTCGCTGATGAAGTGCGGGCGCTGGCCTATCGCACGCAGCAATCGACGCAGGAGATCGAGCAGATGGTTCAGGGTATGCGCAGCGGTTCGAGCCTGGCGCTGGACTCGATGCAGGCCAGCACGGCGCGGGCGACGACCACGCTGGCGCTGGCTGAGCGCGCCGGTGAGGCGCTGCAAACCATTACCGCATCGGTGCATGAGATCCATGAGCGCAACCTGGTCATTGCCAGCGCTGCGGAAGAACAAGCGCAAGTTGCGCGGGAAGTAGACCGCAATCTGGTGAACATTCGTGATTTGTCAGTACGCTCTGCCGCAGGCGCTGACCAGACCAGTGCTTCCAGCCACGAATTGTCGCAACTGGCCAACGCCTTGCAGGGCATGGTGCGGCGCTTTCAGCTGTAAACAACCACATATAAAAAAGCCGCGCTTCTCACATTGAGAAGCGCGGCTTTTTTCTGCCGATCAGGCGCCGTCTTGGTCTTTCAGGTGCTCGAAGAGGCCTTTCGGCATTTTCTTGCCGTTGGCTTCAAAGTTGGCCTTCACGTTGTTGTAGGCCTCTTGCTCGTCGATGAAGCCGTCATGGTTGATGTCGATCTTGTCAAAGTCGGACTTCGGCGCGACTTTGAGGAATTCGGCGCGTGAGACCTTGCCGTCACCATCGCTGTCGGTCTTGGCCATCGAGGCGTCGCCACATTTGCCTTCACCGCATTTGCCTTCTGGCGCTTTCACCGAGGTTTCCGCCGAGGCAACCATGTAGCCCTGCGCCAGTGGCTGAGCGGCGAATACCGAGCCGGACAGCATCAGGCCGCCAGCCAGGGCTGCGCCAATCAGGCCAATGGATTGTTTACCGAGGGTCGAAGTACGGGACATTTACATTCTCCTGGCTGCACAACGCAACCACACGTTAAGGACAAAAGCCTGAGCAGGTGCGCTCGGGTGCGGCCATTAAGCGGTGGCGGTGTATCGCGACTGTGTCGCCAGGCGGGGAGTTTGTAAGCGAAGGTGGGAAATGCGGGGCGGGGATACAGTACGAAACAGATATCTCCATCAACACAAAACATTGTGGGAGCGAGCCTGCTCGCGAAAGCGTCGGGTCAGTCGCATTAACATTGACTGCAGAACGCATTCGCGAGCAGGCTCGCTCCCACAGGTTTTTTTAGTGCAGTTTCAAACGCGGTTCAGTGCCACGGCCAATCTTGCTACCCAGCATCAGCATCGCCGTGCGGAACGGCCCGTACAGCGCCATCTGGTGCATGCGGTACAGCGACACGTAAAACATCCGCGCCAGCCAGCCTTCAAGCATCACGCTGCCGGTCAGGTTACCCATCAAGTTACCCACAGCCGAAAAACGCGACAGCGAGATCAGCGAGCCGTAGTCGGTGTACTTGTACTCCGGCAGGGTCTTGCCTTCGATGCGCAATTTCAGCGATTTGGCCAGCAACGAGGCCTGTTGGTGCGCCGCTTGCGCCCGTGGCGGCACGTTGCGATCGGTACCCGGTTGCGGGCACGCGGCGCAATCGCCGAAGGCGAAGATGTTTTCATCGCGCGTGGTTTGCAGCGTCGGCAACACTTGCAGTTGATTGATGCGGTTGGTTTCCAGGCCATCGATGTCCTTGAGAAAACCCGGTGCCCGAATACCCGCTGCCCAGACCTTCAGACTGGCCCTGATCTCGTTGCCATCGGCGGTGATCAGACTGTCGGCGGTCACTTCGCTGACCGCAGCGTTGGTCATCACATTGACCCCGAGCTTTTCCAGGGTCTTGTGCACCGGCCCGCTGATGCGCTCCGGCAGGGCAGGTAACACCCGTGGCCCGGCTTCGATCAGGGTGATGTGCATGTTTTCCGGTTTGATCCGGTCCAGACCATAGGCCGCCAGTTCATGGGCGGCGTTGTGCAGCTCTGCTGCCAGTTCGACGCCCGTGGCGCCAGCGCCGACGATGGCCACGCTGATCTGCTCGACCACATCGGTTTGCCCGGCGTGTGCACGCAGATAGTGATTAAGCAGTTGCTGATGGAAGCGCTCAGCCTGTTTGCGGGTGTCGAGAAACAGGCAGTGCTGCGCCGCGCCCTGCGTGCCGAAATCGTTAGTGGTGCTGCCGACGCTGATCACCAGCGAGTCGTACTGCACTTCACGCGCCGGCACCAGTTCTACGCCGTTTTCGTCGTAGGTGGCGGCCAGCTGGATTTTCTTCTGTGCGCGATCAAGCCCGCTCATGCGCCCCAGCTGGAACTCGAAGTGGTTCCATTTTGCCTGGGCAACATAGTTGAGTTCGTCTTCGGAAGAGTTCAGCGATCCGGCGGCCACTTCGTGCAGCAGAGGCTTCCAGATGTGCGTCAGGTTGGCGTCGACCAGCATCACGCTGGCCGTGCCGCGCTTGCCCAGAGTCTTACCCAGACGGGTAGCCAACTCCAGACCGCCGGCGCCGCCGCCGACAATAACAATACGATGGGACATGGGGATAACTCGCAAGGTTTTTAAAGGAAATCGGTGCGGTTACCCAAGCGAGCGCCAAGCTGCTCATAGCGTCAGGTAACTGATAAATCGGCTCAACAAGCCCAGACCAATGGTCACTGCCAGCACCATCACGAGGAGCATCCACGGCCGGAAAGGCCGGCGCTCGACTCGGTGTTGGGACAGTTGCAGGTACTCTTCGACATGTTTCTGGTCTTCGGGGTTCAGGCGGCTGGTCATATTTGCCTCGTCAGGTAGACGTTGCTGAATGGGCAGAAGCTACAGCGGTTTTTATCCGGGGTTGAACGCAGCATAGCCGCTGTCCGGAACCGGCTCGACGCTGACCCGGTCTTCGAGGCGAATGATTCCGCTTTGTAACACCCGTGCGGTAATTCCGCCATGCCCGCGCACCGCTTGAAAAGTGCCGGGGCCAAGGTTGTTTTGCAGGCGTGCGCAGGGCTGACACCAGCCCGTGGTTTCGAATATTGCCTGACCGATGCGAAAGCGCCGACCCTTGAGACTAAACAAATTGATACCGCTGATAACCAGATTGCGCCGCAGATCTTCAGGCTTGACCGGTTGATCATCAGGGCGACCCATCAACGCGCTGATCACCGCCAGATGTTCCCACTGAATCAGGGTCACCTGCCGCGCGTTACGCACACCGGGGCGCGCGTGGTCGCCAGTCAATCCCGCTTCCAGCCGCGCCTCCACGGCATCGAGTTCGATCATCGGCCCGCGCGAATCGGGGCGTACGCCGATCCAGCGCACACGCCCAGACTGCGGCACATCGGCGATCAATTGCTGAAGTGGCGTCACAGGCTGATTCCCACATCAAAGACAATGCTGCGACCGAGGTTGCTGCGCAGGAAGTCCGGTGCATCCGGGTGGGCGAAAAGCACGCGGGCGAAGGTCGGGCCGACCAGTGACAGCGAGCGCCAGCCCTGACGCAAATATTCGGTAGGTGGTGGAAAATGGCTGTTCAAGTCCAGTACTTCTCGTTTGAGGCTGGCGAAGGCGATGATGTCCAGTTCGCCCAGATCCATACCGCGTTCTTTGTAGTTGTGCGCTTTCTTGCGCAAGGTCGGCGCCAATCGCAGCAGGAATTCGTTGGCCGGGATACGTTTGGGTTTGGCCTCGCGGCGCACCAGTTGGCTGAGGGAAAAGGCGCTGCGTCGTCGCTGTAATTCGTCACGCCATTCGTCGTTGAGCCGGCGCCCCTCGTCGAGCACGAAGAACACCTCGAAATTGGCATCGCGAAACAGTACGTCCGGCGGTTCGCCGGCCGGCGCGAACTCGTCGGCGCGGTAGGGAATGTTCAGGCCTTGCAGCAGGCGCTGGCAAACCCAACGCTCACGCTCCCATTTGCGGGCATTGGACAGAAAGGCGTTGGCCTGCTCGGCCGCGATGGTCAGCAGGCGTAAATAATCTGAGTCATCCATAAGCCCAAGCTTAGCGTCCAAATGCGACAAGCTGAAAGCGTTACGCGGCAAAGTGCATCAGTGGGCAGTGGAGAAGGGCGGTGTAGACTCATGGAAATCGATCATTTGCCCAAACCGTGAGGACTCATCGTGAAATTTCGCTGGCTGCTGCTGTTTGCTGTTTTTCCGTTGTTTGCCCATGCACTCGAAACCGGTGAGCGTCTGGCTCCCTGGACGCTGCTCGATCAGTATGACCAGTCCTTCACCCTCGACAACAGCACCACCACGCTGCTGGTGGCGCGGGATATGGACGGCGCCAAGCTGATCAAGGAAGCGTTGAAGGATCAGCCCAAGGGCTATCTGGAGGCCCGTCACGCGGTGTTTGTTGCCGATATCCAGCGCATGCCGGCGCTGATTGCCAAAATGTTTGCCGTACCGGCCATGCGCGACTATCACTACCGGGTCATGCTTGATCGAGAGGGGCGGGTTGCGTCGCGCTACCCCGGCGCGGAAGGTCAGGTGTTGTGGTTGCAACTCAAGGACGGTCGATTGCTCTCGCAACGTGAGTACGCCAACGCGAGCGACCTGCGCGAGGCACTGGAGAAGGCGCGCCCATGATCGGCGTCGAGGTGCTGGCAAATGAAAGTCTGCTGCTGGGCTGGCTGATTTATCTGCCGGTGCTGCTCTGGGCGATCGTGCGGGCGCCGTGGGTCGAGTTGTTCAGCGACAGCCGGCGTCAGCATCTGCTGTTCGGCACCGTGTTCGCGTTGTTTCTGTTGTGGTTGATGCGCAGGGATTTCGACACGGGCGTGTCGTATCACTTCCTCGGCATGACGGCGGTAACGCTGTTGCTGGACTGGCCGCTGGCGATCGTTGGCGGGCTGGTGGCGCAAATCGGCCTGGTGTTGCTCGGGCGTCAGGATCTCGCGGCGATGGGGGTCAATGGCGCCTTGTTCATTTTGCTGCCGGTGCTGGTCACCGAGTGCGTGGCGATCGCCGTCGAGCGTGCGCAGCCGCGCAATCCGTTCGTGTACATCTTCTGTTGCGGATTTTTTGCTGCCGCGTTGTCGGCCTTGTTGTGCCTGATCCTGAGCCTGACGCTGCTGTGGTACGACGGCCTCTTCGCCATGCCGGAATGGCTGGAGGACTTCATCGGTTACCTGTGGCTGATCATTTTTCCCGAGGCGTTCATCAACGGCATGATCGTCAGTGCGCTGGTGGTATTCAGCCCGGAATGGCTGGAGACCTTCAACCGCACGCGCTACCTTTCGGCGCCCTGGAAGGACGACGATCCGAAGTCTTGATCCACATCAAACCCGCCCCGCGCGGGAAATTTCATGCTCGCGCAAATCCCTTCAGGAGCAGCGGCATGAGTGTTTACGAGTGGGCCAGGCAGGAAACCCGGCAGAGTCTGGAAATGGCGCAGGAAGTCGGTTTCGACCCGGGATTGAGTTTGCGCGCCTTGCTCAGTGCCGTGGTGCAACAGAGCAAGGCCGTGCGCAACGCCGAAGACCTGGCCGACGAGTTGCGCTTTCTGGCAGAAAACCTCGACGACGAACAGGACTACGGCTTTATGCGCCCCTGATCGGGATCAGTGGCGCGGATCGAAGTCGCCGGAAAACAATTCGTCCTCGGCATCCGGAGCGACCGGAATCTTGTGTTCTTCCGACGCCCAGGCGCCGAGGTCGATCAGTTTGCAGCGATCGGAGCAGAACGGCCGAAACTTGTTTTCGGGGGTGAATTCTACGGGGGCGCCGCAGGTCGGACAGTCAACGGTTGGGATCTGGCTCATGCTTGGCCTCCGGATAAAGTCAGGTAAAAGTGATGCAGGCGTTCGACCTCGCTGTGCAGCCAGGCGAGGTCGCGGTCATTGACCACCACGTCGTCGGCGCGGCTCACACGGTCTTCGCGGCTCGACTGAGCCTTGAGGATCGCCTGAACCTGCTGCTCGCTGGTCTGGTCACGCTGCAAGGTGCGTTCGATCTGCAATTGTTGCGGAGCGTCGATCACCAGAATGCGCTGGGTCATCGCGTATTGCCCGGATTCGATCAACAACGGCGACACCAGAATCGCGTAAGGCGATTTTGCCAGCGCCAGATGATGAGCGATTTCTTCGGCGATCAACGGATGCAGCAGCGCTTCGAGCCAGCGACGTTGCTCCGGCACTTCGAAGATCAGTTTGCGCAGGGCGGCGCGGTCCAGCGTGCCATCGGCCTGCAGCACGCCAGGGCCGAAGTGTTCGGCAATCTTTGCCAGCGCCGGACGCCCCGGCTCAACCACCCAGCGTGCCGCGTGATCGGCATCCACCACGTGGACACCCAGATCAATGAAGTGCTGAGCCGCTGCGCTTTTGCCGCTGCCAATGCCGCCGGTGAGGCCGAGAATCCAGGGTTTTTCCACAGGGGTATTCATTTCAAACCGACAAACTGCCAATAGAAGCCGGTTATTTGACCACCCCAGAGCAAGGCAATCCAGCCAGCAATTGCCAGGTAGGGGCCGAAGGGGATCGGCGTGGAGGTTTTTTCATTGCGCAAGCGCAGTAAAACCACCCCGATAATGGCGCCCACCAGTGATGACAACAGAATCGTCAGCGGCAGAATCTGCCAGCCGCCCCAGGCGCCGAGCAGTGCCAATAGCTTGAAATCACCGTGACCGATGCCGTCCTTGCCGGTCAGCAGTTTGAACAGCCAGAACACCGACCACAGCGCCAGGTAACCGGCCACCGCGCCCCACAGCGCATCGTTCAACGACACGAACAGGCCGAAACTGTTGACGATCAACCCCAGCCACAGCAACGGCAGCACCAGCACATCGGGCAGCAGTTGATGTTCGGTGTCGATCAGGCTCATCGCCAGCAGACCCCAGGTGAGGACGATCAGCAGACACGCCGGCCAACCGAAACCCAAGTGCCAGGCGATGAAAGCCGAGAGCAGTCCACAGGCCAGCTCGGTCAACGGATAACGCTTGCTGATCGGCGCGGCGCACGCTGAACAACGCCCGCGCAGCCACAGATAACTGAGCAGGGGAACGTTCTCCCACGGGCGAATCCGGTGGGCGCAATGTGGGCATTCGGAGTGCGGCAGCATCAGGTTGTAGGTGGGTTGCGGCGTTTCGCCGGGCAAACCGAGCACGTCGTGGGCCTGCTGGCGCCAATCGCGTTCGAGCATTTTCGGCAGACGCCAGATCAGCACGTTAAGGAAACTGCCGACCACCAGACCGAGCAGCAGGGCGGTGCCGACAAACGTCAGCGGATACACGGCAAACAGTTCGTCGATAGGCATGTCAGATCGCTGAGCCGAGTTGGAAGATCGGCAGGTACATGGCCACCACCAGCCCGCCGACGATCACCCCCAGCACGACCATGATGAACGGCTCCATGAGGCTGGTGAGGTTGTCGACCATGTTATCCACTTCTTCCTCGTAAAAGCCGGCAACCTTGTCGAGCATGTCATCGAGTGCGCCGGACTCTTCGCCAATCGCGGTCATTTGCACGGCCATGCTGGGAAAGACCCCGGTGCTGCGCATCGAGAAATTCAGCTGCATACCGGTGGACACGTCCTGGCGAATACGCAGCACGGCTCGCTTGAAGACCACGTTGCCGGTGGCGCCGGCCACTGAGTCGAGGGCTTCCACCAGCGGCACACCGGCGGCAAACGTGGTCGACAAGGTTCGGGCGAATCGCGCCACCGCAGACTTGTACATCAGCGTGCCCACCAAGGGCAGTTTCAGCAGCCAGGTGTCTTTGCGATCGCGCAAGGCCTGGGAGGTTTTCAGAGCATGGCGAGTGCCAAAAATCGCCGCGACCAGTGCAGCGAGAATCGCCCACCACCATTGCTGCATGAATTCCGACAGGCTGATCACCATCAGGGTGAACGCCGGCAGTTCGGCGCCGAAACCGGAAAACACTGACTGAAACTGTGGCACCACTTTGACCAGCAGGATCCCGGTTACCACGGCCGCCACCAGCACCACAGCGGTGGGGTAGGTCATGGCTTTCTTGATCTTGGCTTTGAGGCTTTCGCTTTTTTCCTTGTAGGTCGCGACGCGTTCGAGCAGGGTGTCGAGGGCGCCGGACTGCTCGCCGGCATCGACCAGGTTGCAGTACAACTCGTCGAAATACTGCGGTTTCTTGCGCAGGGCTGCGGCGAAGCTGTTACCGGCCGCGACCTCCTGTTTCACTTCGTCCACCAGCTTGCGCATGGCCGGATTTTCAAATCCTTCACCGATGATGTCGAACGACTGCAGCAGCGGCACACCAGCTTTCATCATGGTCGCCATCTGCCGGGTGAACAGGGCGATGTCCCGGGCCTTGATGCGTTTGCCAAAGCTCAGCAATGACGTGGACTTCTTGCGCACCTTGCCGGGATTGATCCCCTGTTTGCGCAGTTGTGCCTTGATCAGTGCCGGGTTCTGTCCGCTCAACTCACCGGTGACTTTGCTGCCTTTTCTGTCCGTACCTTCCCAAGCGTAGATACTGATTTTCGCTGCCTTGACCGCCATGTTCAGTCCTTGGTGACCCGGTTGATTTCTTCAAGGCTGGTGATGCCTTGCATGGCCTTGTGCAGCCCGGAGGTGCGCAGGTCGTCGAAGCCGTCGCGGCGCATCTGCAAATCGATTTCCAGCGAATTGCCTTCGGCCATGATCAAGCGTTGCAGCTCCGGTGTGTTTTTCACCACTTCATAAATCCCCACGCGTCCCTTGTAACCGCCGTTGCAGTGATCGCAACCGACCGGCTCGTAGATCGTGAAATGGCCGATGCGTTCCTCGGGGAAACCTTCCTTGAGCAAGGTTTCGCGCGGGATCTCGATGGCTTTTTTGCAGTGGCTGCACAGTTTGCGCGCCAGGCGCTGGGCGATGATCAGGCTGACCGAGGTGGCGATGTTGAAGCCGGGAATGCCCATGTTGTGCAGGCGGGTCAGGGTTTCCGCGGCACTGTTGGTGTGCAGGGTCGAGAGCACCAGGTGGCCGGTCTGCGCGGCTTTGATCGCGATCTCGGCGGTTTCCAGATCGCGGATCTCGCCGACCATGATCACGTCCGGGTCCTGACGCAGAAACGAGCGCAGTGCCTGGGCAAAGTCGAGCCCTTGTTTGGGATTGACGTTGACCTGGTTGATGCCTTCCATGTTGATCTCCACCGGGTCTTCGGCGGTGGAGATGTTGATGTCGACGGTGTTGAGGATGTTCAGGCCAGTGTACAGCGACACGGTTTTCCCCGAACCGGTGGGGCCGGTGACCAGAATCATCCCTTGTGGCTGCTTGAGCGCGGCCATGTACAAGTCTTTCTGCTCGGGCTCATAGCCGAGGGCATCGATACCGATCTGCGCACTGGACGGGTCGAGGATCCGGATCACCACTTTTTCGCCCCACAGGGTCGGCAGGGTGTTGACCCGGAAGTCGATCGACTTGCTTTTCGACAGGCGCATCTTGATTCGCCCGTCCTGGGGTTTGCGTCGTTCCGAAATATCCAGGCTGGCCATGACTTTCAGGCGCGCGGCGATGCGCCCGGCCAGTTGAATCGGTGGCTTGGCAACCTCGCGCAGAATGCCGTCGGTGCGCACCCGCACCCGGTAATTCTTTTCGTAAGGCTCGAAGTGCAAGTCGGAAGAACCACTCTTGATCGCGTCGAGCAGCATCTTGTGCACGAAGCGCACTACCGGCGCATCGTCGGCGTCGAAGCCGCCGACGGCGTCCTGTTTGCTGTCGTCGATGGATTCGACATCGACCCCGTCGAGATCGACATCGGCCATGTCCTCGAGACCACTGGTGTGGGTGTCGAAGAATTTCTCGATGGCATCGGTAAGTTTGTCGTCCTCGACCAGAATGGCTTCGGTGCTCAGCCCGGTGCTGAATTGAATGTCGTTGATTGCTTGATGGTTGCTCGGGTCGGAAATGCCCACGAACAGCTTGTTGCCACGCCGCCACAAGGGCAGGGCGTGATGCTGGCGCACGAGTTTTTCGCTGACCAGGCCTTTAGGCTGGGTTTCCTTGTCCAGGCAATTGAGATCAAGCAAGGCCATGCCGAAATGCTCGGAGGCGATCTCGGCGACCTGTGAGCTTTTGACCAGTTTGTTCTGCACCAGATAGCTGACCAGCGACAGACGATTGCGCTGAGCCTGTTGCCAGGCTTGCTGAGCGCCTTTTTCCGTGAGCAGTTCGGCCTGCACCAATTGCTTGGCCAGACCGCTCAGAGCGATGTCATTCATGGGGAGTCCGCGCGCTTGCCGTTCATGACTTATAGCCTAGTCAAGTGACAGCGCCAAACGCGGCGGGTGCAGGTGACAAAAAGTGTCAGATAGTGCGGTTGCAGGTTGTAGGAAATAGCGTTGCAAGCGCTTCGCGCCCAATGAGCGAGGTCTTGAAGGCATTGGCATGGCCTATGCTGCGTCCCTTTCAGATCATGAGAATTCGACTCATGCATGGAGCGTGTCTATGAAAAAACAACAAGGTTTTACCCTGATCGAGTTGCTGATCGTGGTGGCGATCATCGGGATTCTGGCGACCATCGCCTTGCCGCAATATTCCAAGTATCAGGCGCGGTCGAAGGTGACGGCGGGGCTCGCTGAAATCAGTGCGTTGAAAGTGCCGTTCGAGGACACCATCAATCAGGGCACAGATCCGACACTGACACTTGTTGCGGGTGCTGCGACTGTCACGACCTCCAATTGCGCTGTCACTGCGTCGGGTACCGCGTCCACGGGTGCCGGGACAATTGTCTGCACCATTAAAAACGCGCCAGGCCCGGTGCTGGATAAAACCATCACGCTCACTCGTTCCTCCGGAACCGGTGCGGGCGTATGGACTTGCGGTACGACCGTTGCACCGGACTATTCGCCAAAAGGCTGTACTGCCAGCGGTACCTGAGTGGTTGATGGACTGCCAAATGCCCCGCGATGCGGGGCATTTTTATTTGTCCACACTTCTCAAAAGCTTCAATAATTTCAGCGTCTTAGGAACTTTCCAAAAAACCGCAACTTGCATGCGAACATTGGCCGGTTCATGCAAATTGCATGATTCCGGAAATTGGTGATATCAGTAAGTTATTGATTTTTAAGAATATTGTTCGGTCTAAAAAGTTGGCACAGCGTTCGCAACTACCTTGGTAACCCTGCTGACAAGACAACCAGCAGACTTTCCAGAAAAACAGGAGTTACTCGTATGAAGAAGTTCGCTATCACTGCCGCTGCTGCTACCGCGCTGACCCTGACCATGGCTTCCGGTGCATTTGCACAATCCACTCAGGCTACCCAGGCTCCTATGACTCTGGCTGCCGGTGAAGTCACCCAGGCTAAAGAAGCTACTTCCGACACTTGGATCACTACCAAAGTCAAAGCTGACCTGGTCACCGAAAAAGGCATTCCAGGTACTGACATCAAAGTAGAAACCAACAAAGGCGTTGTATCGCTGTCGTCGACTACTGCTGTAACTGAATCGCAGAAAGACGTTGCTGTTGCGATCGCCAAGAAAATCAAAGGCGTTAAAGCGGTCTCCGCTGACGGCCTGAAAGCCGAGTAAGGCATGACTTCTCGCCTGGACCGGGAGAAGACGCGACAGACGGGCCGAGCAATACGTCTGCCGCAACTTTAGAGTTCATGCGAACGGTCACACGGATGTGACCATTACAGGCCCCGCCACTTGTGTCGGGGCCTGTTCTATTTTTAGAAGCAAAAGATCGCAGCCTTCGGCAGCTCCTACAATCTGGAATGCATTTCCCTGTAGGAGCTGCCGAAGGCTGCGATCTTTTGCTTTTTCAGTTGCCGCGTTTGCTGGTGATCTGCCGCAGGCGATTGCCTTCGAAGCGCAAGTATTGATACATGCCGTTGTTCGGGCCGTAGGCCCATTCCTCGACCTGAAACTCTTCCCGGCGGTTGGCGCTGCGCTTGTAACCCAGCACATCACGGCTGACCGGTTCGCCGCACTTTTGCAGGACTTCGCTTGAGCGGTCGCCAAGGCTGATCAACTGGCTGCCGCAACGCAAGGTATCGGACGCCCAGGCGTGGCTGGCCGCGAAGGTCATTGCGATCAAGGCCAGCCACTGCAGTTTCATCATTCGGCATCCAGATGCATTTGCGTCACCACGCGGCCATCGCTCTCGGCTTCACCGAGATTGGCGTCGATGAAGTACACGCGGTCGTCTGCCAGTTGGCCTTTATCAACCAGATAATCCTTGATGCTGCTGGCACGGTCCTGACCCAACTGGCGCAACAGCACGTCGCTGCCACTCCAGAACTTGATCACGCCTTCGCGCATCTTCGCCGTGCGTTCTTCCTTGCCCAGATCCTTCCATTCTGCCGGTGGCTGGGTTTTCAGACGGGTGCGGTAAATGCCTTCGAGCAGTGGACCTTTTTCGCTGTCCGGCACTTGCAGCAATGACGCCTGCGCCGGGACTTTATCGCCGCGACGCTGGAGCATCTTGTAGTAGTTGTACTGGTATTCACGCTCCAGACGTTGCTCGGCGAGCAATGGACCATCGCTGCTCTGCGCGGCAGTGCCTTCGATTTCAAGACGCAGAGCCGGGCGTTCTTTGAGTGCCTGAGACAGTTTGATCAGCGCGGCTTCGGCATCCTTGCTCAACTCGCTGGAACCCGGCGCGAACGATACGGTGCCAAGGTCTTGCGAACCGCCACCACTGATCAGCCCACCAATCATTTTGAACGGCGCGGCAGCGGCTTTGACGATCAGGTTGCGCAGGGTTTGCCAGACAATTGGCATCACGCTGAATTGCGGGTTATTCAGGTCGCCGGTCACCGGCAACTCGATGGAGATCTTGCCGTCGACGTCCTTGAGCAGGGCAATCGCCAGTTTCAGCGGCAGGCTCACGGCATCCGGGCTGTCGACTTTTTCGCCGAGCTGCAATTGCTCGACCACCACTTTGTTCTCGGCTTTGAGCTGGCCCTTGGTGATCAGGTAATGCAGGTCGAGGTTGAGCCGGCCCTTGCGGATGCGGTAACCGGCGAATTTGCCGGAGTAGGGCGTCAGCGTGGTCAGCTCGACGCGTTTGAAACTGGTGGCGATGTCGAGGCTGGCCATCGGGTCGAACGGATTGACCGCACCCTTGATGGTCACCGGTGCATAGCGGTCGACCTTGCCTTTGATGTCGACGCTGGCCGGTTTCGCCTGACGGCTGTCTATGGTGCCGATCTGGCCGTTGAGTTGTTGCACGGCGGTGGCGAAGTTCGGTGTCAGGCTGAAGTCGGCGAAGTTCGCCGAACCATCGTTGATGGCGATGCCCCCAATGTGAATGCCCAGCGGTTTTTCGTTGCTGGCCGGTTTCGCCGCGGTGGTTTTGGTGCCGCTGTCGGCGGGCTGCGGGATCAGCAGGTCATCGATGTTGGTGGTGCGATCGTCGTTGATCATGAACCGCGCATACGGCTGGAACAGGTTGATCCTGTCGATCGACAGGCTGTCGCCGTGCTGATAGTTCAGGCCTTCCACTACCACTTGCTGCCACTTGAGGAAGTCGCGGGTTTTCAGGGTGTCGAGGGTGTGCAGTTGATCGATCTGCGCGCGGCCGGTGACGTTGAGGGCCAGCGGTTCGGTGCTCTTGAGGTTGACCTTCAGATCGCTACCGAGCATGCCGCTGCGCAGTTCCAGGCGGATGAACGGATTGATGTAGGACTGTGCGACACGCAGGTCGATGTCCTGGGTTTTCACGTTGAGCTGGGCGTTGACCGGGGCGAGATTGACGGTGCCGTCGGCCGTGATCTTGCCTTGCTTGCCCACGCCGCTGTCGAGCTTGAGCTTGAAGGGCGAGCCGTTGAGGCTGTCGAAATCCTGCAGATCGACATTGAGCGGGGTGATATCCAGGGCGACGGCTGGTGTGGCCGAGCGGTCGGCAAGGTGCACAGTGTAGTTGCGCAATTGCACGTCTTTGAGCAGCACTTGCCATGGCTTGCTCGGCGCAGTGGAATCCGGCTTCGGCGAGTCTGCGGCGGCCGGCGTGCTTGCAGGTTCGGCGGCGGCTTTGGCGGCGGGTTTCGATGGCTGGCTGGCAAACAGTTTCTGCCAGTCCAGTTGGCCATCGGCTTCGAGCGCCGCCCAGGTTTCCAGTTTGTTGCTGCGGATCTTGCCGACCACGACTTGCTGTTTGGCCAGATCGACCGAGGTTTCGCTGACGTCGAGACGCTCGAGTTTCGCCAGTGGCCGCCCGTCCGGCGCCTTGATGGCGAATGGCGCGATGCTCACGGCGACGTTGTTCAGCAGCAGTTCGGTTTCTTTCGACAGATTGAGTTTGTAGTCGGTGCTGAGGCTGATCACGCCGTCTTCGAGCACCAATGGCACCGAGTCACGCACGTAGGGCCAGAAGGCTTTCATCTTGCCGTCGGTGACTTTCAGGGTGCCTTCGGAGGTGAACGGGATCAGGCTGAAATTACCGCTCCAGTCGATTCGCCCACCGGCCGGGCCGATGGCGACCAGAGTCATGTCGGCGCTGTCTTCGGGCAAGGTGCTGAGGTTTTTCAGTTCGAAGCTGAGGTCGTCGTAGAGAAATTCGATCGGTTCGCTCGGGCGCACGTCCTCAAAGTGCACGACGCCGCTGGCCAGTTTGATGTTGTCGATGCGCAGCGGAAAGGGCTTGGCGTCCGGGTCGGCCGGTGTCGGCTCGCTGGCCGGCACATTGAACAGGCCGAGCAGGTTGAGCTTGCCGTCTTTGGCGAAAAGAATTTCGGTCTTCGGTTTGTCCAGCTCGATGTTCGCCAGATGCAGGGCTTTGGTCCACAGACTGTCGATTTGCAAGTCGGCGTACAGGCGATCGAAACCGACCTGCTCCTTGCCCGGTTCGCCGATCACCAGTCCCCACAGGGTGACTTCAAGGCTGAACGGGTTGAGTTCGATACGCTGGATATGCGCCGGCACTGTCGCGTAGTTGGCCAGTTGCTGATTGGCCACGCGCAGAGCGATGCCCGGCAAAATCAGAAACCCCAGCAGGCTGTAGAGGGCCAGAGCAGTCAACAGGGCGCCAATCGCGCGAATCAATCCTTTGGGCATGTGCGGCTTCATCTGTCTGAATCGGAGTGCCTTGGAGTATGGCACGCGATTCTGGTTCCGAAGTACCTCGCGTGGGGCAGGATTGTTCAGATTTGTCTCAAAACACAGAACCCCTGTGGGAGCTGGCTTGCCAGCGATGAGGGAATACCAGTCGACAACTTTGTTGACTGACCCACCGCAATCGCTGGCAAGCCAGCTCCCACAGGGTTGTTTATAGCTGCAGGATCAGGGTTTTCAGCGGCGGTTGCTGATCCAGCGACGGGAAGTCGGCGCCCGGGGTCATCACTTGCCAGTCTCGCACCGGTCGCCCGGCCTTCTCGGCGCAGCGCAGCACCTGCTCGCGCCAGTCGTCCATGCTGACTTTTGCCAGGTTGTTGCAGCAGATCAGTACGCCGTTGTCGGCAGTGGTCAGCAGGGCTGGCTTGAGCAGGCTTTGATAGTCGCGCAGCAAGTCGACGGTGCCGAATGCGCTCTTGGCCCAAGCGGGCGGATCGAGCAGGACCAGATCGAATTGACGCTGATCGAGGCGCTGATAGCTCGGCAGTTTCTGCCCGCGCCGCTGGCTGATCGGCAGACCGGCTAATTGGCGTATGGCCGGAAAGTAATCGGACTGGATGAATTGCATCTCGGGCAACTGCGGGTTGAGCTGACCGTTTTCGCGACCGACCGCCAGATTGCCCTCGGCGAAATCCAGGTTGCACACTTCACGCGCGCCGCCAGCGGCTGCACTAAGGCCGACGCCGCAAGTGTAGGCGAACAAGTTGAGCACGGATTTGCCTTGGGAGTGATCCTTGACCCAGCCACGGGTGTTGCGCAGATCGAGGAACAGCAGCGGATCCTGCCCGGCATGGCGGCCGCGCACCCGGTAGTTGAGGCCCCATTCGTGGCCGACCAGATCGGCCAGCGCTGCGTCATCGGCTTTGTAGACGCTGTCCTCGCGATCAATACGCGAGTTGCCACGGGAACGATCGTTGTAGACCAGCAGGGTTTCGAAGCCCAGTGTCTGATTGACCATGGCGTGCAGTTGCAGCAGGTCGTCGCGTTCCAGTGTCTGGTGAAAGCTTTGCACCAGCAGTTGCGGGCCGTAGCGGTCGATGGTCAGGCCGCCGGCGCCTTCCTGGCTGCCGTGGAACAGCCGATAGCAATCGGTGCCCTGGCTGTGCAACTCAGCGAGCAAGGCCTGGCGTTGATCGAGGGCGGCGCGCAGCGCCTGATTCAAGGAAGACATGCGGGCGCCTTGCTGGTGAGAATTGGGGCGCGGGAGTTTAGCAGCTTGGCGGGCAATCGAGTTGCGCCCTTCGCGAGCAGGCTCGCTCCCACATGGGAATGCATTCCAAATGTGGGAGCGAGCCTGCTCGCGAAGCTTTTTAGGTCAACAGGCCCATACGCCGTTTGGCCCGTTGCACCGAGCCGTTACGCATCGCCCAGCGCAGCATCGGTGCGCTGCGTCTGACGCTGGCGCGAATCAGTTGCCGTTGCAGCGAACTCTGGCGGACGTCGAGCATGTCGCTGGCCCAGTCCGGCAACAGGTCGATACCGGCCTTCATCATCAGATCGCCAAACGGTCGCGCCAGAACACTGGGTGCCGGTGCGTCGAGCAACAAGCGCAACACCTCGCGACTGCGCTCATCGCACAGTAACTGCGGGCGCATGCGTTGCAGATAATCAGCTACAGCTTGCCGCGATTTCGGTACATCCCGTGCGCCCAGACGCTCGGCAATCACGGCGATTTCCGCGTAATAACGATCCTGATCCGCCCCTGACAACTGCGGATTGCGATAGCGCAAATGCGCCGCGAGAAAGTTACTCACTTCCGCCACATGTACCCAGGTCAGCAAATCCGCATCGCTGGCTGCGTAAGGCCGGCCATCCGGCGCTGTACCGACCACCTGCAAGTGAATGGTGCGCACTTTCTCGATCAGCCAGTCGGCGTCTTTTCTTGAGCCAAACGTAGTGCCGGAAACAAACTGACTGGTACGTCGCAAGCGCCCGAGCATGTCTTCACGAAAGTTCGAATGATCCCAAACCCCGGCCAGCGCCAACGGATGCAACGCTTGCAGCAACAGCGCGCTGATGCCGCCGATCAACATGCTGCTGAAGTCGCCGTGCACCTGCCAACTGATCGAGTCCGGCCCGAACAGGCCGGGATCGCCTTTGGGGTTTTCCAGGTCGAGCTGACCGAGCGACAGCCCGGTCAGGCTCATGAGTTGCTGTTCGATACGGCTGCGGATGAATTCCATGACCACTCAGTGAGAAAGGCCTGGCGCGACCGGTTGACCGCGCCCGGGATGTTACTGATTGAGGCGCTTGTCGATCAGGCCTTGCACCACACTCGGATCGGCCAGGGTCGAGGTATCACCGAGGCTGTCGAGTTCGTTGCAGGCGATCTTGCGCAGGATGCGCCGCATGATCTTGCCTGAACGGGTTTTCGGCAAGGCCGGCGCCCATTGGATCAGATCGGGTTTGGCGAAGCTGCCGATTTCCTTGCTGACGTGGGCCAGCAGTTCTTTCTTCAGTTCGTCATTCGGTTCGGTGCCGTTCATGGGCGTGACGAAGGCGTAGATGCCCTGACCTTTGACGTCGTGGGGGTAACCGACCACGGCGGCTTCGGCGATGCTGTCGTGCAACACCAGTGCGCTTTCCACTTCGGCGGTGCCGATGCGATGACCGGAGACGTTGATCACGTCGTCGATGCGTCCGGTGATCCAGTAGTCGCCATCCTCATCGCGACGCGCGCCGTCGCCGGTGAAGTAGTAGCCGGGGTAGGGTTTGAAATAGGTGTCGACCATTCGCTGCGGGTCGCCATAGACGCTGCGGATCTGCGCGGGCCAACTGGACTTGATCGCCAGCACGCCGCTGCCGGCGCCTTTGATTTCCTTGCCGTGCTCATCGAGCAGCACCGGTTGCACGCCAAACATCGGTTGTGTGGCGCAGCCAGGCTTGATTCGCTGGGCGCTGACCAGTGGACTGAGCATGATGCCGCCGGTTTCGGTCTGCCACCAGGTATCGACGATGGGGCAGCGCTGTTCTCCGACGACGTTGAAATACCATTCCCACGCTTCCGGGTTGATCGGCTCACCGACGCTGCCGAGTAATCTGAGGCTGGCGCGCGAGGTTTCCTTCAATGGCTCGGCGCCTTCGCGCATCAACGCGCGCAGGGCGGTCGGCGCGGTGTAGAAAATGTTGACCTTGTGTTTATCAATCACCTGCCAGAAGCGAGAACTGTTCGGATAGCTCGGCACGCCTTCGAACATCAGCGTGGTCGCACCGTTGGCCAGCGGGCCGTAGACGATGTAGCTGTGGCCGGTGACCCAGCCGACGTCAGCGGTGCACCAGAACACTTCGCCGTCGCGGTAATCGAGCACGTACTTGAAGGTCATCGCCGCTTGCAGCAGGTAGCCGCCGGTGGTGTGCAGCACGCCTTTGGGTTTGCCGGTGCTGCCGGAGGTGTAGAGGATGAACAGCGGGTCTTCGGCGTCCATCGGCTCCGGCGGGCAGTCGTCGCTGACCTCGCGCACGGCCTGGTGATACCAGAGGTCACGACCCTCGACCCAATCGACCTTGCCTTGGCTGCGCTCGACTACCACGACGGTGCTGACGTCGGGGCAACTTTGCAGGGCTTTGTCGACGTTCTGTTTCAGCGGCACGAACTTGCCACCGCGCACGCCCTCGTCGGCGGTGATCACGGTGCGGCAATCGGCATCGAGGATACGGTCTCGCAGGGAGTCCGGGGAGAAACCGCCAAATACCACCGAATGGATCGCGCCGATCCGCGAACAGGCGAGCATGGCGTAAGCGGCTTCGGGGATCATCGGCATGTAGATGCACACCCGATCGCCTTTCTTCACGCCACGGCTTTTCAGCACATTGGCCAGTCGGCAGACGTGGTGATGGAGTTTTTTGTAAGTGATTTGCGCCGATTCGGCGGGGTCGTCGCCTTCCCAGAGCAGGGCGGTCTGATCGCCGCGCTTTGCCAGGTGGCGGTCGATGCAGTTGTAACTGACGTTCAGTTTGCCCCCGATAAACCAGGCGGCTTCTCCGGTTTTCAGGTCGTAGCGCTGAACGGTCTGCCACGGCGTGCTCCAGTCGAGGAAACGCGTGGCCTGTTCGGCCCAAAAGGTACTGGGGTGTTCAATGGATTCGCGGTACATACGCCGATAGTCATCCTGACTCAACTGAGCAGCCCGGCGGACGGCATCGGCTTTGGGGAACGTGCTGATATCGAACATGACGGTTCCTTATTCTTGTGGTGCGACAGGAATAAAGATGCGCCGATGGGGGCAATGGTTCAAGGCCGGCAGACGGTTCTCCACCGCGAAGAGCCCCTCACCCTAACCCTCTCCCAAAGGGAGAGGGTTAGGGTGAGGTGGCTTGATACATCGACTTGAAATTCCGGAGTCGAACTCAAGTATCGAAAACGTGAAAATCGGCTCCCTTTCCCCCTCGCCCCTTGGGGGAGAGGGCAGGGGTGAGGGGGAAACGATTTGGCTGTCACCGCGAAATCCACGCCAAACGCCAGACGAAAAAAAGCCCCTGAACTTCAGGGGCTCTCTATCAAGCGACTGATCAACCGCGGTGACGACCGCGGAAGTAGTTGATCAGGCCCTGAGTGGAAGGGTCATCGGCAAGGGTTTCATCGCTGCCAACCAAGCGGTTGTAAACGCCTTTGCCCAGTTCCTTGCCCAGTTCCACGCCCCACTGGTCAAAGGCGTTGATGCCCCAGACCACGCTTTGCACGAACACTTTGTGCTCATACATCGCCACCAGTGCGCCGAGACGCCGCGGGCTGATGCGTTCAACCACGAGGGTGTTGCTCGGGCGGTTGCCCGGGATCACCTTGTGCGGCGCGAGTTGGTGCACCTGCTCTTCGCTAATGCCCTTGTCGCGCAGTTCCTGCTCGGCTTCCGGCAAGGTCTTGCCGAGCATCAGCGCCTGGCTCTGCGACAGACAGTTGGCGTACAGCCACTGATGGTGGTCGGAAACCGGGTTGAAGCTGACGATCGGCACGATGAAGTCGGCCGGGATCAGTTGGGTACCTTGGTGCAGCAACTGGTGGTAAGCGTGCTGACCGTTGCAGCCGACGCCGCCCCAGATCACTGGGCCGGTATCGGTCGAGACCGCGGTGCCGTCCTGGCGCACGCTCTTGCCGTTGGATTCCATGTCCAGCTGTTGCAAGTGTTTGGTGATGTTACGCAGATAGTGGTCGTACGGCAGGATCGCGTGGCTTTGCGCGCCCCAGAAGTTGCCGTACCAGACGCCGAGCAGGGCCAGCAGCACCGGCATATTCTGTTCGAATGGTGCGGTCTGGAAGTGCTGGTCCATGGTGTAGGCGCCGGACAGCAGTTCCTTGAAGTTGGACATGCCGATGGCCAGGGCAATCGGCAAACCGATGGCCGACCACAGCGAGTAACGCCCACCGACCCAGTCCCACATCGGGAAGATGTTTTCTTCGCGGATACCGAATGCCACAGCTGCCGCGTTGTTGCTCGATACGGCGATGAAGTGACGATACAGCTCGGCTTCCGAACCGCCCTGCGCCAGGTACCAGGCGCGAGCAGCCTGAGCGTTTTTCAGGGTTTCCAGAGTGTTGAAGGACTTCGACGAAACGATGAACAGCGTGGTCTCGGCGCGCAGTTTCTGCGTCAGCTCGTGGAATTCGCTGCCATCGATGTTCGCCAGATAGTGGCAACGCACGCCTTTCTGCGCGTAGGACAGCAGCGCTTCGGAGACCAGCTCAGGGCCGAGGAACGAGCCGCCGATACCGATGTTCACCACGTCGGTGATCGGCTTCTCGGTGTAGCCACGCCACAGGCCATCGTGAATGCGGCCAACCAGATCGGTGATCTGGTTCAAAACCTTGTGGACTTCCGGCATCACGTTGACGCCATTGACCGACAGCTTGTCGCCCACCGGGCGACGCAGGGCGGTGTGCAGCGCCGGGCGGCCTTCGGAAGTGTTGACGATTTCGCCTTCAAACAGCGCTTTGATGGCGCCTTTGAGATCGACTTCATTGGCCAGACCGACCAGCAGGTTGCGGGTCTGGGCGTTGATCAAATTCTTCGAATAATCGAGAAACAGTCCGCAGCTGCTGAGGGTGAACTGGTTGAAGCGCTGCGGATCGGCGTTGAAGGCTTCGCGCATGCTGAAATCCTGCATGGCTTGGCGGTGATCTTTCAACGCTTGCCAGGCGGGCAGAGCGGTAACGTCTTGAGGAGTGAGGTAATACGCCATCGCTGCGGTTTTCCTTTTTACTTGAACGGCCTTTTGAACACTGAACAGACCCGGCACGCCATGTTTGGGCATGGGATCAACTGCGTCGGCACGATTTCCGGACACAGGGCGAATACAGTAAACCTCGCGCTGCGTTCTGTCTTGACTTTGTCTGACCAGATCCCTGTACTTTTTTAACATTCGCAGAGGAATCTGGCCGACAAACGGAGGTGCCTGGAAGACTTTCACCCCTCCGGCATGCTGGCAGCTGGTTTGTGCAGTACCGAAAAGACCTGTGGGAGCGAGCCTGCTCACGAAAGCGTCGTGTCAGTCGACATTGCAGTCGCTGACAGATTGCATTCGCGAGCAGTCTCGCTCCCACAGGGTGATGCCGGGTTTTTCAGCCAGGGCTATCGAGATTGAGGTGCAAGTTGTCGATCAACCGCGTGGTGCCGAGGAACGCGGCTACCAGAATCACCAAATCACGATCTTGCGCTGTCGCCGGACGCAAGGTCAGGGCGTGGCGGATTTCCAGGTAATCCGGGCGCAGGCCTGCGGCTTCCAGCTGTTGCAACTGAGCGCTGATCAGCGCCGGGAAGTCGCGCTCACCTTGCTGGATCGACTCGGCAATCGCGCTCAGGCTGCGATAGACCACCGGTGCCACTGCGCGCTGTTCTTCGCTGAGAAATCCATTGCGCGATGACAGCGCCAGGCCGTCGGCTGCACGCACGGTCGGTTCGCCGATGATCTGGATCGGCATGTTCAGGTCATGCACCAGCGCGCGAATCACCGCCAGTTGCTGGTAGTCCTTCTGGCCGAAAATCGCCAGATCCGGCTGGACCATGTTGAACAGCTTGCTGACGACGGTCGCCACGCCTTCGAAGTGCCCCGGACGGCTGGCGCCGCACAGGCCTTCGGACAATTGCGGCACGCTGACCCGAGTCTGCCCGGCCATGCCGTCGGGGTACATTTCCTCAACGGTCGGGGCGAAGAGCAGCGAGCAGCCGGCTTCGAGCAGCTTTTCCTGATCCGCCGCCAGCGTGCGTGGGTACTTGTCGAGGTCTTCGCCGGCGCCGAACTGCAGCGGATTGACGAAAATGCTCGCGACCACGAAGTCCACGCGTTGGGTGGCTTTGGTGATCAGCGCGACGTGACCGCTGTGCAGGTTGCCCATGGTCGGCACAAAGCCGATGCGCTTGCCTTCGCTGCGGGCGCGGGCCACAGCGGCGCGCAGTTCGCGTACGGTTTTAACGGTGTTCATGCAGAGAATCCGTGTTCGATGCCAGGGAACGTGGTGGCTTTGACTTCGTTGACGTAAGCCTTCAGCGCAGACTGGATGCTGTCCTGACCGAGCATGAAGTTCTTGACGAATTTAGGTACGCGGCCAGTGATCGACAGGCCGAGCATGTCGTGCAGCACCAACACCTGACCGTCGGTGGCGTTACCGGCGCCGATGCCGATGACCGGGATCTTCACCGCCTGGCTGATTTCGGCAGCCAGTTCGCTCGGTACGCATTCCAGTAGCAGCATGGCGGCACCGGCCTGTTCCAGCGAGATTGCGTCAGCGCGCATCTGCCGCGCCTGGTTCTCGTTGCGGCCCTGCACTTTATAGCCGCCAAGAATGTTCACCGCTTGCGGGGTCAGGCCCATGTGCGCGCAAACCGGCACACCACGCTCGGCGAGCAGACGAATCGACTCGGCCAGCCACAGCTGACCTTCGACCTTGACCATGTGCGCACCGGCCTGCATCAGCATGGCGCTGTTAGTCATGGTTTGTTCAAGGGTGGCATTGGCCATGAACGGCAGGTCGGCGAGGATCAGGGCATCGCTGTTGCCGCGTTTGACGCAAGCGGTGTGGTAGGCCATTTCTGCGGTGGTCACCGGCAACGTGCTGTCGTGACCCTGCAGGACCATGCCGAGGGAGTCGCCCACCAGCAGCACTTCAACACCGGCCTCATTGCAGGCGTGGGCGAAGGTCGCGTCATAGCAGGTCAGCATGGTGATCTTTTCACCTTTCTGCTTGAGGCTCTGGAGCGTGGTCAGGGTGATGGCTGGCATGTAAAAAATCCTCGTTCAGGCGCTCTGGAAACTACTGCGAGTAACGCGCGTGATTCTTCATCTACTCAGGCGCACGCTCTTTTGTCGTGCTTATAAGGCCTGGATTGCGCCCGTATGTGCCGGGTTGGCGGCAGCGGGACGCCTATAGTCGTGATGAGCCAACAGGAAGTCAATTGCGTGTGTTACCGCATTGTTACGAGGGGAGTGTTACCGGCGTTACTGATGCGATTCAGCGGCGCGGCGGGGCTGATTCGCGGGGTTTTTGTCCGACAATAAATCTGGATATGGAAAGCTATTCCAGTAGGAGCTGCGGAACGCTGCGATCTTTTGATCTTGATTTTGAAGATCAAAAGATCGCAGCGTTCCGCAGCTCCTACAAGGGATTTGTGTCAGGCGTGGGGGAGGCGTTCCAGGCCGACGAACGGGCACGCGGCCAGCAAGTCGGGCAGGCTGCGGCCATCGGCCAGACGCAGATCCTGCGGAGCCAATTCCGCGAGAGGATACAGAACGAACGCGCGTTCCTGAATCTGGTAATGCGGCACTTTCAGGCGTGGTTCGTCGATCAGTCGGTCACCGAACAGCAGGATGTCCAGATCCAGCGTACGCGGGCCCCAGCGTTCCAGACGTTCGCGGCCCTGATCGTTTTCGATGGCTTGCAAGGCATCGAGCAGTTCAAGCGGTGCGAGCAAGCTGTCGAGCGCCGCGACCGCGTTGGTGTAACGCGGTTGGCCTGGCAGCAAGGAGTCGCTTTGATAGAAGGCGGAAACGCCAGCGAGTGTGGTCTGCGGCAAGTGCCCCAGCGCCTCGACGGCGCTGCGTAATTGCTCGGCCGGGTCAGCGAGGTTGCTGCCCATGCCGATGTAGATGCGTTCCATTGCCTTACTCGCCTGTCGCGCTCGGGGCGCCGGCGCGTTTGCGCTTGGATCCGCTGCTGCGGCGACGTTTGCGCGGAGCACCGCTGGCGTCATCGCCCTTGCCGCTGAGGTCGCGAATCATGTCGCGGCGTTCGCTGTCGTTGGCGTCCTGATAATCCGTCCACCATTCGCCCAGGCCGTCCGTTTCTTCGCCCGCGCTTTCACGCAACAGCAGGAAGTCGTAACCGGCGCGGAAACGTGGGTTGTCCAGCAACAGGTCGGCGCGTTTGCCACTGCGGCGCGGCAGGCGCTCCTGCATGTCCCAGATCTCGCGGATCGGCATGGTGAAGCGTTTTGGAATCGCAATGCGCTGGCACTGTTCGGCGATCAGTTCGTGAGCGGCTTCCTGCATCGCCGGAATTGGCGGCATGCCACGCTCTTGCAGACGCAACACGCGGGCTGGCAGGGCCGGCCACAACAGCGCAGCAAAGAGGAACGCCGGTGTCACCGGTTTGTTCTGCTTGATGCGCAGGTCGGTGTTGGTCAGTGCTTCGCTGATCAGCGTGTGGGTGTATTCCGGATTGTATTCCAGCGCATCGGCACTGGCCGGGAACAGCGGCGAGAACAGTTGCAGATCGACCAGCATTTCGAAGGTGATCGCGCCGTGGCCGGAGAGGAACAGCTTGAGCACTTCCTCGAACAGGCGCGCCGACGGAATCTCGCGCAGCATCGGCGCCAGTTCGCGAATCGGTTGCACGGTGTGCTTCTCGATACCGAAGTTGAGCTTGGCGGCGAAACGCACCGCGCGCAGCATGCGCACCGGGTCTTCCTGGTAGCGCTGCTTCGGATCGCCGATCAGGCGGATCAGGTGATTGCGAATGTCGTGCACGCCGTTGGCGTAATCGAGAATGCGTTCGCTGACCGGATCGTAATACAGGGCGTTGATGGTGAAGTCGCGGCGTTGCGCGTCTTCTTCCAGCGTGCCGTAAACGTTATCGCGCAGAATCCGCCCGCTCTCGTTACGCGAAGACTGGTTGCTGTCTTCGTCGTCTTCGTTGACCGGGTGGTTGGCGCGGAAGGTCGCGACTTCAATGATTTCGCGACCGAAATGGATGTGCACCAGTTTGAAGCGACGGCCAATGATCCGCGCATTGCGGAATTCGGCACGGACTTGCTCGGGGGTGGCGCTGGTGGCGACGTCGAAATCCTTGGGCGTGATGCCCAGCAGCATGTCACGCACGCAACCACCGACCAGATAAGCCTGGTAGCCGGCACCTTGCAGGCGTTCGACGATATTCACCGCATAGCGGCTGAATTGCGTTTTCTGCAGCGAGTGTTGGCCGCTGTTAAGCACTTCAGGGGTGCTGCGGATGTGTTGCGTACGACGCACGGGAGTTCGGAATGACTGGAACAACTTCTTCAGCATGGGATGCACTGTTTGAAGGAATGTTCGGCCATACCAAAGAATGACCGCATGATGGGCGCAGATTCTAGCATTTAGTCGGGGGATGGTGTAGGAGACAGCAGATTCGAGCTGAAAGCCGCAAGCTACAAGGGTGAAGCGGGGGTAGAGCGGAGGATTTTTTACAGAAGGGAGAAACTACAAGGGGAGCCGAAGCTCCCCAAGAAGTAGTTGCGTGCTCTTTTTATTATTGATTCGGGCTTTTTGTTTTTGTTAAGTGCCCTCGCCACGAAGTGTTTCCTTCGTGACCCTCCCAATCGGGAGCCAAGAGCAAACGGATTGCTTTGGTCGCTGAATTGCAGTGATCTCTCGATCCAACCAGTACAGGCTCTGTCTTAGGACAGTTTTTGTTGTTCTCGGCCTGGTCGTGGGGCAAGCCCCAAATACAACGCCTCTCCAAAAGAATCAGTTAGCTGCGCCTCTCGCCGTCTTGTTTTTATTGTGCGTGAGTCGATTCGTCTTATTTTTATTGTCTTGTGCATTGCTTGTTATTGTTCTTGTACCAAACATATAGCAGGGGGCGTGCCAACTTTTGTGAAGTCCAATAAAACAAGGGGTTAGGTCGATATAACCGTTTGCTCGGCGCGAAAAAAAGCCGGGGTTTCGTTACCGATAACCCCGGCTTCTGTTACGTGAAAGGACTGAGGTAACAGTTTTTTCACATCCTCAAGCGTTACCCGCACGCTCCACAGGTAACGTTCAGCTTTCGCTGGCGACCCCGGTCTTGCGCCGTGGGATGCCCAGACGCTGACGGCGTTCCCACAGACATTTACGGCTGACGCCCAGTTTGCGCGCCAGTTCGGTCTCGGTCATGTGGTCCTGATGCTCGAGCACGAAGTGCTGGAAGTAGTCTTCCAGTGACAAGTCTTCGGTCGGCTCATGGCTGCTGTTGCTGGCGTTACCCGCTGTTTGCGGGGGCAGACCGATGAATTCGTCGTCTTCCAGATCGCTCAGCTCGATGTCGATGCCCAGCAGGTCGGCGGAAATCTCCGGGCTTTCGCTCAGAATCACTGCGCGCTCGACCGCGTTCTCCAGTTCACGCACGTTACCCGGCCAGGAATAATGCCGGATCGCCTGTTCGGCATCGGCGGCAAATTTCAGGTCGGTACGGTTGATGCGCGCACTTTGGCGAGCGAGAAACGCATTGGCGATCTCGTTGACGTCAGCGCCGCGCTCGCGCAGGGCCGGCAGTTTTAACGCGATCACGTGCAGACGATAATAAAGGTCTTCACGGAACTGGCCGATTTTCGCCAGGCTCTTCAGGTCCCGGTGAGTCGCCGCGATCAGGCGCACATCGACTTTCTGCGACTGCACCGAACCGACCCGGCGAATCTCGCCTTCCTGCAACACGCGCAGCAGGCGGGCCTGAGCTTCCAGTGGCAACTCACCGATTTCGTCGAGGAACAACGTGCCGCCATCCGCTGCTTCGACCAGACCGGCACGCCCGGCGCTGGCGCCGGTGAACGCACCTTTCTCGTGGCCGAACAGTTCCGACTCGATCAGGCTTTCCGGAATGGCTGCGCAGTTCACCGAAATCATCGGCGCCTTGGCGCGTTTCGACAGGTTGTGCAGGGCGCGGGCCACCAGTTCTTTACCGGTGCCGGACTCGCCCTGGATCAACACATTGGAATCGGTCGGCGCAACTTTGCGGATCTTGCTGTACAGGTCCTGCATCGGTGGGCAGGAGCCGATGATGCCGATCTCGCCGTTGCTGTTGTCGACGGCAGATTTGCCGTTGCCATTGGCCGGTTTGCTGGCAACCGCTTCGCCGGCAGCCGGTGCTGATTGGCGATCACGCAGGATTCGCGCCACAGCCTGAAGCATTTCATCGTGGTCGAAAGGCTTGGCGATGTAGTCCACCGCGCCCATCTTCATCGAGTCGACCGCCGAGCGCAGGCTGGCGTAACTGGTCATGATCAGCACCGGCGTGCCCTGGCCCAGCTTGATCAGCTCGGTGCCCGGCGCGCCCGGCAAACGCAGATCGCTGACGATCAGATCGAACGCAGGAATGGTGAAGCGTTCTTGTGCTTCCTGCACTGAACCGGCTTCGCTGACCTGGTACTGGTTGCGTTCCAGCAGGCGGCGCAAGGCGGAGCGGATAATTGTTTCGTCTTCGACGATCAAAATGTGCGGCATTGATTCGATACTCTCGACGGTCTCAGTTCACAGCGGACGTCGCTTCGACATGACGCGGTAAGGTCACCCGGATACGGGTGCCGCGTTGGCTTTGTACATCAGCCGGGCTGTCGATGGTGATTTGTCCATAATGCTCTTCAACGATGGAATAGACCAGTGCAAGGCCCAGACCGGTGCCTTCGCCAGGATCCTTGGTGGTGAAGAAGGGTTCGAACAATCGGTCCATGATGTTCTTCGGAATACCGCTGCCTTCGTCTTCGACGATCAGATCGACCGTGTGTTCGCCGGCTTCGCTCTTGACCCGTACCGCACTGTGCGGCGGCGAGGCGTCGCGGGCGTTGGAGAGCAAATTGATCAATACCTGGGCGAGTCGCTGCGGGTCGCCTTCGACCCAGTGATCGGGATCGCAGAGGTTGTAGAACTGCACTTCGAAATTGCGTCGGTTCAGCGCCAGCAGGCCAATCGCATCTTGAGCGACCTCTGCCAGACAAACGGGCTCGTCGCTGTGTTGATGGCTGCCGGCGTGGGCGAAGCTCATCAGCGACTGGACGATGCGTGATACACGTTTGGTCTGTTCGAGAATCTGTCCGCTGATTTCCGTCAGTTCGCCGTCATCTTCACGTTCTTCGCGCAGGTTTTGCGCCAGACAGGCGATGCCGGTGATCGGGTTGCCGATTTCATGGGCTACGCCGGCGGCGAGACGACCGATGCTGGCCAGACGCTCGGAGTGCACCAGTTTGTCTTCGAGCATCTGCGTTTCGGTCAAATCTTCGACCAGCAGCACCAGGCCGCTGTTACCCGGTGCCAGCGGCTCGTCAATCGCCGCCTTGTGCAGGTTGAGCCAGCGCGTCTGGCCGTCGAGGGCCAGGTGCTGTTTGTGCAAATGTTCGTCGGGAAGGTTGATGAAGCCCTGCAGCAATTCCTTCCACGGCTCGCCGATGGTACTCAGGCGCGAACCAACCACGCGTTGCGCGGCGATCCCGGTGAGTTCTTCCATGGCCTTGTTCCACATCAGGATCTCTTGATCCTTGGCCAGCGAGCAGACGCCCATCGGCAGTTCCTGCAAGGTCTGGCGGTGATAACGGCGCAGAGCATCGAGCTCGGCAGCCAGACCTGTGAGACGCGAGTGGTAATCCTCGAGACGGCTTTCAATGAAGTGAATGTCTTCGGTCACATAGTTTTCGCCGCCAGCCTTGTACGGCAGAAAGGTTTCCACCATGTCCTGCGCCACGCTCGGGCCCATCAGGCCGGAGAGGTTGGCTTCGATGCGGTCACGCAAACGGCGCAGTGCATACGGGCGGCGCTCGTCGAACGGCAGATAAAGGTCACGCAGGGCTTGCTCGACTTCTTTCTGTGCAGCCTTGGCACCCAGCGGTTTCGCCAGTTGTGTGGCGAATTCCTGTGGCGAAGCGGCGTGCAGCTCACGGCGCTGCGGACGACGGACGTTATCCACCGCGCAAGCTTCGGCAGCGCTGGCTTCTTCGGGACTGGCGTTGGTGAACAGCGAGATCAGGGTGAACATCAACACGTTGGCGGCGAGCGAAGCAATGGCCGCCATGTGCCAACTGGTGTCATCGAGCACGTAAATCATGTTCAGCAGCGGGATGTAGAAACCCTGCAGATTGCCGACCAACGGCAGCAGCATGGTGACTACCCAGACCAGAATCCCTGCCAGCAGCCCGGCAATAAAACCGCGACGGTTGGCGGTCGGCCAGTACAGCACCGACAACACGCCGGGCAGGAATTGCAGGGTCGCAACAAACGCGACGATGCCGAGGTTGGCCAGATCCTGTTCGGCGCCGAGCATCAGGTAGAAGCCGAAACCGGCCATGATGATCGCAACGATCAGCGCCCGACGGGTCCACTTCAGCCAGCGGTAGATGTTGCCTTCGGCTGGCGGCTGGTAGAGCGGCAAGACCAGGTGGTTCAGCGCCATGCCCGACAGCGCCAGGGTGGTGACGATGATCAGACCGCTGGCCGCCGATAAACCGCCGACATACGCGAGTAACGCCAGCGGTTTGCTGTTGGCGGCGATGCCGATGCCGAGGGTGAAGTATTCCGGATTGGTTGTGGCGCCGAGTTTGAGGCCGGCCCAGAGAATCAGCGGCACTGCCAGGCTCATCAGCAGCAGGAACAGCGGCAAGCCCCAGCTCGCACTGACCAGCGAGCGCGGGTTGAGGTTTTCGGTAAAGGTCATGTGATACATGTGTGGCATCACGATCGCCGAGGCGAAAAACACCAGCAGAAGCGTGCGCCAGGGGCCTTCCTGCAACGGCGTGTGCAAAGCGGCGAGGGCGGTCTGGTTTTGCAGCAGCCATAGTTCAAGTTGCTGCGGGCCGTCGAACACACCGTACAGCGCGTAAAGGCCGACGCCACCGAGGGCGATCAGTTTGATCACCGATTCGAAGGCAATCGCGAACACCAATCCCTCGTGCTTCTCACGCGTGGCGATATGCCGGGAGCCGAAGAAAATCGTGAACAGAATGATCAGCGCACAGAACGCCAACGCCACGCGGCTCTGGACCGGCTCGCCGGTCAGAATGCCAATGGAGTCGGCCACCGCCTGAATCTGCAGCGCCAACAGCGGTAAAACCCCGATCAGCATGAAAATCGTGGTCAGCGCGCCGGCCCAAGTGCTGCGAAAGCGGAACGCGAACAGATCGGCCAGCGACGACAGTTGATAGGTGCGGGTGATTTTCAGGATCGGATAGAGCAGCACCGGCGCCAGCAGAAACGCGCCGGACACGCCGAGGTAACTGGAAAGAAAGCCGTAGCCGTACTGATAGGCGAGGCCGACCGTGCCGTAAAACGCCCACGCACTGGCGTAAACCCCCAGCGACAACGTGTAGGTCAGCGGGTGGCGAATGATCGCCCGCGGGATCATGCCCCGTTCGCTGATCCAGGCAACGCCGAACAGCACCGCCAGGTACGCGGCGCTGATCAGGATCATCTGGGTCAGGCTAAAGCTCATCGGCATCTTTTTGGCTCTGCAGGATGAAGGTCACGACTATGAGGATCAGCCAAAGCAGATAGGGGCGATACCAGGCGCCCGTAGCGTCGATCCACCAATCCATGATGGCGGGGGAAAACAGATAGATCCCCACGACTAAAAGCAGGACCAAGCGATAGATGTACATCCCGGCCTCTCTTTTTTATGCGCGTGCCCGAAAACGTGCGGCGATGGTAACGGATGGGCGCACGACTGCAAGTGCCGTCATAGCAGTTGCGCCTCGGGCAGGGTCAGTGTGCGCGGGATCTTCGTGGCATCCCAGTGCGTGCTGCCCCACTTGAGTAATTCTTGCGGTGACGCATGGGCCAGTTCGGCGCTAGGGTTTTGCCCCAGTGCACGCAGGGCTCGCAGCAGCAACGGTGTCGCTTGATCGGCCTCCAGCGGCGGCGAGCGATAGGACTTGCCGAGCTTGTTGCCGTCCGGTTGAGTAATCAGCGGCAGGTGCAGATAGCGCGGCTGGCGCAAGCCCAGCAACTCTTGCAGATAGAGCTGGCGCGGCGTCGAGTCGAGCAGGTCGGCACCGCGCACGATGTCGGTGATACCTTGCCAGGCGTCATCCAGCACCACGGCGAGTTGATAGGCATAGAGGCCGTCGCGTCGGCGGATCACGAAATCGCCGACGTCGCGGCCCAGATGCTGGCGATATTCGCCCTGCACGCGGTCGATGAAGTGGTATTCCAGTTCGGGTACGCGCAGTCGAATCGCAGCGTCCCGCTGGTCGTGGCCGGCATTGCGGCACAGGCCCGGATAAATACCGTTGTACGCTTCGAGCTGTTTGCGCGAACAGGTGCAGGCGTAAGCGAGGCCGTGATTGAACAGACTGTTGAGCACGTCAGCATAGGCATCATGCCGATCGCTCTGGCGCACCATGTCGCCGTCCCATTCGAAGCCATAACTTTCCAGCGCCTTCAGGATCGCCGCTTGCGCACCGGGCTCTTCGCGGGGCGGATCAAGGTCTTCCATGCGCACCAGCCAGCGACCACCGACCGAGCGCGCGTCGAGGTAAGAGGCAAGGGCGGCGACCAGCGAACCGAAGTGCAAGTGGCCACTGGGCGTCGGGGCGAAGCGGCCGATGTAGGCGGGGGATGTTTTGGCAGTCATGGAAACGAAACTACTTTTCAGGCTATACGCAGGTCAACCTGTAGGAGTGAGCAGGCTCACTCCTACAAAAGGCAAGGGCAAAAGGCAAAATGCAGAAACAAAAACGGAGCGTTCGCACGCTCCGTTTTTCGTTCAGGTCGAGATTACTTGCCGACCTGCTTTTCCTTGATTTCCGCCAGGGTCTTGCAGTCGATGCACAGATCCGCGGTAGGACGGGCTTCGAGGCGCTTGACGCCGATCTCGATGCCGCAGGACTCGCACCAGCCGTATTCTTCGTCCTGAATCAGCTCCAGCGTCTTGTCGATCTTCTTGATCAACTTGCGCTCGCGGTCGCGGGCGCGCAGCTCGAGGGCGAATTCTTCTTCCTGACTGGCACGGTCGGCCGGGTCAGGGAAGTTGGCCGCTTCGTCTTTCATGTGGTCAACAGTACGGTCGACTTCCTGCATCAAGTCCTGTTTCCACTTGTTCAGGATCTTGGTGAAGTGCGCTCGCATCGGGGCGCCCATGTACTCTTCACCGGCCTTCGGAACGTAAGGTTCGAAACCGCTGATCGTCGTTTGCTGCTGTTGCTTTGCTTGGGTGGGCATGAAATGGACCGCCTCTACTCTTGTAATCCATTGCGCAGGATTGCTCCATCACCGACACCTGCCGGCCCTGCGGCTGCAAGCGGGCGAACTTACCAGATCAATTCGGCCTGCGCTACTCCCGGATGTCGAGGCCCCGGCGGGTGGCGCTTGCAAATGTTTGGCAAGCCGTGTCTGGTGGTGTTGAAGACCTGTTCAATCACTGATTTTAGTCAATCCTGGAGCGTACGTGCGTATCGTTACAGTCCAGCGTTCTTGAGGCTGTGACCGCTGCGGGTTCTCGCTCGTTCCGGCAGATGGGTAGAATCGTCTCTTTTTCCCTGCCGAAGGAAAACCAATGGCTCAGCCCTACAGTGCGCGCAGTCGTGCGATCGAACCGTTCCATGTGATGGCGCTGCTGGCGCGGGCCAATGAATTACAGGCTGAAGGCCACGATGTCATCCATCTGGAGATCGGTGAACCTGACTTCACCACGGCCGAACCGATCATCCGTGCCGGGCAGGCTGCGCTGACGGCGGGCAAGACCCGTTACACCGCTGCACGCGGCATTCCTGAGCTGCGCGAGGCGATTTCCGGTTTTTATCAATCGCGCTACGGCTTGAACATCGATCCACGGCGGATTCTGATCACGCCGGGCGGTTCCGGTGCGCTGCTGCTGGCCAGCGCGTTGCTGGTCGATCCCGGCAAGCACTGGCTATTGGCGGATCCCGGCTACCCATGCAACCGACACTTCCTGCGTCTGGTGGAAGGTGCGGCGCAGCTTGTTCCTGTAGGGCCGGAGGTGCGCTATCAACTGACCCCGGATCTGGTCGAGCGCCACTGGGATCATGACAGCGTCGGTGCACTGGTCGCTTCACCAGCCAACCCGACCGGCACCCTCCTGACCCGCGACGAACTGGCCGCGTTATCCACAGCCATCAAGGCTAAACACGGGCATCTGGTGGTAGACGAGATCTACCACGGCCTTACCTACGGCACCGATGCCGCCAGCGTGCTGGAGGTCGATGACAGCGCTTTTGTACTGAACAGTTTCTCCAAGTATTTCGGCATGACCGGCTGGCGGCTTGGCTGGCTGGTGGCGCCGGACGCCGCCGTCAGTGAGCTGGAAAAACTGGCGCAGAACCTCTACATCAGCGCACCGAGCATGGCGCAATATGCGGCGTTGGCGTGTTTCGAACCGGACACCATCGCCATTCTGGAAGAGCGCCGCGCCGAATTTGCTCGTCGTCGTGATTTCCTTTTGCCGGCGTTGCGCGAGTTGGGTTTCAACATCGCCGTGGAGCCTGAAGGCGCCTTCTATCTTTACGCCGATATCAGCCAGTTCGGCGGCGATGCCTTCGCGTTCTGCCGACATTTCCTCGAAACCGAACACGTTGCCTTCACCCCGGGTCTGGATTTCGGTCGTTATCAGGCCAGCCATCATGTGCGTTTTGCCTACACCCAAAACCTCCCTCGCTTACAGGAAGCGGTGGAGCGAATCGCCCGCGGCTTGAAGAGCTGGCAAGGCTGATGCGCTTTTATCCAGAACTTGAAGAAGCGCGTCTGATCCGCCGCTACAAGCGTTTTCTCGCCGATATCGAAACCGTTAGCGGCGAGTTGCTGACCATTCACTGTCCGAACACTGGTTCGATGCTCAACTGCCAGGTTGAAGGCGGGCAGGTGTGGTTCAGTCGCTCCAACGACCCGAAACGCAAGTTGCCCGGCACCTGGGAAATTGGTGAAACCCCGCAGGGCCGCTTGTTTTGTGTAAATACCGGGCGGGCCAACGGCTTGGTCGAAGAAGCACTGCAGGCGGGCGTCATCACCGAGTTAAACGGATTTACCGCGTTGAAGCGCGAAGTGGCGTACGGGCAGGAAAAGAGCCGCATCGATTTTCGCCTCGAGTACCCGAATGGTCCGGCGTACGTGGAAGTGAAAAGTGTCACGCTGGGTTTCGATGGCACTGCGGTGGCGGCGTTTCCCGATGCGGTGACCCAGCGCGGTGCCAAGCATCTGCGGGAGTTGGCGCATCTGGCGCGGGACGGGATTCGGGCGGTGCAGTTGTATTGCGTCAATCTGACCGGGATTGAAGCGGTGCGGCCGGCGAAGGAAATCGATTCGGCCTACGCCGATGCGCTTCTTGAAGCGGTGGCTTGTGGTGTTGAGGTTCTGGCGTACGGCGTGCGGCTGGACCATAAAGAGATGGTCATCGACCGGCGTCTCGACGTGTTGCTCAACGGTTAAACATCGATCCACAGGCCTTGGGCATCTTCCCGGCAAGGAATGGCGGTCAGTGACTGCCCGGCGCAAGGCCCGGCGACGCATTCACCGTCCTCGATCAGAAAGAGTGCGCCGTGGGTGGCGCACTGGATCAGGCTGTTGCTCGGGTCGAGAAACTGGTCGGTTTGCCATTCCAGGCCCACTCCACGGTGTGGGCAGCGGTTGAAATAGACAAATGCCTGCCCGTTGCGGCGCACGGCGAACAGCTTTTCCCCGTTGACTTCAAAACCACGGCTGGCGGCTTCGGCGAGTTCGGCGCCGGCGCAGAGAAACTTCATGGCTATCCTCTAGTGTCCGCTCGTGTCTGGATATGTCCGAGCTTGACGTTTAAATGCAAACAATTATCAAATGGCGGCCTTCGTCCGCAGGGCGGCAGGCAGACGTCGAGGATACTTGGCTTGTCAGCCGGACGCCCGGGAAAACCTGTTCAAGGATGCTGTGTATGCGCCTGAGTACCCGCGTTGCCATGCTGTGTGTCGGACTTCTGGTCAGCCACCAGGCTGCAGCGGCTGATTTGCCGCAACGTTGGGTCAGTGCTGGCGGTGCGCTGTCGGAGTGGGTGAGTGCGTTGGGTGGCGAGTCGAAACTGGTTGGCGTCGACACCACCAGCCAGCATCCGGAGTCGCTGAAGGCGCTGCCAAGCATTGGTTATCAGCGCAGTCTTTCGGCTGAGGGCATCCTCAGTCTGCGTCCGGATATCTTGATTGGCACCGAAGAAATGGGCCCGCCACCGGTGCTGGCGCAAGTCAAAGCGGCCAAGGTTCAGGTGGCGTTGTTCTCGGCGCAGCCGGATCTGCCGACGCTTCAGAAAACCGTGACTCACTTGGGCCGGTTACTGGGTGCCGAACCGCAAGCTGCGCAGTTGCTGCAAAGTTATCAACAGCAACTCGATGCGCAGAAGGCTCGGGTTGTACAAGTGCAGAGCAAACAAAAGGCGCCGGGCGTGTTGCTGTTGCTCGGCCATGCCGGGGGCAAACCGTTGATCGCCGGCAAGGACACTGCCGCCGACTGGCTGCTGCGACAGGCCGGTGGGCATAACCTGGCGACGCACACAGGTTACAAGCCTTTTTCCGTGGAATCCCTCGCCAGCCTCGATCCGCAAGTGCTGGTGTTCGCCGACCGTGCCTTGACCGGTGAAGCGGCGAAAGCAGCGCTGTTCAAGGAAAACCCGATTCTCAATTCAAGCCGCGCGGCCAAGGCCGGGCGGGTGCAGGAGCTCGATCCGACTTTGCTGGTCGGCGGGCTTGGGCCACGTTTGCCTGCGGCGCTGAAAAGCCTGACTGACGGTTTCTACCCGGCCAAGAGCGGCCAATGACCACCTTGGTAAAACCCCGTGCCTTGTTTATTGGCCTGACGCTCCTGTGTTTACTGGCGATCTGGCTGTCGCTGGCACTCGGGCCGGTCAGCCTGCCGCTGTTCGACACCTTGCGTGCAGCATTGCGTATGCTCGGTGTGCCGCTGGCGGCGGACGGTCTGGAGCAGGCGGAGCTGATTCTCGGGCAGATTCGTTTGCCTCGAACGTTGCTGGGACTGGCCGTTGGCGGCGTGCTGGCGTTGTCCGGTGTGGCGATGCAGGGCCTGTTTCGCAATCCACTGGCGGATCCGGGCCTGGTGGGAGTTTCCAGCGGCGCGGCATTGGGCGCAGCGATCGCGATTGTCGGCGGTTCATTCTTCGGTGGTTTGCCGGAATGGTTCGGGCCGTATCTGCTGTCGGTCTGTGCGTTTCTCGGCGGCCTCGGCGTGACGGCGCTGGTCTATCGACTTGGCCGTCGCAATGGCCAGACCCATGTTGCGACCATGTTACTGGCGGGCATCGCGCTGACGGCGCTGGCCAGTTCGGCGGTGGGCCTGTTCACTTATCTGGCAGATGACGCAACGCTGCGTACGCTGACCTTCTGGAACCTCGGCAGCCTCAATGGCGCCAGTTACGCGCGCTTGTGGCCATTACTGATCATCAGCGCCGCTGTCTCGATGTGGTTACCACGTCGGGCCAAGGCGCTGAATGCCTTGTTGCTCGGGGAATCCGAGGCCGGGCATTTGGGGATTGATGTCGAACGGCTCAAGCGTGAATTGGTGTTTTGCACAGCGCTGGGTGTCGGCGCGGCAGTGGCGGCAGCCGGGATGATCGGTTTTGTCGGGCTGGTGGTGCCGCATCTGGTGCGTTTGCTGGCCGGGCCGGATCACAAAGTGTTGCTACCGGCCTCGGTTCTGGCGGGGGGCAGCCTGTTGCTGCTGGCTGATCTGGTCGCGCGTTTGGCGCTGGCGCCGGCAGAGTTGCCGATCGGCATTGTTACCGCATTTATCGGCGCGCCGTTCTTCCTTTATTTGCTGCTGCGAGGGCGTGCCTGATGTTGCGTGCGCAGAATCTGCACATCCATCGGGGGCGCAAGGCTGTGCTCAGCGATGTCTCGTTGCAGCTCGAACCGGGTGAAGTGCTCGGTGTGCTCGGGCCGAACGGTGCGGGTAAAAGTACCTTGCTGGGTGCCTTGTGCGGTGAGCTGGCAGCGAGCGCGGGCGGGGTTTTGCTCGACGGCCAAGCGTTGAGCCACTGGACTGGCCCGCAGCGCGCGCAACGACTGGCGGTGTTGCCTCAGGTGTCGACCCTGGATTTTGCTTTTCGCGTTGAAGAAGTGGTCGGCATGAGCCGCTTGCCTTGGCACAGCGGGCAGGTGCGGGATGAGGAAATCATCGCGGCGGCGTTGGCGGCGGCGGATGCCGGGCACTTGAGCGGTCGCAGCTATTTGGCGCTGTCCGGGGGCGAGCGTCAGCGTGTGCATCTGGCGCGGGTGCTCGCGCAACTCTGGCCGGGACAGGCTGGGCAAACGTTGCTGCTGGATGAACCGACGTCGATGCTTGATCCGCTGCATCAGCACACCACGTTGCAGGCCGTGCGCGAGTTTGCCGATCGTGGCGCGGCGGTGTTGGTGATCCTGCATGATCTGAATCTGGCGGCGCGTTATTGTGATCGCATTCTGCTGCTGGAAGGCGGGCGCCCGGTGGCGCTGGATACACCGCAGCAGGTTTTGCGTCCGGAAACACTCCAGGCCGTGTTCGGTCTCGAAGTGTTGGTGCAGCCGCACCCGGAGCGCGGGCATCCGTTGATCATCGCCCGCTGACAGGATCATTGAGGTGATGGCATGCGTGGGGTGTTGCTGTTGGCGGTGATGTTGCTTGCGGGGTGTCAGCATGTTGCGGCGCCACCGCCGATCAGTGGCGAGATTCGCGACCTGGCCAGCGGTCAGGTGCTGACGGCGCAGCAGTTACTGACGCGTCTTGCCGAGCCTGAGCGGCTGATCATCGGTGAGCAGCATGACAACGCCGATCATCACACCGCGCAATTGTGGCTGTTGCGCTCGCTCGCTGGGCAGCGGCCGCAGGGCAGTCTGCTACTGGAAATGCTCACACCGGATCAGCAGCCTCGGGTTGATCAATTGCGCCAGGCGACTACGCTGCCCGCGGACGTGCCCGGCGCATTGGCCTGGGAGGACGGCTGGGACTGGAATCTCTATGGGCCGATTGTCCGCTTCGCGCTGACTCAGCCGTATCCACTGCTGGCGGCGAATCTGGATAGCGCTGAAATCCGCACCTTCTATCGCGATCCGCCGGTGTTAAAGGGGACGCGCAGCAATACGGAATCCGTGAAAGCCGTTTTGCTGGAGCAGATCAGCGATTCCCACTGTGGCCTGCTGCCCGAATCACAGATGCCGGCGATGCTGGCCGTTCAGCAACAACGTGATCGGCGCATGGCAGAGCGTCTGTTGGTGGCGCCTTCACCTTCAATCCTGTTGGCCGGTGCGTGGCATGCGCGTAAAGATGTTGGCGTGCCGCTGCATGTTGTGGATCTGGGCGCCGTCCAGGCACCCACCGTGCTGATGCTGGCAGAGCAGGGCGCCGAAGTGACTGCTGCGATGGCCGACTACGTTTGGTACACGCCTGCCATGCCAAAGCAGGATTACTGCGAGCAGATGCGTAAACAGTTCGGCAAATGACTTTTTCACAGGCAAAAAAAAGACCCGGTAAAAACCGGGTCAAATAACCGTGATTAGCCTGATGAGGAGATAATCTGAGAGTCCGAACCAAGGGCTTTTCAGAATATCGACTGATCTCGCGACCAGTTGTGATAATCATAGCGATTCTCATTACCGCGTCAACCATTGATTTCCTATTTCTGTGAAATCGCCTGGAAAATGGCCGGCACGCCCCGCAAACAAAGGCTTTTAATCTCGGCGTTCAGTCGAGCGTCATTTGCGTGATCTGCCGATTCAACTGGCCGATCCGCCGCGCCATGCTCTCGATGAGGCTGTGGGCTATCTTCGGATTGGTGCGTGTCATGCTTAAAAATTGATCACCGGGAATCAGCATCACCGTGCTCGGTTCGCGGGCGATTACCGTGGCATTGCGCGGCTCGCCGGTAAACACGGCCATCGCCCCGAAGATTTCGTCCTTGGCCACATCTCCCACCTTATGCCCGTCGACAAACGCTTCGGCATGCCCGTCGATGATCACGAACACGTGATCAGCTGCGTCCCCCTGGTTGATCAGGGTTTCACCCGCCTCGACCCGTTTGAAGCCATTGGTGCTGCGAAACTCGCGCGGTTTCAGTTCCGCGACGGCATGGGCGAGGATTGCCATCTGCCCCAGCAGATACTCCAGAAACTGGTCCGCCCGATGCGCGTCGGCATACACATGCTGGAAAACCTCACGGCGCCGATAGGGCGTCAGCAGTAACGTACCGTCACTGCACAACCGGCAATCGGCCCAGTCCTCACCTCGCTGAAGGCCGATCAAATCGCCGTCCTGCCAATAAAACAGCGGACGGGCGCCGAGACAGCCGTTGATCACCCCTTCATTGAGCAGAAACAACTGGTCGGCAGGTAACTGCGCCAGCAAATCATCCGCCGCTTGCAGTTCCAGCACCGGCCCGCAAGGCGTCAAATCGCGCAGCCACAGGGCGGGCAAGCTCTGCAAACGGTTGATCAAGGCATCGGCCCAGGCCGATTGTTCCCCCAGTAAATACATGACGGTCTGTGCCCGTTCAATTCTTGTGGCGCGAGGAAATGGCTTCGAGCTGTTTGTTCAGGGCGTCTTTGCGTTCGGCGGGGATGTCATTCCAGTGCACATCCATCAGTGCGCCCTCGATCGCATACAACAACACCTTCGATGCGCGAAAACCGCGGGTGCGCACGGCCCGGTAGGCGTCCACCGCGCCCAGGCGACGCAAGTCCGAGGCGCTGTGGATGCCCACGGCATGCAGCCATTGCGCCGACGTCTTGCCAAGATTCTTCAGGTGTTGCAGTTCATCATTCATCAAGCCTCCTTGCGACGGCCGAATGGTGCGTTGGCGAGCTTCTCAGGAGTGTAGCCATCAGTAGGAAAAGCGTGGTTGTTTGGTCGGATTCAACGCAAACGCTTCTAAGAAAGGGCGCTTGAAAGGCCTGCGAAGGCAGAAAGGCGGGAGAGAACACATAGCAAATGTGGGAGCGAGCCTGCTCGCGAAAGCGGTATGACTTTCACGATCAGGGTCACTGACACTCCGCCTTCGCGGGCAAGCCCCACAGGAGGGGGGCGTTGTGTCAGAGAGGCAAAAGAACTGTCAGCGAGTGCGATAACGCAGGCGCGTACCGAAATTCATCGACATCAGAATCTCGTCAGCACTCAGCTCCGGCGGGAAGTACGCCCCGGAAATCTGTGCGTGCGCCAGGCTCGCGCCTTCCAGCGACGCGTTGCGGAAATCGATGCCACGCAAATCGGCGGAACGGAAGTACGCGTCCCGGAAATCCACGCCATCGGCATTCAGTTCACGCAAATCCAGACCACGGAAATCACCGCCGACCATGTCGATTGGGCCATCCTGTGGGCGTTCTTTGTTAAAGCCTGCGATGTCGTCTTTGTGCAGCAAGGCATACAGCGGGGTGTCGAGAAGTTTCGGCTGGCTCATGTCATATCACCGTTGGTTTTATGACGCCAGTATAGTGCCACTATTTGACGGCCGTGAAGCAAGCGAGGGCTTCACGGCCGAAATAGTTTCTTACAGGCCTGGCAGGCGCTGACGGATCTGCGCAACCACGGTGTCCAGCGTGCCGGATTCATTGGTCTGTACGCGTTTGCTGCGCAGGATTTCTTCCGGCGTCAGCGCTTCACGATTGGCCTGTTGCGCTTCGATCACGGCCAGGGTGGCGTCGGACGGATCCTTTTGGTCGGCCTGACGGATCGCCAGCCAGCTCTCGATCACCGCTTGTGGTGCGTTGCAGTCGAGGATCAGGAATGGCGTGCCGGTGGCTTCGGCGACGGTCGCCGCGTTGTCGCGTTGCTCGCGTTTGAGGTAAGTCGCGTCGATCACCACCGGGAAACCAGCGTGCAGGATCACTTCGGCGATTTCATGCAGGCGTGCATAGGTCGCAGCGCTGGCGTCGGCACTGTAAATGCCGGCCTGCACGTCGTTGGCGACGGTTTGCTCACCGAACAGGCGCTTGCGCTCGACATCCGAGCGCAGGCGGATCGCGCCCAGTGCTTCGACCAGACGCATGGCCACGTGGCTCTTGCCGACAGCGGAAACGCCGTGGGTGATTGCCATGAAGCGCGATGGAATGGTGCTGTAGCTTTCGGCCAGGTTGGCGTAGTTGCGGTACTGGCGCAGGGTGGTGGCGCGCTGCACCGGGGTCGCGTCCGCCGGCATGCTGAACAGGGCAACCTTGGCGCGTACCAGGGCGCGGTAGGCTTTATAGAAGTTGAGCACTTCCAGGCCTTGATAGTCGCCGGTCAGTTCCAGGTACTGGCTGATGAAGCGGCGCGCCAGGGATTTCAGGCCACGGTCTTCCAGGTCCATCGCGAGGAACCCGGTGTCGGCCCAGACGTCGGTGAAGCGGAACGGTTCGTTGAACTCGATGCAGTCGAAGATCACCACTTTGCCGTCGATGACGGTGGCGTTGCCCAAGTGGATATCGCCGTGGCATTCACGGGTGAAACCTTCGCTCTTGCGCTTGGCGAACAGCGGCTTGAGACGTTCGAAGCTGCTTTCGGCCCAGGCTTTCAATGCTTCGAGTTGCAGCAAATCGTTTTTGTCGCTGAGGAACGGCAGGATCTGTTCGAAATTTTGCGAGACCGGCGCCATCACACTGTCCGGGGTGCCGGCATCGTGTTCGGCCGGGACTTTTGGCGCGCTGAGGTGGAAGCGTGCGATCTGCTCGGCCATCTCGTCGATGTGCTGAGTCGTCAGCTCGCCGTTGGCTTGCAAGGTGCTGAGCAAACCGCTCTGCGGGAACTGGCGCATTTTCAGTACGTATTCGATGGCCGGACCTTCGCCACCCAGTTGCGGTGCTTCAACGCTGCCGGTGACTGGCAACACTTCCAGATACAAATCATCGGTCAGACGCTGGTTCAAACGCAGCTCTTCCGCGCAGAAATGTGCGCGCGACTCAAGGCCGGTGAAGTCGAGGAAGCCGAAATTGACCGGCTTCTTCACTTTATAAGCGAAGGGACCGGTGAGGATCACCCACGAGATATGGGTTTCGATGACCTGAAACCCTTCGACAGGGTGCGGGTAGAGGGCCGGGTTTTGCAGGGCAGCGATCAGTGACTGGCTCACGGGCGATCCTTCAGAGACTGGGGGAAATTCGAGGTGGCCATTATGGCCGCTCGCCAGCCTGACGCAAACCTCGGAGCGCTCCTGTTGAGGATGAATAAAGTGCGTATAATCCGCCGCCATGACTCGAACTCGATCTCCCCGTACCAAGAAAAAACCACCCTCCAAGGGCCTCAGCCCATGGTTGAGCTGGGCCATTAAACTCAGTCTGGTCGGCCTTGTCGTGCTGGCCGGCTTCGCCGTTTACCTCGATGCCGTGGTGCAGGAGAAGTTCTCCGGCAAGCGCTGGACCATCCCGGCCAAGGTTTACGCGCGCCCGCTCGAGCTGTTCGTCGGACAAAAGCTCAGCAAGGACGATTTCCTTACCGAGCTCGATGCCCTCGGCTATCGCCGCGAAGCCGTGAGCAATGGCCCCGGTGCCGCAGCGGTGAACGGCAATACCGTCGATCTGAACACTCGTGGCTTCCAGTTCTATGAAGGCCTGGAGAAACCGCAGCCGGTGCGCGTGCGTTTCTCTGGCGATTATGTGGCTGAGCTGTCGGCGACCAACGGTTCGAAATTGTCCGTGGTGCGCCTCGAGCCGCTGATGATCGGCGGTATTTATCCGAAGAACCTCGAAGACCGCATTCTGATCAAGCTCGATCAGGTGCCACCGTATCTGCTCGAAACCCTGGTCGCTGTTGAGGATCGCGATTACTACAGCCACTGGGGCGTGTCGCCGAAGTCGATTGCCCGGGCTATCTGGGTCAACACCTCGGGCGGCAAGATGACGCAGGGCGGCAGTACGCTGACCCAGCAATTGGTGAAAAACTTCTACCTGACCAACGAACGCAGCCTGACCCGCAAGCTCACCGAAGCGATGATGGCGATGCTGCTGGAACTGCATTACGACAAAAAGGAAATCCTTGAGGCCTACCTCAACGAAGTCTTTGTCGGGCAGGACGGTCAGCGTGCGGTGCACGGTTTCGGTCTGGCCAGCCAGTTCTTCTTCGGTCAGCCATTGTCCGAGCTGAAACTGCATCAGGTGGCGATGCTGGTAGGTATGGTCAAAGGCCCGTCCTACTACAACCCGCGTCGCAACCCGGAGCGTGCGCTGGAGCGGCGTAACCTGGTGCTCGACGTGCTTGAGCAGCAGGGCGTGGCGACGGCCGAACAGGTCGAAGCGGCGAAGAAAATGCCATTGGGTGTGACCACGCGCGGCAAGCTCGCCGACAGTTCCTTCCCGGGCTTTATCGATCTGGTCAAACGCCAGTTGCGTGAAGATTACCGCGACGAAGACTTGACCGAAGAAGGCCTGCGCATCTTCACCAGTTTCGACCCGATCCTGCAGATGAAGGCTGAAGCGTCGGTCAACGACACCTTCAAACGTCTGGCCGGGCGCAAAGGTTCTGATGATGTGGAAGCGGCGATGGTCGTGACCAATCCGGAAACCGGCGAAGTCCAGGCGATGATCGGCAGCCGTCAGGCCAGTTATGCCGGGTTCAACCGTGCGCTGGATGCCGTGCGCCCGATCGGCTCGTTGATCAAGCCGGCGGTGTATCTGACCGCACTGGAGAAACCGAGCCAGTACACCCTGACCAGTTGGCTGTCGGACGACCCTTTGTCGGTCAAAGGCGGGAACGGTCAGGTGTGGAAGCCGCAGAACTACGATCGCCGCTCCCACGGCACTGTGTTCCTCTATCAGGGGCTGGCACATTCCTACAACCTGTCGACTTCGCGACTGGGTCTGGAGGTGGGCGTGCCGAATGTGCTCAAGACCTTGGGTCGTCTGGGTGTGACTCGCGAATTTCCGGCATTTCCATCGATGTTGCTCGGTGCCGGCGGCATGACGCCGATCGAAGTGGCGACCATGTACCAGACGCTGGCCAATGGTGGTTTCAATACGCCGATGCGCGGCATTCGCAGCGTACTGACAGCCGAGGGCGAACCGCTCAAGCGTTATCCGTTCCAGATCGAGCAGCGTTTCGATCCGGCGTCCATCTATCTGATCCAGAACGCCATGCAGCGCGTGATGCGTGAAGGTACCGGCAGCTCGGTTTATAACGTGTTGCCCAAGACTCTGACGCTGGCGGGCAAGACCGGTACCAGTAACGATTCCCGTGACAGCTGGTTTGCCGGTTTCAGCCAGGATCTGCTGGCGGTGGTCTGGCTGGGTCGTGATGACAACGGCAAGACACCCTTCACCGGTGCCACCGGTGCGCTGCAGGTCTGGACCAGTTTCATGCGCAAGGCCGATCCGCTGCCGCTGGACATGCCGCAACCGGACAACGTCGTGCAGGCATGGGTCGATTCGCGTACCGGGCAGGGCTCCGATGCCAACTGCCCAGGGGCGGTGCAGATGCCGTATATTCGCGGCAGCGAACCGCCACCCGGCGCCGCGTGTGCGGGCGAAACGCCTGCCTCCGGCGAGTCGGTGATGGATTGGGTCAAGGGCTGGATGAATTAAGCAAAGAGGGTTTCAAGTGAACAAGTGGTTGATTCCAGCGGTGACCGCCGTGGCTTTGCTCAGCGGCTGCTCTACCGTACAACGTGGTTCGATCCCGGTGGTCGATTCCGGTACTGCGGTGTCCAACAGCGAACGTATTTCGGCCAATGGCGGTTTCCGTCAAACGACGGTCAAGCGTCCTGCGCAGGGCCAGACTCAGGCGATTCCGCAAGGTGACACTGGCGTGGTGGTGATGGTGCCGGGTGGCGGCGCGACGACTTCCGCGCCGATCAGTACTTCGCCAATCGTGCCGGGTCCGGCGTCCGGCGGCATTACTCCGGGGCCTTACAACCCTTCGGCAGTTGAGTCGGCACCGATCAACTCCGGCAGCTACAGCATGCCATCGACGCCGAGCGGCATTCCTTCGGCCAGCAGTGGCGGCGGTCTGTCGGCCGATGAGCAACTGGACGGTCCGGTCCTCGCTTTGTTGACCACCGCGCAACAGCAACAGGCCGGTGGCGACCTGAACGGTGCGTCGTCCAGCCTGGAGCGTGCCCAGCGTGTCGCGCCACGTGAGCCGCAAGTGCTTTATCGTCTGGCGCAGGTGCGCATGGCTCAAGGTGACGCGCCGCAAGCCGAGCAGTTCGCCCGTCGTGCGCTGACCATGGCCAACGGCCGCCCGGACCTGCAAGCCAACCTGTGGGAAATCATCGCCCAGTCCCGCGAGAAACAAGGCGATTCCGCCGGCGCCGCTCAGGCCCGTCAGAAGGCCAGGGTTTCGCTGTGATGGATGCCCGTTTCCCGCAAATCGCCGACCAGCTATTGCTGATCGAGCGTGAACTGCGTACGCAAGGCTGGTGGGACGAAGTGCAGCCGTCGGCGGAAGCGTTGAACAGTGTCGAGCCGTTTTCGGTCGATACGCTCGACTTCGAGCAATGGCTGCAATGGATCTTCCTGCCACGCATGAAGATGATTCTTGAGCAGGATCTGCCGTTGCCGAGTGCCTCGGGTATTCAGGAAATGGCAGAAATGGTCTTCGCCCAGCGCAATCTGGGTGGCAAGGATCGTCAGCTTCAGGTGCTGCTCAAAGAGTTTGACCTGCTGATCACTGCCTCGCGCTAGTACCGATTCTGTGTAGGAGTTGCCGAAGGCTGCGCTCTTTTGATCTTTGAAGTCAAAAGAGCGCAGCCTCGTTTCACTCGACAGCTCCCACAGTCCTGCAGATGCCTATTGGCAATTCTCGGCTATCTGTTTCTGCGCCTCGACAATGCGTTCCTGTCGCTGGGCATCATCCAGCCTCCGCAACTGTCCCTCCACTTCCTCCCTCAGACGCGGATTGTTTTGCAATTGCGCAAGGTTCGTCCGTGCCTGCTCGCAAAACGCCTTGAGCTGCGCCTGCTGCTCGGCTACCTGTTTCTTCACCTTGTCGTCGATAGCTTTCTGATCGCCCAGTGCGCCGCTGCCAGGCATCGCTGCAGGTTTCGGCGCGGGCGAGGAGGGCGTTTGCACCGTGGTGGCCGGCTGACCTTGTGGCGGGTGCGCATCGAAGTGCGTGACACCTTGGGCATCGACCCATTTGTAAATTTGAGCGGCCGAACACCAGGGGCTGAGGCCGATCAGCAGAGTAAGAAGGAGCGTTCGCATGCTGAATCCTTGGCAAAAGTGCGCAATTGACACTAACAGAGTAGCGGTTTTCAGGTTTTTTCTTGCGTTCTCATGTGCTTACCCACAATTAACCACATAGACGGCTTGACTTGGAGAGGGCGAAACAGAAGAATCCAAAGTCCGCTGTAGAGGGACTGCCAGAAGCAGACCCACTCGGTAGATCATGAGGCGCACATCCGCGCCGACCTGTTACACCCGCAACGCGTTACCTCGCGCTGGGTGGGAAAGGCCCGCAACACTTGGGACGATCCCAATACTTGCTCAGTCAGTGCTGACGTAGTCGGCGACCACCGTCGCTCATGCTCTGCCGAGAAGTAAACCTATTAAGACCCGTCCCATTTTTCGTGGGCGGTATTCTGGCGTTTTAGAGGTGAACAACGTGGAGCTTTTATCTGGCGGTGAGATGCTCGTCCGCTTTTTGCGTGACGAAGGCGTCAAATATATCTACGGGTACCCGGGTGGTGCTCTCCTGCATGTTTACGATGCCCTGTTCAAAGAACCGGAAGTGACTCACATCCTGGTTCGTCACGAACAAGCGGCAACCCATATGGCTGACGGCTACGCCCGTGCCACCGGTAAAGCCGGCGTGGTATTGGTGACTTCCGGTCCAGGCGCCACAAACGCCATCACCGGTATCGCCACGGCCTATATGGATTCGATTCCGATGGTGATCATTTCCGGTCAGGTGCCAAGCACCATGGTCGGCACCGACGCGTTCCAGGAAACCGACATGATCGGTATCTCCCGGCCGATCGTGAAGCACAGCTTCATGATCAAGCACGCCTCGGAAATCCCGGAAGTCATGAAGAAGGCCTTCTACCTGGCGCAATCCGGTCGTCCGGGCCCGGTCGTGGTCGATATCCCGAAAGACATGACCAACCCGGCCGAGAAGTTCGAATACATCTTCCCGAAGAAAGCCAAGCTGCGTTCCTACAGCCCGGCCGTTCGCGGTCACTCCGGGCAAATCCGCAAGGCGGCAGAAATGCTCCTGGCGGCCAAGCGTCCAGTGCTCTATTCGGGTGGCGGCGTAATCCTCGGCAACGGTTCCGCACCGCTGACCGAACTGGCGAAGATGCTCAACCTGCCCGTGACCAACACGCTGATGGGCCTGGGCGGTTTCCCGGGTACTGATCGTCAGTTCATCGGCATGCTCGGCATGCATGGCAGCTACACCGCCAACCTGGCGATGCACCATGCTGACGTGATCCTCGCGGTTGGCGCGCGTTTCGACGATCGCGTGATCAACGGCGCGGCGAAGTTCTGCCCGAATGCCAAGATCATTCACATCGACATCGACCCGGCTTCGATTTCCAAGACCATCAAGGCTGACGTGCCAATCGTGGGTCCGGTCGAGAGCGTCCTGACCGAAATGGTTGCGATCCTCAAGGAAATCGGCGAGACCCCGAACAAGGAGTCCGTGGCCAGTTGGTGGAAGCAGGTTGATGAGTGGCGCGGTGATCGCGGCCTGTTCCCTTATGAAAAGGGCGACGGCAGCATGATCAAACCGCAGACCGTGATCGAAACCCTCTGCGAAGTGACCAAGGGCGATGCCTTTATCACTTCCGATGTGGGCCAGCACCAGATGTTCGCTGCGCAGTACTACACGTTCAACAAGCCGAATCGCTGGATCAACTCCGGTGGTCTGGGCACCATGGGCTTCGGTTTCCCGGCGGCCATGGGCATCAAGTTGAGCTTCCCGGATGACGACGTTGCCTGCGTCACCGGCGAAGGCAGTATCCAGATGAACATCCAGGAACTGTCGACCTGCCTGCAATATGGCTTGCCAGTAAAAATCGTCATCCTGAACAACGGTGTTCTGGGGATGGTTCGTCAGTGGCAGGACATGAGCTACGGCAGCCGTCACTCGCACTCCTACATGGAATCGCTGCCTGACTTCGTCAAGTTGGCTGAAGCCTACGGCCACGTTGGCGTACGCATCACCGAATCGAAAGATTTGAAGTCGAAGATGGCAGAAGCGTTCGCCATGAAGGATCGCCTGGTCGTGATCGATATTTCGGTCGACACCAGCGAGCACGTCTATCCGATGCAGATCAAAGACGGCTCGATGCGCGATATGTGGCTGAGCAAGACGGAGCGTACTTAATCATGCGGCACATTATTTCCTTGCTTCTGGAAAACGAACCCGGCGCTTTGTCTCGCGTAGTCGGCCTGTTCTCGCAGCGCAACTACAACATCGAAAGCCTGACCGTGGCCCCGACCGAAGACCCGACCCTGTCGCGTCTGACGCTGACCACCGTTGGCCACGATGAAATCATCGAGCAGATCACCAAAAACCTGAACAAGCTGATCGAAGTGGTCAAGCTGGTGGACCTCTCGGAAAGTGCTCACATCGAGCGCGAACTGATGCTGGTCAAGGTCAAGGCCACTGGCGCCCAGCGCGCCGAGATCAAACGCACCACCGATATTTACCGTGGACAGATCGTCGATGTCAGTGCCAGCGTGTATACCGTTCAGTTGACCGGTACCAGCGACAAGCTCGACAGCTTCATTCAGTCCATCGGCACCGCATCGATTCTGGAAACCGTCCGTAGCGGCGTGACCGGCATTGCCCGCGGCGACAAAGTACTCAGCATCTAAACCAAATTAGCGAATGGCCTGAACGGCCTGGATATATAGGGGAAATTCATGAAAGTTTTCTACGATAAAGACTGCGACCTGTCGATCATCCAGGGCAAGAAAGTTGCCATCATCGGTTACGGTTCCCAGGGCCACGCCCAAGCGTGCAACCTGAAAGACTCCGGTGTCGACGTTACCGTTGGTCTGCGTAAAGGTTCGGCTACCGTTGCCAAAGCTGAAGCTCACGGCCTGAAAGTGACCGACGTTGCTTCCGCTGTTGCGGCTGCCGACCTGGTCATGATCCTGACCCCGGACGAGTTCCAGTCCTCGCTGTACAAGAACGAAATCGAGCCGAACATCAAGAAAGGCGCCACCCTGGCCTTCTCCCACGGCTTCGCGATTCACTACAACCAGGTTGTTCCGCGTGCCGACCTCGACGTGATCATGATCGCGCCGAAAGCCCCGGGCCACACCGTACGTTCCGAGTTCGTGAAGGGCGGCGGTATCCCTGACCTGATCGCGATCTACCAGGACGCCTCGGGCAACGCCAAAAACGTTGCACTGTCCTACGCTGCTGGCGTTGGTGGCGGTCGTACCGGCATCATCGAAACCACCTTCAAGGACGAGACCGAAACCGACCTGTTCGGCGAACAAGCCGTTCTGTGTGGCGGTACTGTTGAGCTGGTAAAAGCCGGTTTCGAAACCCTGGTTGAAGCTGGCTACGCGCCAGAAATGGCCTACTTCGAGTGCTTGCACGAACTGAAGCTGATCGTTGACCTCATGTACGAAGGCGGTATCGCCAACATGAACTACTCGATCTCCAACAACGCCGAGTACGGCGAGTACGTGACCGGCCCGGAAGTCATCAACGCCGAATCCCGTCAGGCCATGCGCAACGCCCTGAAACGTATTCAGGACGGTGAATACGCCAAAATGTTCATCAGCGAAGGCGCAACCGGCTACCCTTCGATGACCGCCAAGCGTCGTAACAACGCCGCTCACGGTATCGAAGTCATCGGCGAGCAACTGCGCTCCATGATGCCGTGGATCGGTGCCAACAAGATCGTCGACAAAGCCAAAAACTAAGTCGTCCCTTGTACGAAAAAACGCGGCCTCGGCCGCGTTTTTTCGTTTGAGGCGGTGGTTCTGGTATAAAGCTGCATCGTTTGTGGCCGAACTGTCGTCCTCAAGCCTCTGTCGAATTTTCTCCAAACCGTTGCAAGGTAATGTCCATGAGCGAACGTCCCGAAGAGCCGAACAAGGCTTCTGACGCCGAAAGCCTGCTGCCCATCGATGAACACATCGAGGAAGGGCACGACGCAGAAGGTCGTAAAGTCCGGCATCGTGGTATCTATCTGCTGCCGAATCTGTTCACCACTGCGAACCTGTTCGCAGGGTTTTACTCCATCATCAACTCGATGAGCGCCCAGGCCGCGTTGAGCGCCGGCGATTCGGCGAACGCGAGCAAGTATTTCGCGTTCGCCGCGATCGCGATTTTTGTCGCCATGGTGCTCGATGGTCTCGACGGCCGTGTCGCGCGCATGACCAATACGCAAAGTGCCTTCGGTGCCGAGTACGACTCGCTGTCGGACATGGTTGCTTTCGGTGTCGCGCCGGCGTTACTGGCCTTTGGTTGGGCATTGGGCGACATGGGCAAGGTTGGCTGGATGGTCGCCTTTATCTATGTGGCAGGCGCAGCGTTGCGTCTGGCGCGTTTCAACACCCAGGTCGGTACGGCGGACAAGCGCTATTTCATTGGTCTGGCCAGTCCGGCGGCTGCTGGTGTGGTGGCAGGGATTGTCTGGGCATTCAGCGATTACGGGATTCAGGGTTCGAAGATGTCGTTCCTGGTCGCGTTGATGGTGGCGGCTGCCGGCATGCTGATGGTCAGCAACATCAAGTACAACAGCTTCAAAGAGCTGGATCTGAAAGGGCGCGTGCCGTTCGTGGCCATCCTTGCGGTGGTGTTGGTGTTCGCCGTGGTGTTCAGCGATCCACCGCGCATTCTGCTGCTGGTATTCCTCGCTTACGCGGCATCCGGTCCGGTTCAGTACCTGTTGCATCTTCGTCGGCACAAAAAAGCCGAGTGATGTAATTTCCCGCATACTCCGCAGTCTATGGGTGCATCTGTCCTCCAAAGCTGCGGAGTTGCCATGTTGATCAAAGTCCCCAAAGCGTCCGACTGCCACGAGTCGGATGTTACGCCTGAATCCATTTATCTCTCTCGCCGCCAATTGCTGGGGGCCACTGCTGCCGGTATCGCCGTCAGTAGCCTGCCGCGCTGGGCCAACGCCGACGATGCGGCGCGGTATGCCGATGTCGAGCCGGGCAAGGCTCCCGCATGGTTCGCCGAGAAACTTCCTTCTACTAAATGGGGCGCCGTCAACGTCAAGGATGAGGCGATCACGCCTTATAAGGACGCCACTCACTACAACAACTTCTACGAGTTCGGTACCAACAAGGGCGATCCAGCGGCAAATGCCGGCTCGCTGAAAACCGAACCGTGGAGTGTCGTGGTGGACGGGGAGGTCGGTAAGCCAGGACGCTATGCGCTGGAAGACTTCATGAAGCCGTACCAACTGGAAGAGCGTATCTATCGTTTGCGCTGTGTCGAGGCGTGGTCGATGGTCATTCCGTGGATCGGCTTTCCAATCTCAGCGCTGCTCAAGCAGGTGGAGCCAACGTCCAAGGCCAAATACATCCGTTTTGAAACCTTGCAGGATCCCAAGAGCATGCCCGGCCAGCGTTCCGGGTTTGCCCTGATCGATTGGCCTTATGTAGAAGGCTTGCGACTGGATGAAGCAATGAATCCTTTAGCGATTCTGGCGGTGGGCATGTATGGCCGCGAGCTGACGAATCAGAACGGCGCACCTCTGCGCTTGGTGGTGCCGTGGAAGTATGGCTTCAAGAGCGTTAAGTCCATCGTCCGTATCAGTCTGGTCAGCGAGCAGCCGAAGACAACCTGGCAAAGCATTGCTGCGGATGAGTACGGCTTCTACGCGAACGTGAACCCGACGGTTGATCACCCGCGCTGGACCCAAGCGCGGGAGCGGCGATTGCCAAACAGTCTGTTCAAGCCAAATGTGCGGGATACGCAGATGTTCAACGGCTACTCGGATGAAGTCGCTTCTTTATATACAGGGCTGGATTTGCGGAAGAACTACTGATGCGATTCCCGTATTGGCGTATAGGCGTTTTCATTGCGGCGGCAGTCTGGCCGATGCTGTGGTTGTACCAGGCGCTCGGGGATTTGCTCGGGCCTGATCCTGGCAAAGTGCTGGTGGATCGGCTGGGCTTGGGAACGTTGGTGTTGTTGTTGATCACCCTGAGCATGACACCGATGCAAAAGCTAACCGGGTGGGCAGGGTGGATTGCAGTGCGCCGACAGCTGGGCCTCTGGTGTTTTGCGTATGTGGTTTTGCACCTGTGCAGCTATATGGCATTTATTCTCGGCTTCGATTGGTCGCAACTGGCGGTCGAGTTACGCAAGCGGCCCTACATAATAGTGGGGGCATTGGGTTTTCTTGGACTGCTGGCGCTGGCGGTGACGTCAAATCGCTACAGTCAGCGTCGTTTAGGTTCGCGCTGGAAGAAGCTGCATCGGTTGGTGTACGTGATTCTGGGGCTGGGGTTGCTGCATATGTTGTGGATCGTGCGCGCTGATCTGGAGGAGTGGGCGATCTATGCCTTTGTAGGCGCGGTGCTTCTGGTGCTGCGTATTCCGCCAGTGATGCGTCGGATTCCGCGTTTGTTGGCTAAAAAGCAGGTTTTGCGAGAAAAGCGAAATTAACGGTTGACGGCAGATTCAGGATGTCTATAATTCGCCCCACTTCCGGCGCAGTCGAAACGGAAAACTCCTTGAGATTCAATGAGTTGCGTAGGTTTCGATAGCAA